>NZ_JBVIJE010000024.1:37206-114351 GCF_055581585.1 Streptomyces sp. NPDC031426
GCCAGGGCCCAGCTCCCCACCCGGCCGGCGCTCGCCGAGGGCCCCGGTGGGGGCGCCGGGGGCCGGACCCCCACCCGGCCGGTGCTCGGGGAAAGCCCCGTCAGGGGTCGGGTTCCGGGCGGCCCGGTGTTCGGTGGGGGTGGCCGGGGAGTTGCCGGTCATGGGTTCCTCCTGGTCTGCTCGCTCCTGTTGCGCCGGCTCAGGCGACCGCCGGTGCTGGGGCGAGCCGGTTCAGGACATCCAGGGCGAGATTGCGGGCGAGGGGCACCTTGTAGGCGTTGTCCCGCAGCGGCTCGGCGTGCGCGAGCTCCAGCGCCACGGCTCCCTCGAAGGCGGCGGGGGTCGCCGGGCCGCCCAGCAGTGCCAGCTCGGTGTGCCGGGCCCGCCAGGGCCGGTGGGCGAGCCCGCCGAAGGCGATCGCCGCGTGGTCGACGACACCGTCCGCGACCCGCAGCACGACGGCCACGGAGGCGAGGGCGAAGGCGTACGAGGCACGGTCGCGGGCCTTGCGGTACGCGGACGGCAGGCCGGCGGTGGCCGACGGCAGCAGTACCCCGATGATCAGCTCGCCCGGGCCGATCCAGGTGTCCCGCTCGGGATGCTCCCCCGGCAGCCGGTGGAACTCCGCTGCCGGAAGCCGCCGGATGCCCTCGGTGCCGTACAGCTCGACCTGTGCGTCCAGCACGGCGAGGGCGACGGCCATGTCGGACGGGTTGGTGGCGATGCAGTGCTCCGAGTGCCCGAGGACGGCATGGTCGCGGTGCACGCCCTGCCGGGCGCCGCAGCCGCTGCCGGGCACACGCTTGTTGCAGGGTTTGTCCAGGTCCTGGAAATAGGGGCAGCGGGTGCGCTGGAGCAGATTGCCGCCGGTGGTGGCGGCGTTGCGCAACTGCCCGGAGGCGCCCGAGAGAAGCGCCTGGGAAAGCACCGGGTAGCGGTCGCGGACGCGCGGATCGGCGGCCAGGTCGCTGTTGCGGACGGTGGCGCCGACGCGCAGGGAGCCGTCGGGCAACTCCTCGATGCCGGCCAGCGGCAGCCGGCCGACGTCGATGAGGACGGCGGGCCGCTCCACGCCGAGTTTCATCAGGTCGACCAGGTTGGTGCCGCCGGCCAGATAGCGGGCGCCGGGGTGGGTGGCGTACGCCTCGACGGCCTCCTCGACGCTGCCGGGCCTGAGGTATCCGAAGCCGTTCACCGGATCACGTCCTCCACTGCCTCGACGATGCGTGGGTAGGCGCCGCAGCGGCACAGGTTGCCGCTCAGGCGCTCGCGGATCTCGGGCCGGTCCAGCGGGACGGGCCGGCCGGAGGGGGCCGCGGGGTCGGTGACGTGGGAGGGGTGGCCGGCGGCGGCCTCGGCGAGCATGCCGACGGCGGAGCAGATCTGCCCCGGGGTGCAGTAGCCGCACTGGAAGGCGTCGCGGTCGAGGAAGGCCCGCTGCAGCGGGTGCGGCTCCTCGCCGTCCCCGCCGAGGCCCTCGACGGTGGTGATCTCGCTGCCGTCGAGGGCGACCGCGAGCAGCAGGCAGCTGTTGACGCGACGGCCGTCGGCCAGCACGGTGCAGGCACCGCACTGGCCGTGGTCGCAGCCCTTCTTCGCCCCGGTGAGACCGAGGTCTTCACGGAGCAGGTCCAGCAGGACACGCCGGTGGTCGACGTGCAGTGTGTGGGGCTTCCCGTTGACCCGGAGGGTGATCTCCGACTCGGGAGAGAGCTGGTTTTCGCTGGTCATGGCAGGGTTGGCCTTCCGGACGGGCCCTGGTGTCCGTCCAGTCCGCGTATCCACGCGACGGCGCCTCACACGTCCGGGAGGCCTCTGGAAGTGCTCCACGAACAGGCCGTACATCGACGCCGCTGCCGTGGTCGGCGCACCGGATCCACATGTGGTCGCCGATGACGTTCTTGCTGTTCACGAGGAGGCTGGTGACCTCGGCCAGGGTCTTCGAGCCGGTGGTGCCGGCGTCGAAGAACAGGTCCTCGATCTTGACGCCGTCGACGTCGGCGACGCTCATCGCGGTGATGCCGTTGTCCGGGACGAAGGTGGCGAGCCCGAGGCCGAGGCCGAGGCCGAGGCCGATTGGTTCCCGGGGGCGACGGCCGTCGGTCTGCGGCGTGGGCGAGCGAACACGGATTCTCCTGGTGGGGGGTGGCGGGATCAGCCGGTGTAGGCGGCGAAGACGCGGGTGTAGTCCCAGTCGGACTGGCTCACGCCGGAGCAGCTGTCGGCGGGGCCGCCGGTGCACGGCCGGTCGCGGTTGGCGGACCAGAAGGTGAGCCGGGCGAGGTGGTGCGCCTGGGCGTAGGCCAGGATGGTCCGGAAGTCGTTCACCGTGACGGTCTCGTTGTTGTCGGTGATGCCGTTCATGGACGAGATGCCCATGTCCCGGTAGGCCTGGTCGTCGCTGTAGTGATAGGCGTTCTTCAGCGCGTTCTTCAGGCCCTCGGCGGCCTGCGTGGTGAGGTTGCCCATGTTCTGTCCGGCGCCGCCGAAGTCGAACGGCATGATGGCCCAGGCGTCCACGGTCAGCCCGGAGGACGCGGCCCGGTCGATGAGGCTGGTGTCGGGCCCGCTCTGCCCGGTTCCCTGGGTGATGTACACCTTCAGCCCCGGGTTGTTCGCCTTCACGGTCTTCAGCGCGTCCACGGTCCGCTGCTGCACGGTCGCGCTGCTGTAGGCGTCGGCCTCGATGTCGATGTCGATCGCCTTCAGGCCGTAGGCGTTGATGACCTTCTGGTAGGCCGCCGCCAGTTCGCTCGCGCTGGAGCAGGAGCTCTCCAGCTTGTTGCCGCTGTAGCCGCCGAAGGAGGGGATCACGTCACCGCCGCCTGCCCGCACGGTGTTGATCGTCTGCTGGTCGACCCCGCCGGTCAGCGGACGGCTGCCGTCCCACTGCGGATTGCAGTAGCCGTTGCTGAGCACGAAGGCGAGGGTGAACCACTTCACGCCGGTGGCCTGGATGATGGTGGCCGGGTTGGGCGGGCTGCCCCAGCCGTTGTAGAGGTACGGTGCGACGGCCATGGGCGCGGACGGGGTGCCGTCGCCCCCGCTCGCGGGCGCGTTCCACTTCTGGTTGGCGCCGCCGCTGCAGCTCCAGATCTGTGTCCGGGTGCCGTTGGCGGAGTTGTCGTCGGTGACGTCGAGGCACTTGTTCGCCTGCGGGTTGACGATGTCGTGGGCGGCGGTGACGGTCCACTTCTGGTTCGCGCCGCCGGTACAGCTCCACAGCTGCACCTTGGCGCCGTCGGCGGTCGAATTGCCGGTCACGTCGAGGCACTTGCCGAGGGCACGGATGGTGCCGTCGGTGCCGACCGTCCACTGCTGGGCGTTGGTGCCGTTGCAGTCGTAGAGCTGGACGGGCGTGCCGTCGGCCGAGTTGGCCCCGGCGACGTCGAGACACTTGCCGGCGAGCCCGGTGATGGCACCGGTGGCGGCCTGGGCGGGGGAAGCGGTGAGCAGTCCGGCGGACAGCGCGAGGACACCGAGGGAGACTGCTGCGGGAAGAGGTCTGGCCATGGGAGGGAGCGGGCCTTTCACGTGGGGGGTGCGCGCCAACGCCGGTGAACAGAGAGGACGTTGGGGCGTGCGCAGGCTTTGTTTAAGGCGTGAAGCTAAAGGTCCGGACCAGTGCAGTCAAGTGGTACGGCAGCAACTCGCCACGCGCGCCGGGACGTCGGGCGCCGAACACCGCGGAACCTCCGCAAACCGCCCCCCTCACCCCCTCACCCCCGCACCCCCGCACCCCCGCACCCCCGCACCCCCGCACCCCCGCACCACAGCCCCCTACGCCAACTCAACCGCCTCGTCCAGCGCTTCCGTCGCCTCCGGCGGTGCGGTCAGGGCGTCCTCCCGTGCCGCGAACTGGGTTCTGTACAGCTCCGCGTACCGGCCCCCGACCGCCAGTAGCTCCTCGTGCGTGCCGCGTTCCACGATCCGGCCGGACTCCACGACCAGGATCTGGTCGGCGGCGCGGACCGTGGACAGGCGGTGGGCGATGACCACGGCGGTGCGGCCCTCCAGGGCCTCGGTGAGGGCTTCCTGGACGGCCGCCTCGGAGGTGTTGTCCAGGTGGGCGGTGGCCTCGTCCAGGATGACCACGCGCTGGCGGGCCAGCAGGAGGCGGGCGATGGTCATGCGCTGACGTTCGCCGCCGGAGAGGCGGTAGCCCCGCTCACCGACCACCGTGTCGAGGCCGTCGGGCAGGGACCGTACGACGTCGGCCAGGCGGGCGCGGCCGAGGGCGTCCCAGAGTTCGTCGTCCGTCGCCCCCGGGCGGGCCAGCCACAGGTTGGCGCGGACCGTGTCGTGGAAGAGGTGCCCGTCCTGCGTGACCATGCCGAGAGTGCCGCGCAGCGAGACGGCGGTCAGGTCGCGGACGTCGACCCCGCCGATGCGGACCGCGCCCGCGTCGACGTCGTACAGGCGCGGCAGCAGCTGGGCGATGGTGGACTTGCCGGCGCCGGAGGAGCCGACGAGGGCGACGGTCTGGCCGGGTTCGGCGCGGAAGGAGACGCCGTGCAGGACCTCGGAGCCGCCGCGGGTGTCGAGGGCGGCGACCTCCTCCAGGGAGGCGAGGGAGACCTGGTCGGCCGAGGGATACGAGAAGCGGACGTCGTCGAACTCGACGGCGACCGGGCCCTCGGGGACCTCGCGGGCGTCCGGCTTCTCCTCGATCAGCGGCTTCAGGTCCAGCACCTCGAAGACCCGCTCGAAGCTGACGAGCGCGCTCATCACCTCGACCCGGGCCCCGGCGAGGGCGGTAAGCGGGGCGTACAGGCGGGTCAGCAGCAGCGCGAGGGAGACGACCGCGCCCGCCTGCAGGGTGCCGTGCAGCGCGAACCAGCCGCCGAGGCCGTAAACGAGGGCCAGAGCGAGGGCAGAGACCAAAGTGAGGGAGGTGATGAAGACCGACTGGGCCGTGGCCGTGCGGACGCCGATGTCACGGACCCGGGTGGCGCGGGCCGCGAACTCCGCCGACTCCTCCTCGGGGCGGCCGAACAGCTTGACCAGGGTGGCACCCGGTGCGGAGAAGCGCTCGGTCATCCGGGTGCCCATGGCCGCGTTCAGCGCCGCCGCCTCGCGCTGCATGCGTGCCATCCGGGTGCCCATGCGGCGGGCCGGCAGCACGAACACCGGCAGCAGCGCCAGTGCGAGCAGGGTGATCTGCCAGGACAGGGTGAGCATCACCGCGAGGGTGAGCAGCAGGGTGACCAGGTTGCTGACCACGCCCGACAGGGTGTTGGCGAAGGCCCGCTGGGCGCCGATCACATCGTTGTTGAGACGGCTGACCAGCGCTCCCGTACGAGTCCGTGTGAAGAACGCGACGGGCATGCGCTGCACATGATCGAACACAGCCGTCCTCAGGTCGAGGATGAGTCCCTCCCCGAGCGTCGCCGACAGGCGCCGTCCGAGGACACCGAGCCCCGCCTCCGCCAAGGCGACGAGCGCGATGAGCAGGGAGAGCCGGATCACCGTGGCGGAGTCGTGCCCCGCCACGATCGCGTCGACGACGCGGCCGGCGAGCACCGGGGTGGCCACGGCGAGCAGGGCCGTGGCCACCCCGAGCAGTACGAACCGGACGATGCCCGCGCGGTGCGGGCGGGCGAAGGTGGCGATACGGCGCAGTGTGGCGCGGGCGAACGGACGGCGCTCGGCCTGTGCGCTCATGACACTGTGCAGCTGCATCCATGCGGTGGTCTCCATGCTCATGGGAACGAACGTAGAACCTCAAGCTTCGTTGAGGTCAATGTTCCTGCCTTTTCACCCGCTGTTGGGGCGGCGCGGAGAACCTCTGCTGTTGTGACTGCCGTCCCGCTTCCCCCACCCCCGGGGGGACGACTCCCCCGTCGCGTCCCCGTCCGCCAGGCGGTGTGCCTGGTGCCGCTCGCACTCGTCGCCGTGGTCTCCGTACGCAACCGCTCCCTGCTCGCCGAGGGCTTCGGCCAGCTGCGCACCGCCTCCTGGCCATGGCTGCTCGCGGCGGCCGGGGCCACCTGTCTGACCTGGGTGGCCGCCGCGTTCACCCGGCAGGGCGCGGTGGTGCAGCCGCTGCCGAAGGGGCGGCTGCTGGCCACCCAGTTCGCGGCGGCGTCGGCCAACCATCTGCTGCCCACCGGGCTGGGCGCGGGCGCGGTGAACCTGCGCTTCATGACCGTGTGCGGGGTGCCACTGGCCCGCTCCTCGGCCGCGCTCGCGCTGTATCTGCTGGCCGAGTCCGTGGGCCGGCTCGGTCTGCTGTCCGTGCTGCTGCTGGCCTTCCCGGACGCGCTGCGGCTCGGCCCCCTGCTGCCGGACGGCTCGGCCGTGCCGCTGCTGCTGGGCGCGGCCGGACTGCTGGTGGTCGCGGCGGCCGTCGTGCCCCTCGTACGACCGCTGCGCACCCGCGTGTACGGCTTCCTCCGCGACGCCCTCGGCGAGGCACGGTCGGTGCACACCCGGCCGGCCCGCGCCCTGGCCCTGTGGGGCGGCTCGCTGGCCTTCCCCGCGCTGCAGGCGGCCGGTCTCGCCGCGGTCGGCCAGGCGCTCCGGCTGCCGGTGCCGGTGGCGCACATGGCGCTCGCCTACCTCGCGGCGACCGTCGCGGTGGCGCTGGTACCGACACCGGGCGGCCTGGGTTCGGTCGAGGCGGCCCTGATCGTGGCCCTGGTCGCGGTGGGCGGACCGGCGGCGGTGGCCACGGCGGTGGTGCTGGCCTACCGCATCATCACCGTGTGGGTGCCGCTGCTGCCGGGGGCGCTGACCCTGGGGGCGCTGGTCCGGTTCAAGGTCATCTGAGGCAGAGTGGCCTTCCGACCAGAACAAGGAGGGCTTCCCATGCCGGTCCGCGTGGAGCGCACGGAGTACGTCACCACGGTCGTCCTCTCCCGGCCCGAGGGCCGTAACGCGGTGGACGGTCCCACCGCCGCGGAACTCGCCGACGCCTTCCGGGAGTTCGAGGCGGACGACGGTGCCCGGGTCGCGGTGCTGTGGGGTGAGGGCGGCACGTTCTGCGCGGGGGCGGACCTGAAGGCGATCGGCACCGAGCGCGGCAACCGGGTGGCCGAGGACGGCGACGGCCCGATGGGGCCGACCCGGATGCGGCTGTCGAAGCCGGTGATCGCGGCGGTGGCCGGGCACGCGGTCGCGGGCGGCCTCGAACTCGCCCTCTGGTGCGATCTGCGGGTCGCGGAGGAGGACGCCGTGTTCGGGGTGTTCTGCCGCCGCTGGGGCGTGCCGCTGATCGACGGCGGCACGGTACGGCTGCCCCGGCTGATCGGCACCGGCCGGGCCATGGACATGATCCTCACCGGCCGCCCGGTACCGGCCCGCGAGGCCTACGGGATGGGGCTCGTGAGCCGCGTGGTACCGACGGGACGCGCCCGCGCCGAGGCCGAGGCACTGGCCGCGGCGATCGCCCGCTTCCCGCAGTCCTGCCTGCGCAGCGACCGCGCGTCGGTCCTCGACCAGGAGGGGCTGGACGAGGAGACGGCATTGCGCGGCGAACTCCGGTACGGACTGGGCGTGCTGGCGCAGAGCGCGGAGGGCGCCGCCCGGTTCGCCGCCGGGTCCGGGCGGCACGGGTCGTTCACGGATCTTTGAGGGGCCGCGCAGGGCACGGGCGGTCGGCCCGCTCAGCCCACGCTCACCACTGTCTCGCCGCCCTTCGGGTCGACTCGCTCCGTCCAGCGTGCGGTGAGGGTCAGAGTGCGGTTCGGCAGCGCGGTCCAAAGGCCCGGCCGCTCCCCGTGCAGGAGGCGGCCGTCCTGGTGGACCTGAAGGACCGGGCGGGTCAGCTGGGCGCTGGTGCGCAGGAGGTAACGGGCGGGCGGGGCGGCGGGGGTGATGCGGTTCGGGGCGATCCAGCGCAGCGGAGCCTCGACGGCGAGCGGGACTCCCCGTTCCGGCCAGGGGGCGCCCGCGAGGAAGGCCAGGACGGCACCGGCCACCCGGGCGCCCTCGTCGGCCGCCGTGCCGGCGCGTTCGACGGCGTGCAGGACGTTCCCGGCGGCGAAGACGCCGGGGCGCGAGGTGTGCAGCGCGCCGTCGACGGCGGGGCCTCGGGTGCCGGGGTCCAGGGCCAGGGCGCCGCGGCGGGCGAGTTCGTGGTCGGGGACGAAGTCTCCGGTGAACACGACGGTGTCGCAGGCCAGTGCGGTGGTACGGCCGTCGCGATGGCGTACACGGACCCCGGACAGGCGGCCGTGGCCGAGGAGTTCGGTGACCGTGGTGTGCGTCAGCAGTGGAACGCGGTCGTACAGCCGGGCCGAGCCGGCGCGGGCCCGGCCGGTCTGGGCCCGCGGGTGTTCCGTGACCAGCGCGACGACCTCGGCCCCGGCCGCGCGCACGGTGGCGGCCGCGGCGTACGAGACCTCCTCGGCGCCGACGACGACCGCGCGGGTGCCGATGCACTGCCCGAACAGGTGGACCGCCTGCTGGAGTTCGCCGGTGGTGTAGACACCGGCAGGTCGGGTGCCGGGCACCAGCCGGGCGGTACGCGGGCGTTCCCGGGCGCCGGTGGCCAACACGACGGCCCGCGCCTCGATGATCTCGGGCCCACCGGGACCGACGGCCGTGAACACCGCGGCGGCACGGAATCCGACGGTGCTGACCACCGCACCTCCGGCGGGGCCGCCGGGGGCCTCGAGCATCCCGGCCGCGCCGCGGTCCCGAGCGCCCGGCCCCGGTTCGGATCCCCCGGCGACCGTGGAGTCCGCAGCGCCCAGCCCCGCGCCGCAGGCGCCTGCCGCCCCCGCGTCCGTGGCCTCCACGTTCGCCGACGGCCCGGCCGCCACCCAGTCCAGGACCGTCACCCCGGTCCGGATCACCGCGCCCGCCCGCACGGCGGCCTCTGTCAGCCGCCGGACGTATCCGGGCCCGGTCAGCGGACGCGTCCGCGTGCCGAAGCCGCCGTGTGCGCAGTGCCGTGGTACCCCGCCCGGCTCGGCCTCCCGCTCCAGGACCGCCACGCGCCCAGCCCCGGAGGCGGCCAGCCGTGCGGCGGCCGTGAGTCCGGCGGGGCCGGCACCGACGACGAGAACGTCGACACGGCGTACGTCCGTCATGGCCGCCCCCTCCCGAACGGCTTCCGGCGCCGCACCGGTTCCCCGCCGGCCGGCTTCTCTGCCCCCGACTCGCCCTCGGGACAGCCCCGTTCGAACAGCCCCCGCACCGCCGCCCCGCAGTAGAACCCCTGGCACCGGCCCGCGCGGGCGCGGGTACGGCGGCGCAGGCCCTCCAGGGTGTGGGGCGGGATCGTGCTCGCGAGGGCGTCCCGGATCTCGCCGCGGGAGACTCGCTCGCAGTGGCAGACGAGGGTGCCGTACTCGGGGTCGACGGCGATGAGTTCGGGGCGCTGATAGGGGCGCGGGTAGGCCTCGCCGAGGTTGGGCATGGTCACCGGCTCCGGTTCGCGCACCGGGCCGAGGTCGAGTCCGGTGTCGGCCAGCAGGCCGGTGACATGGGCGGCGATGGCCAGGGACGCGGTCAGTCCGGTGGAGCGGATGCCGCCGACGGTGACGTACGTCTGCTCGGGGTGGGCGGCGATGCGATAGTCCTCCTGCCCGGTGGCCGCGCGCAGTCCGGCGTAGACGGCGGTGACCTCCTCGTCCAGGAGGGCGGGCAGGATCCGCCGGCCCTTGGCCCGCAGCCCGTCCAGGCCGTCGGCGGTGGAGCCGGTGGCCCGCTTGTCGTCCAGGTCCTCGGCGGTGGGGCCGAGCAGCACGTTGCCGTAGACGGTCGGCGCGACCAGGACGCCCTTGCCGAGCGCGGTCGGCACGGGCAGCAGGATGTGCCGGACGAGCGGGCGGGCGAACTTGTCGTACACCAGGAGCTGGCCGCGGCGCGGGGTGACGGTGAAGTCCTCGCGACCGAGCAGCCGGTCGAGGGTGTCGGCGTGCAGTCCGGCGGCGTTCACCAGATAGCGGGCGCGCAGGGTGCCGCGGGAGGTGGTCAGCAGATGCCCCGCGTCCCGGCTCAGGTCGTGCACGGCGGTCTTCAGATGCAGATCCACTCCGGCGCGGACCGCCTGGGTGGCGTACGCCAGGGTCGTCGTCCAGGGGCAGATGATGCTCTCGCCGGGCACGTGCAGGGCGCCGAGCGCTCCGGGGCCGAGGTGGGGCTCGCGGGCGTACAGCTCCTCGGGGCCGAGCCGGCGCGTGTCGTGGTAGCCGTTGCGCTCGGCCTTGGCGGCCAGCCGGGGCAGGGCGGCGAGCTGCTCCTCGTCCCAGGCGACCAGCAGGGCGCCGACGCGTTCGACGGGGATGCCGGCCTCGGCCGCGTAGGCGCCGAGCCGGTGGTAGCCCTCGCGGACCAGCCGGGCCTCCAGGGTTCCGGGGGCCGCGTCGAAACCGGTGTGCAGGATCGCCGTGTTGGCCTTGGAGGTGCCCTGCCCGACGTCGTCCTGGGCCTCCACCAGGGCGACGCCCAGGCTCGGGTGGCGGGCGAGCTCTCGGGCGATGGCGCAGCCGACGACCCCGGCGCCGACGATCGCGACGTCGTACGTGCGTGCGGGCAGCGGGCCTTCCGTGGTGACGGTCATGAGCCGAGCAGGGCCGCGACGGCGGCCCGGAAGCCGGCGCGGCGTTCGGCGGCCTGGTCGGCGGTGATGCGGGGTTCGTACACGGCGGCGGGCTTCCAGTCGGGCAGGGCCTGTTCGACGCCCAGGGTACGGTCCGCGCCGAGCCGGGCGAGGGCGGCCGCACCGAGTGCGGTCGCGTCGGGCAGCGGCGAGACTTCGACCGGGCGTTGCAGCAGGTCGGCCTGGGTCTGCATGAGCAGGGCCGAGCGGGTCAGGCCGCCGTCGACGCGGAGCCTGTGCAGCGGGGCACCGAGGTCGGCGGCGGCCGCGTCGGCGAGTTCGGCGACCTGGGCGGCGATGCCCTCGCACAGGGCGCGCACCAGGTGGCCGGGTCCGGTGTCGAGGCCGAGGCCGGTGAGCGAGCCGCGCAGATCGCCGCGCCACCAGGGGGCGGCGAGTCCGGCGAGAGCGGGGACGAAGGTGACGCCGCCGCTGTCGGGGACGGCGCCGCCGACGGGGTCGAGGTCGGCGGCGCAGGAGATGACCCCGAGGTCGCGGAGCCAGCGGACGGCGGAGGCCGCGGTGTAGACCTGGCCGTCCAGGCAGTAGGCGGTGGTTCCGGCGAGCCGCCAGGCGACGCAGCTGACCAGTCCGGAGGTGCCGCGCCGGGGCCGGTCGCCGGTGTGCGCGAGCAGGAAGGCGCCGGTGCCGTAGGTGCACTTGGCGGAGCCGGGTGCGGTGACGCGTTGGGCGAGCAGGGCGGCCTGCTGGTCGACGATCAGCCCCGTGAGCGGGATCTCGCGGCCGAACGCCGTGGTGGTGCCGACCGGCCCGGCGGTGTCGGTCACCTCGGGCAGGCGCTCGCCCGCCAGGCCGTACATCTCCAGCGCCCTCGGTGACCACTGCGCGCGGTCCAGGTCGAGGAGCTGGGTACGGCCGGCGGTGGCGGCGTCGGTGGCGAAGGCACCGGTGAGGCGGTGGACCAGCCAGGCGTCGGAGGTGGTGACGACGCCCTCGCGAGTGAGGTGGCGGCGGATCCAGGCCATCTTGGGCGCGGCGAAGTACGGGTCGAGCGGCAGCCCCGTCAGCTGCCGCAACTCCTCGGCGTGCTCGGCGAGTTCGGTGCACACGGGCTCGGCGCGCCGGTCCTGCCACACCAGGGCGTCGGTGAGCGGGCGGCCGTCGGCCGGGTCCCAGGCGAGGACGGTCTCGCCCTGGTTGGCCAGGCCCAGCGCCACGACGTCCTCGCCGGCCTCGGCGAGCGCCCGCCGGCCGGCGTCGACCACGGAGTCGTACAGCTCGGCCGGGTCCACCTCGACCAGCCCGCCGGGCAGATACCGGGGGCGGACCTCGGCGAAGGCGGAACCCACGACGCCGCGTTCCGGACAGACCACCAGGGCCTTGGTGCCGGACGTGCCCTGGTCGACGGCGAGCACCGGGCCGGTCATCGCGCCTTACCCCACTCCGCACCGAAGATCACCGCGCCAGCCTGCCGCTGCGGCGAGGCGGCGTCAAGCACCCTCGGGTCTCCAACTGCCCTGAACAAGTGGTTGAGTTGGCAACAATGGCAAGGCGGAACGCGCGCCTCTATAGTGACCGCCGACCAGCGCCTCACCCCTCGATCACCGCCCACAGGAGGGCTGTTGCCACGCCACCCCGCCAGCTCGCCCGCGTGCCAGTGGCCCGGGGCAGACGGCTGATGGCCAGAGAAGGACCCCGTCCCTCCTACGACCCCGCCGGCCCCGACCACGCCCTGCGCGCCGCCCTCCAGGACCTGCGCACCGGCCGCTGGATGGCCATGCGCACGCTGCTCACGGACACCCCGCCCGGCCGGCAGTGGACCCAGCGCACCCAGGTCCTCGCGGCGGCCGCCGCCGGCACCGACGTGGTGCGCGCCTGGCTCACGGAGGAGCCGGACAGCGTCCACGCCGCGGTGATGCAGGCGCGGGTCGGGGTGGAACGGGCCCTGCGCGCCCGGCGCGAGAGGCACCGCCGCACCCACGAGTTGTGGATCGAGGCCTGGGACGCCGCCCAGTCCGCCACCGGGATCGCCCCGCGGGACCCGGTGCCCTGGGTGTGCCTGCTGGCGCTGGCCCAGCTGGATCCGGAGCAGCGCTGGGAGGAGCACCGGGCGCCCGCGCCCGAGCCGATGCTGCCGCCGGGCCCCTGGGGGCTGCTGGCCGAGGCCCACGAACGCGACCCGTACAACCGCGAGGCCCACCATCGGATGCTCCAGTTCCTGTACGCGCGCGGCGGCTCGGGCCGGATCGCGGAGGCCACCGGCTACGCCCAGTGGGCCGCCGCGCAGGCCCCGCCCGGCTCGGCGCTGCATCTGCTGCCGCTGTACGTCCGCGTCGAGCGCTACCGGCGCGACAGCGGGCACGACGCGGCGCTCGACCTGCACTGGGTGGCGGAGGACGCGGCCCGCGAGGCGCGGCGCGCCCTGCACTCCTGGTTCGAGCACACCCCTCGCGCCGATCGCTCGCTGCCCGACCTCAACCACCTCGCCCACGCCCTGTGGGGTTCGCTGCAATTCCCCGACGCGGCAAGGGTGTTCGACGCCATCGGCCCATACTTCACGCCGCCGCCCTGGATGTACCGCACACCCGACCGCGACCGTGCCGTGGAGGTCTTCGTCCAGGCCCGGGACCGTTGCCGGGCGGCCGCGGACGGCTCACGCACGTGAACGGCCCCTGTCCCCGCCCTTCTTGACCCGGAGGTCCCCCGCATGTCCCCCACCCCCGATCCCGCACCCTCCCCCGGCCTGCCCCAGCAGGACGAGGAGCAGCGGCTGCGTGAACTCGGCTACCGGCCCGTGCTGGCCCGCCGCATGGGCGGCTTCGGCAACTTCGCGATCAGCTTCTCGGTGATCTCGATCCTGTCCGGCTGCATGACCCTGTACGGCTTCGGCCTGAACACCGGCGGCCCCGCCGTGATGCTGTGGGGCTGGGCGGGCGTCGGTCTGTTCGTGCTGTGCGTCGGTCTCGCGCTCGCCGAGGTCACCAGCGCCTATCCGACGTCCGGCGCGCTGTACTACATGGCCGACCGGCTCGGCGGCCGGCGCTGGGGCTGGTACACCGGCTGGCTGAATCTGCTCGGTCTGCTCGGTGCGATCGCCGGCATCGACTACGGCGCCGCGCTGTTCACCGGCGCGTTCGCCAACCTGCAGTGGGGCTTCACGCCGACACCCGGCAGGACGATGCTGATCTTCTGCGCCATCCTGCTGCTGCACGCGGTGCTGAACCTGTTCGGTGTCCGTCTGGTCAGCCTGCTGAACTCGGTGAGCGTGTGGTGGCATCTGGCGGGCGTCGCGCTCATCGTGGGCGCGCTCGCGATCGTCCCCGGCCACCACCAGTCGGCGTCCTTCGTGTTCACGAAGTTCGTCAACGAGACCGGCTGGCACAATCCGATCTACGTGGCGGCGATCGGCCTGCTGCTCGCGCAGTACACCTTCTCCGGCTACGACGCCTCCGCGCACCTGTCGGAGGAGACCTCGCAGGCCTCGGTGTCCGCCGCGCGCGGCATCGTACGGTCCATCTGGGCGTCCTGGATCGCGGGCTTCGTGCTGCTCGCGGGTCTGACCTTCGCCATCCAGAACTACGACGCCACGCGCAACACCGCCACGGGTGTGCCGCCCGCGCAGATCCTGCTCGACGGCCTGGGCACGGGTGGCGCGAGCGCGCTGCTCCTGGTGGTGATCGTCGCCCAGCTGTTCTGCGGCAACGCCGAGGTCGCCGCGGCCAGCCGGATGGTGTTCGCGTTCAGCCGCGACGGCGCGCTGCCCGGTTCGCAGTTGTGGCGCAAGGTGAGCGGCCGCACCCAGACGCCGGTCGCCGCCGTGTGGCTGTCCGTCGTCGTGGCGGGTGTCCTCGCCCTGCCGTCCCTGTACTCGACGACGGCGTACAACGCGGTGACCGCCATCAATGTCATCGGCATCACCCCCGCCTACGCCATCCCGGTGCTGCTGCGGCTGCGCGCGGGCGACCGTTTCCGGCCGGGGCCGTGGCATCTGGGCCGCTGGAGCCGGCCGATCGGCTGGATCGCGGTGATCTGGGTGGCCTGTGTGACCGTGCTGTTCTGCCTGCCGCAGGCCTCGCCGGTCACCGTCGACACGATGAACTACGCGTCGGTGGCGCTCGCCGTCGTCCTGGTCCTCGCGACCGTCTGGTGGTACATCGCCCGCCGTTCGTACGGCACGCCCACCGCCGCCGCGTACGGCAGCGACCGCGACCAGGCCGAACTCGCGGAGGGCATCGTCTGAGCCACCCGCGCGGAGAGTGCCGGTCCAGGTACGAACTGGTGTTGCGGATACGGCAGGATGAGCGATCGCGCCGGTCGACGGGGTTCCCCGGCCGGCGCGATCGCACATCCCGCACATCGAGCAGGTGACTACGTGACGAGACTTCGCAACTCCGCAGCACGGGCGTGCCCCGGAGGTGTCCGGTGAACCGCGCGCTGACCCTGGACGACCTCGTCCTCGCCGGCATCTCCCTCGCGGCGGGCCTGTTGCTCGCCTTCATGTCCCGCACCCTGCTGCGCTGGCTCGCCAAACACGCCAAGCGGACCCGCTGGAGCGGCGACGACGTCATCGTGGACGCCCTGCGGTCGGTCGTGCCGTGGGCGGCGATCGCGAGCGGTGGGGCGGCGGCCGCGGCCGTGCTGCCGCTGACCCGGACCGTGCAGCACCACACCAACCAGGCCCTGGAGGTGTGGCTGATCTTCGTGGTGACCCTGTCCGCGGCCCGGGTGATCGCGGGTCTGGTCCGCACGGTCACCCAGTCCCGCTCGGGCGTGGCGGGCTCGGCGACCATCTTCGTCAACATCACCCGGGTCCTGGTCCTCGCCATCGGCTTCCTGGTGGTCCTGCAGACCCTCGGCATCTCCATCGCGCCCCTGCTGACCGCCCTGGGCGTCGGCGGTCTGGCGGTCGCCCTCGCCCTGCAGGACACCCTCGCCAACCTCTTCGCGGGCATCCACATCCTGGCCTCCAAGACGGTCCAGCCGGGCGACTACATCCGGCTAGGCAGCGGCGAGGAGGGGTACGTCGTCGACATCAACTGGCGTCAGACGACGGTCCGCCAGCTCTCCAACAATCTGGTGGTCATCCCCAACGGCCAGCTCGCCAAGGCCAACATGACCAACTACACGCATCCCGAGCAGCGGTTGACGGTGCTGGTGCAGGTCGGGGTGGGCTACGACGCCGACCTGGAGCACGTGGAGCGCGTGACGGCGGAGGTCGTCGCGGAGACCATGCGCGAGGTCGAGGGCGCCGTACCGGAACACGAGCCCGCGGTCCGGTTCCACACCTTCGGCGACTCCCGCATCGGCTTCACGGTGATCCTCGGCGTGGGCGAGTTCAGCGACCAGTACCGCATC
The DNA here is from genome assembly GCF_055581585.1 of Streptomyces sp. NPDC031426. Taxonomy (NCBI): domain Bacteria; kingdom Bacillati; phylum Actinomycetota; class Actinomycetes; order Kitasatosporales; family Streptomycetaceae; genus Streptomyces; species Streptomyces sp. NPDC031426. The sequence continues at coordinate 53,075 of NZ_JBVIJE010000024.1, forward strand.
AAGCACGAGTTCATCAAGCGCCTGCATCGCCGCTACCGCGCGGAGGGCATCAGCATCCCGGCCCCCACCCGGACGGTGGCGCTGCAGCAGGGCGCGGTGGTGATCCCGCAGCAGCGCAGCGGGGAGGAACTGGCACCGGGGCCCGGCCGGGGCGACTAGGCCGGGTCCAGGGTCCGCGGAATCGTTGGCAACGGCGAACCTTCGGCCTGCTGTGTTGCCGACGTGCGCAGCGGGGCGGCGCAGGGCTGTCGTCGTTTGATGCGCAATCGGCGGCTTCGTGGCGTAGATCATTCACAACGCCTGCCCAGCCCTCTCGCCCGGGCCCTGAAGAGATGCCGTCGAGACCATCCGCTCAGTGGCCGTGCCTGTGGCGGGGTTGAGGGGGTATGCGCTGTAAGGCGGCGGGGTCAGTGTGAGGCGGCTGGATGGACGAGGCGGCGGAAGGCGACGGCAGAGAGTCGCTGGTCGACAGGCCGGTATCGGTGGCTGCGGCGTTCGAGGGCAGTGAGGAGATCGCCGAGGCCCGTGACCTGGCCCGGTCGTTCCTCGTGAACCTGCAGGCCGTTCATGGGCTGCCGGTTTCCGGCCGGGCGATGGGCATGGTCCAGCTGGTGGTCAGCGAGCTGGTGACCAATGCCCGCAAGTACGCCCCTGGCCCCTGCCTGCTGACGCTGGAGATCGAGGAGGGAACCGTCGAGGTCAGTGTCTGGGACAGCAGCACGATGCGGCCGTCGGTGCTGGCAGCGGACCCTGACCGGATCGGTCAGCACGGTTTGGAGATCGTGATGGCGGTGTGCCGGAGCTTCGCCGTCCACCGTGAACCGGTGGGCAAGCGGATCACGGGGGCTGTCGTCCTCGCCGATGATCCCGGCGGAGACCTTGCCGGCCGCCAGGTGCTGTGAGTCGGTCCGCCGGATCCAGGGCTGTGCGTGCCTGACAGACAGGCTGGGGCGCCGGGTGGCGCAGATACCCCCGCTTCGCCGCACTGGCCACCAGGCTGGTCGTGATCGCCAATAGGCCTGCGACTGACCGTGAGTTGCTGATTCCGATTCGTGTGCATGACGGAGAGGCGGCAAGGAATGCGGCTGGGCCGGCTGTACTCCCCGAAGACGCGGTCGGCCCCCGGCTGCCCAGGCTGACTTGACGCTTGATCACATCATCTGCCGACCGGCCGCGGGCAGACGGCCTTCACAATCTCCAGCACCGTCCCGGTCAGGGCGGTCGGGTCATTGCGTCCAGGCGGACGACGACCATGGCAATGTCGTCGGTGGCGCCGCTGGCGAGGTCGAGGCGGGCGAGGAGGGCGTCGGCGAGGTGTTCCGCCCCGAACTCGGTGCAGGTGGCGAGCATGTCGGTCAGGCGGGTCAGGCCGGCGTCGATGTCCTCACCGCGGCGTTCGATCAGGCCGTCGGTGTAGAGGATGAGGGTGTCGCCGGGGGCGTAGGTCTTGTTGGCCTGGGGGCGGGGGACGTGTTCGGGGCGGGCGCCCAGCGGGGGGTCGGTGGCCTGGTCGAGGAGTTCGCAGGTGCCGTCGGGGTGCAGCAGGACGGGCGGGGGGTGGCCGGCGCTGCTGTAGATGAGCAGGTGGCTGTGGCAGTCGACGAGGACCTGGACGGCGGTGGCGGCCAGTGCTCCCTCGACCGAGCGGGCGTACAGGCCCAGGACCTCCAGTGCTTGGGCGGGGCCGTGCACGGTGCGGGTGGCGGCGCTCAGCGCGCTGCGCAGCCTGCCCATGACGGTGGCGGCCATCAGCCCGTGGCCCACCACGTCGCCGACCGCGACGGCGAAGCGGTCCGCGGGCAGGTCGACCGTGTCGTACCAGTCACCGCACACATTCAGCGCTCCGACGGCGGGCAGGTAGCGCACGGCGATGTCCGGGTGCCGGCCAAGGTCCGGAGTGTGGAGCATGGTTTCTTGCAGAGCGACGGCGATGCGCCGTTCACGGGCGTGCGCCTGTTGCAGTTCCTCATTGAGCTGTTGCAGCTGCCGGGCCCGGGCGTACAGCTCGGCTTCCATGGCCGCTTCCCGGCCAGGGCGGACCGACGGCAGGTGTGTCGTGCGGCGGGCGCGGACGACGTCGGTCATGTTCTCGGACCGGTGGAGGATCCAGGCGACCCTGCCGTCGGGGCCGAGGAGGGGCACGTTGATCGCGGTCCACCACCTCTCCTTGAACACCTCGGGGTTGCCGGCGACCGGAATGTCGTACCTCTGCAGCGCCATGTGATCCGTCCGGCCCGAGGACAGCACCCTGTGCAGTGAGGCTTTCAGCGTCTCCATCCCGTCGGCCTCAGGGTCGGCGGGGTTGTCCGGGAAGACGTCGAAGAGGTACTGCCCGACCAGCTCAGTCGGGCTACGTCCGGTCCCCTCGCAGAAGGCCGGGTTGGCAGCGGCGATCACCAGGTCCGTGCCCAGCATCAGGCACGGGCTCGGAAGGACGGCGAACACCGCCATGTAGTCGATCTCCGGTGCCGTCACACGTGTGCCCCAGCGAGTTGCTCCCTCTTCAATCTACGAAAGTCCCAGCCCCCGCGCCCCCCGAGCTCCTCATGGGCAAGCGGGGCTGGCGGCTGCGTACCCCCATCCGGTGCGCACCGTCTGGCTGTGTGGACTCCTGGCCCGGTGGTCTCGGCCCCGCGTGGGAGGCCACCGGCCGCCCCGGCAGCTCCCCTCCTATGGCGTGCACCCCTGCCCTGCGGGACCTCGCCGGTGGGCGAGTGACAGCGTCACGGGAAGAGGCTTGAGGGCCAGGCGGTGCGGGCGGTTGTGGGCGGAGCGGCTGCGCGGCGCACCGCAGCCGGCCACCAAGAGCGACACCGCCCTGCGTCTGGGAGTGCCGGCTGCGGAGGGTGTGCAGGCCGCCATCCGTGGACCCGGCCGCGCGATTTGGCGGGGTCGGCCGTAGCCTTCCGCCATGACTGAGACCCTGACGCCGACTCCCGACGATGCCTTCGAGATGCTGCTGGCAGGCAACCACCGGTTCGTGGCCGGCTCGCCCGAGCATCCCAACCAGGACGCCGCACGCCGCGCCGAGACCGCTCCGGCCCAGAATCCCTTCGCGGTGCTGTTCGGCTGCTCCGATTCGCGGCTGGCCGCCGAGATCATCTTCGACCAGGGGCTCGGGGATCTTTTCGTGGTCCGTAACGCCGGGCATGTCGTCGGTGCGGAGGCGTTGGGAAGTATCGAGTACGGCGTGAGTGTGCTGGACTGCCCGCTGGTCGTGGTGCTGGGCCATGACTCGTGCGGGGCCATCGCGGCTGCCCGCGCCGCCGCCGACGGCGGCCAGGTGCCCGCCGGCTTCGTCCGTGACGTCGTCGAGCGGGTGACCCCGAGTGTGCTGGCGGCCCGTGCCGCCGGACGCGAGCAGCCCGAGGAGATCCTGGCCGAGCACATAAGGCTCACCGTCGATCTGCTGATGGAACGCTCCCGCGTGCTGGCCGAGCGAGTGGCCGCCGGCCGACTTGCCGTGGTGGGTCTGTCCTACCGCTTGGCCGACGGCAGCGCGCTACTGGTCGCCTCCCACGGCCTGAGCAGGGCTGCTGCCCCCACACGGTGAAACCCGCGGCCGGCCACCCTGGGGTTCAGTGCTGCTGGGGGCCGGTGACCGAGGAGGGCCGGGGCCCTGCGGCGCGGCGGAGCCAGGTTGGCGATCGCCAGTCCCAGGCCCTCCTCCGTCGGCAAGGACGCGACGATGAGGTCGCACCCCTGCTGGTCGAGGTCGCGCAGGAACCCGTACAGGCTGCGCGCGTAGGCGGCCGTCGAACCCGGGAGAACCACCACGGCGTGCGCCTTCACCGCAGCATCGGCGAAGGCTGGGGGAAGGAAGACACCCACCTGGTGCCCGAGCTCCTGCGCGAGCTCCGCTTCGGCGATCACCTTCTCCGGCTCGACGAGGACGACTCGCGCGCGCGGCGCGTAGTGCGACGGATGCCGGCCCGGCACCGGGACACGGCTCGTCGAGGGGACCGCGAGCGGGTGCCCGAGCACCGCTTCGAGGGCCTCGAGTGTCACTCCGCCGGGCCGGAGGATGCTCGGGGTCTCGCCCGTGGCGTCGACGATGGTGGACGCGACGCCGACCTCGCAGGGGCCGCCGTCCAGCACGAAGTCGACCGCCTCGCCGAGCTCGGCACGGACGTCGTCCGCGGTGGTGGGGCTGACCTGGCCGAAGCGGTTGGGGGAGGGGGCCGTGACACCGCCGCCGAAGGCGGACAGCAGCGCGAGGGCGACGGGGTGGTCGGGCACGCGCACGGCCACCGTCTCCAAGCCACCCGCCGCTTCGAGGGATGATCAATATCGGCGCCACCTGGCACACCACAGGGCCCCGCCGCAACTCGCGGGATCCGGGCGCAGGTGACGGCTTGGCCATCCCCCCAGGTGCCGGGCGAGAACGGCTCAGTGCGGAAGCGCAGGGGGCCCTGCTGGCCCAGAACACCCCATGTCCGCATCGGGTCGTGTCGAGTTTTGATGCGGACCTCCTGGGGAGTCGGTGCGTGTGGTGTCCTATGGACCAGAGCATCGTGTGTATCTCCCGGCACTGCGCGCCGGCTGGCTCACCCAGACGTTCGTCCACTGGCCCTACTCTCCCGAGCAGGTACAGCGTCTGCTGCCGGACGGGCTGACGGTGGGCACCCGTGATCAGTGGGCGTGGGTGAGCCTCACGCCGTTCGTGATGGCCCGTGTGCGCCCGCCGGGTGTACCTGCTGCTCTGCCCTCCTTCGCGGAGACCAACCTGCGCACATATGTACGCGAACGGCGCGGCAGGGACGGCCTGTGGTTCCTGACCCTCGAGGTGAGTTCCCGGGTCATGCTGGCCGCCCGTGCGATCGGTGCGCCGTACCACCCCCGGCACCTGACGCTGTCGCGGGGCGGTGATGTAGTGACCTACGCCGGGGCGCGGGGGCGTGGCGGGCCGTCGTACCGCGTGGTGGTCCGTCCGGGCGAGCCGGTCCGGCCGAGCCCGCGGGATGTGTGGCTGATGTCGCGGTGGCGGGCCTTCACACGGGGCTGCGGCGTGCTCTGGCAGACGCCCGTCGAGCACGAGCCCTGGCCGCTGCGCGCGGCGCACCTGGAAGACATCCAAGAGACCCTCACCCGGGCGGCCGGGCTGCCGCCGCCCGCACAGGCGCCGCTGGCGCACTTCTCCGACGGCGTCCACAAGGTCCGCTTCGGGGTCTCGCGCCCGGTGCGGCCGACAGTGAGGAGACGGGGATGAACCCGGTGCTCGTGGCGCGGGCCCAGGGGCTGTTCAACCTGGTCGGGGGCGACTGGCCGCTGCTGCACCTGCGCAGCTTCGAGTGCGTCTTCGGACCCAAGTCCGAGGAATGGCTCCAGCGCACGACGGCCGGGCTGCTGGCCACGGCAGGCTGGAGCATGCTGTTCACCCCGGCCGGTGCGGGGCGCCGGGCCCGCCGTACGGGCCTCGGGGCGGCCGGGACCCTCCTGGCCGTCGACCTGGTGTACGTGCCCATCGGCCGGCTCCGTCCGACCTGTCTCCTGGACGCGGCGATGCAGGCCGGATGGCTCCTGGCATGGCGCCGGTGCGGCCGACTCGGGCCGCCCACGGGCGGATGAACCCGACCACCACCGAGGCACCCTGATGCGCCGATCCCCGCGGACTACCCGGTGGCGCTTCGACGGCTGGATCGCCGGGATCGGCACGGCGTCCGGCGCCCGCCTGATCCTCGGCCACTGGCCCCGCCTCCTCCTTCGGGCCGTTCAGCGACGTGATGCTCGAACGGACCGACGGCCACCGCCTGTTGCTGGCACCCACCCGGCAGACGGCGGACTTCATCGCCGGCACCTACGCCTTCGACGAGGTCCGCATCGAACCCGTACGCGTCCACGTCACCGGCGCCGACTGGACGGTCACCGCAGGCCCGCTCCTCGACCTCCGGTTCACAGGCGGCCGGCGCGGCCCCGTGGGGCTGCTCCTGCGGACGGTCCCCGATGTCCTGGCCGCCCGGCCCTTCTGGACGGTGGTGACGGACCCGCTCGCCCGCCTCCTCCTGGGCGTGCGCACCCGTGGCACGGCCGGCGCCGGCCGACGCGAGTGGTACGGCACCCGCGATCTGCGTCTGATCACCGCGGCCACCGTGATCCTCCAGGGCCGCCACCTCGGCGCCCTCACCGCGGTGGAACCGCCCGTACGGTTCGGCTTCGGCTCCACGCCCCGCCCGCCCTGCCTCGTACGCGTCACGACGACGGTGAGTACACCGCGCACACCCGAACCTCTTGCATCCCCGGCTACACGGCAGCCACCCGCACAAGAAGGAGGCTTCTGATGAACGCCCCACCACGGAGCTCACCTCGGCGCCACCCGCCCGCACGCGGCGCCGACATGAAGCTGCTCGGCATCTATCTGAACGACCACCTCGCCGGCGCCACCGCGGGCACCCAGCGGGCCGGCCACCTCGCACGTGTCACCCGTGGTTCCGCGCTCGGCCGCGCGCTCGGGCCTGTCGCCACCGACATCGCCCAGGACCGCACGGCGCTTGTCGGCATCATGCGGGACCTGGGTGTCCCCGTACACCGCTACAAGGTCTCCGCGGGCTGGGTCGCGGAAAAACTGGCACGGCTGAAGGGCAACGGCCGCCTGGTGCGACGCTCTCCGTTGAGCACCGTGCTGGAGCTGGAGGCGCTGCGGCTGGGGGTGGAGGGCAAGGCGGCCGGATGGCAGACCCTGCGCCGGCTCACCGGGACGGACGAACGCCTCGATCCAGCCCTGCTCGACAGGCTGCTGGAGCGAGCCCGACGACAGCAGGACACCGTGGAGGAATGGCGCATCCGCCAAGCCGAAGCGGCACTCCGCACAACGGCTGACTGAGTGACGGCGCACGGGCTGGCTCACGACACCTGACGGCGCTCAGCAGCACAGCCGCAGCGTCGGGAAGCCCGTGTCTTCCGCCGAACCCGGCAGCCAGACGATCACGCCTCCGCAGCGCGAACGGCTGTTCCGCAGCCGAATGAGGGCGGGGCGAGGGCGAGGACTTGTGCGGCTCTCCCCAGGTACGCCTGTCCGCGCGGTGTTGCGGTGAGCGGGCGGGTGCGTTCGATGATGGTGAAGCCGGCCATGCGCTCGATCCGCAGGAGGTGGTGTCTGATTCCTGGGCTGCGGTAGGGCTCAGCTTCAGCCCCGGCACCTCCGGGATGCGCAGTCCGCGGTGGTGGCGCCGGTGATGGATCCCAGTGATCCACTCGCGGATGATCGCCTCAAGCTCGTCGAGGAAGAAGAACGCCTCTTCCTCGACCTTCTCGCCCACGGCTGTGCACGTCCGAGCCCTTGTGGCCCGGCAGCGACTCGCGGATCCTGGCCGGGCCCGCACAGGCCGGCCCGCACGAGCCGGTGCCACTCCGTGCGGTACCGGTCGTGCGGGTCAGGACCCTGTTACGGGCTCTCGGCGGATTCCCTGCCCTGGACCACGCACAGGGCCCAGATGATGAACCCGGACAGCGCGATCATCACGACGGACCACACCGGGTAGTACGGCAGGGACAGGAAGTTGGCGATGATCACCAGCCCGGCGATGCCCACGCCGGCGACGCGTGCCCACATCGACGGTGTGAACAGGCCGAAGCTGACGATCACGGCGATCGCGCCCAGGACCAGATGGATCCAGCCCCAGCTGGTGAGGTTGAACTTGAAGACGTAGTTCGGTGTCGTCACGAAGACGTTGTCCTGGGCGATCGCCATGATGCCCCGGAACACGCCGAGCAGCCCGGCGAGCAGCAGCATGACGCCCGCGAAGGAGGTCAGGCCACCCGCCCACGCCTGCTTGGCGGTGCGGGTATGGGTATGGGCGCGGGGTGTCGTGGTCATAGGGGGCCTCGATTCGTTCGTGTCGTTCTCGTGGGCGCGGGTCAGCCCCCGGAGGAGGCGTGGAGGTTCTCGGAGCGCCGGGCCGGGCCGGTGTCGCTGAGGACCAGTTGCTTGGCCCTGCGGAACTCCTCGTCGGTGATGTCACCGCGGGAGCGCATCTCGGAGAGCTTGGCGAGTTCGTCGGCGCTGCTGGTGCCGGTCCCGCCCTGCGCGGTCTGGCGGACGTAGGACTCGAAGGCCTCCTGCTGGGCGCGCGCCTGCGCCACCTCCCGCTCCCCCATGCCCTTGCCGCGGGCGATCAGATAGACCAGGACGCCCAGGAAGGGCACCACGACCACGAAGAGCGTCCAGGCCGCCTTGGCCCAGCCGCTCATGCCGTCGTCACGGAAGACGTCGACGATGACCCGGAACAGCAGGACGAACCACATGATCCACAGGAAGAACACCAGCATGGACCAGAAGACACCCAGCACCGGATAGTCGTACGCGAGGTAGTTCTGCGCGCTCATGTCTTTCCTCCATCCAGGGCACCGGCTCGCGGGGGTTCGCCGGGCCGGTCTCCGCCGTTCTCACCATGCACACGCTCGCAGCGGCACGTCCTCACCCGAGGCGGGTGATCGTGCGCCCGGGTCAGTCCATCGGGCCGCGAACGCCCGGCAGCGCCCCGCTCCCGCGCACCGCCGCCCGCCACGCGAAGGCGACCGCCAGCTCGACCAGGCCCAGCAGCACCAGCCACAGACCGAGCAGCCGGGTCAGCGCCCGCGCCGACTCGGCGGGCAGCGCCAGCACCGCGATCCCGGCCACGATGCCGAGCAGCGCGGCGCCCAGGACGACACCCCGGTGCGGCAGGTCCCGGGCGGCGATCCCCGTGGAAAGGGTGAGCAGGCCGGACACCAGCCACACGAGCCCGACGACCAGCGCCAGCGCGGTGATGGTCTGCAGCGGATGGCGCAGGCAGAGCACGCCGGCCAGGACGTACAGCACCGCGACCAGCAGTCCGGGCAGCCGGTCTCCGTGGTTCTCCCGCGCGAACGCCGTCACGAACCGGATCGCGCCGCCGAGCAGCAGGTAGAGGCCGATGAGGACGGCGAGGACATGCAGTGTCTCGCCCGGCCAGACGAGGACCAGCACGCCCGCCGCGAACGTCACGATCGCCGACGCCAGGATCCAGGTCCAGGAACGGGCGATCACCGTCATGGCCTGTGCGGCGCCGGTGCCCGTCCCGCCGGGCGGATACGACAGCCCGGCCCGCGGTTCCTGTCCACGCGGTTCGGTCATGGCTCCTCCTCGCGCGCTCGGCGCGGGCCGCGCACCGACTGCCCGCGGGCGGCCCGCGGCCCCGGAGCCGACAGCATTCCCGCGGCGGCCGGTGCGCCGGATCACCCGCCGCGGGTGATCCCTCCGCGCGGACCGGGCGGTGGGGTGGAGCGGACGGGCCCACGGCCGGTGTTCCCCGGTCGCCGCGCGAGCCGGAAGCCCGCGGCGGGAGACAAACGCAGGACCAGGAGGGTGGATCATGACCGCACCGAGTGCCGACACCGTCGCCTCGTCTCCGGCCGACCGGGCGGCCTGGGGCAGGAGGGCGCGCAAGCGCGCGCCGCGCTCGGGCCACGGCGTGTTCGAGGCCGCGCCGGACCGTCCGGACGTGGTCGACGTCCTGGAGCGTCAGTCGGCCACTCGCGTACCGGAGCTGGTGCCGATCCGCTACGGCCGCATGCTCGAATCCCCCTTCCGCTTCTACCGTGGCGCGGCGGCGGTCATGGCGGCCGACCTGGGCCGGCTGCCCGGCACCGGGCTCCAGGTCCAGTTGTGCGGGGACGCCCATCTGCTGAACTTCGGGCTGCTGGCCTCGCCGGAGCGACATCTGGTGTTCGATATCAACGACTTCGACGAGACGTTCCCGGGCCCGTTCGAATGGGACGTCAAGCGGCTGGCGGCCAGTCTCGCCGTCGCGGCGCGGAACAACGGCTTCCCGGAGAGTGAACAGGACGACGCGGTGCGCGCCTGCGTGCGGGCCTACCGGGAACGGATGAGGGAGTTCGCCGGCATGCGCACCCTGGACATCTGGTACGCCCGGGACGACGCCGACCGGATGCGTCACCTGCTGGCCGCCTCGATGGACGCGGAGAGCAGGCGCCGTACGGCCGAGGCGGCCGCCCGCGCCCGTTCCCGGACGCATCTGCGGGCCTTCGCCAAACTCACCCGGCTCACGCCCGAGGGCCGCCGGATCGCCGCGGACCCGCCGCTGCTCACCCCCTTGCGGGAGCTGCGGAGCGCGCCCTCCCCCGGTGAGCAGGACAAGGAGCTCCAGGCGCTGCTGGAGTCGTACGCGCGCACCCTGCCCGCGGACCGGCGGCACCTGCTGCGGCACTACCGGCTGGTGGACATGGCGCGGAAGGTGGTGGGCGTCGGCGGTGTCGGCACCCGGTGCTGGATCCTGCTGCTGCTCGGCCGCGACGACGACGATCCGCTGCTGTTGCAGGCCAAGGAGGCCCAGGAGTCGGTGCTCGCGGCGTACACGGGCGGCGAGCGGTACGACAACCAGGGCCACCGGGTGGTAGCCGGGCAGCGGCTCCTCCAGGCGGCCAGTGACATCTTCCTGGGCTGGACGCACGTAGTGGGCCTCGACGGGTGCGACCGGGACTTCTACGTACGGCAGTTGTGGGACTGGAAGGGCAGCCCCCGGCCGGAGACGTGGGACCCGGATCTGCTGATCCTGTCCGGCCAGGTGTGCGGGGCCGCCTTGGCGCGGGCCCATGCGCGGTCCGGTGATCCCGTCGCCATCGCCGCCTATCTCGGCGCCGGGGACCGCTTCGACCGCGCGCTGACCGGGTTCGCGCAGGCCTACGCCGACCGCACCGAGCGGGACTTCGAGGCGCTGGGCGAGGCGGTGCGCTCGGGCCGGATCGCGGCGGCCAATCTGTGAGGGACGGCCGCTCGGACGGCCGGGGAGCGGCTCTCACTCGGGCAGCTGCCGCATCTCCACGACCCGAAGGCCCAACGACTGGCACCGGTTCAGCAGCCCGTACAGATGCGCCTCGTCGATGACGGGACCGAACAGCACCGTCTGGCCGGACATCGTCACATGATCCAGCTCAGGGAAGGCCTTGGTCAGGGTCTCCGACATGTGTCCATCGACGCGGATCTCGTAGCGCATGGGCCGTTCTCCCGCCGCGGGCCTGCTGCGGTCTCGCCCCCGATCCTGCTCCGCCCGGCGGCACCGGGCCTCACCCGGCACAGGTGATCCGGGGGCCCCCGGGCCTCAGTGCGTCAGGGCGATCTTGAACGTGGTGATCGCCAGGCCGAGCAGCAGATTGACCGCGGCGGTGCCGGCCACCAGCCGCCAGGACGCACCCGCCTGCCGTGCGCCGACCGCGGACCAGCCCACCTGACCGGCCACGGCGACGGCGACCGCCAGCCAGACCGCGCCGTCGACGCCCAGGCCGAGCAGCGGGCTGACGGCGACGGCGACGGCGGGCGGGACGGCCGCCTTGACGATCGGCCACTCCTCCCGGCACACCCGCAGGACGGTCGGCCGGTCCAGCGCCTGTTGTGCCAGACGGGCGCCGAACAGCTGGGCGTGGACGTGCCCCACCCAGAAGACGAGGCCGGTGAGCAGCAGCAGGACGACCAGTTCCACGCGGGGGAACTTCCCCAGTGCGCCGGCGCCGATCACCACCGACGCCGCGAGCATCGATCCGTACACGGCACCCGTGTAGTCGGCATGGGCTCGGCGCTCGGCACGGCGTTCCCGGGCCTCGGTACGGCCGGTGGGGGACATCGCCCTGCCTTCGTGCTCACTGCGCGGCACCGGCCACTCCCGCCGATGCGCCACCCTCCGCCGACTGCGGCCGGCGGGCCGGCGCGGTCGGCAGGTGCGGGGTGACGAGGAGGCTCGCGAGCGTGATGCCTCCGGTGGCGAGGATCGCCGCCTTCAGACCGTCGAGCTGTGCCGAGGCGTACGCGGAGGTGAGGGCGTCGACCTCGGACGGTGGCAGGCCGGCGCGCTGGGCGGCCACGCGCACCTGGGCGGTGGGCACGAAGCTGATCCCGGCCTCCAGCGCGACACCGGTCTGCTGCTTGGCCTGGGCCGACAGCTGGGGGTGGCTCTCCACCCCGGCGGTGAACGCGTGCGCCAGCGCGCCGATGAGCATCGACCCGATGAGCGCGGTGCCCAGCGCCGAACCCAGGTTCTGCGCCGTGAACTGCAGGCCGCCGACCTCGCTGCGCTCCGTCTCACCGGCACTCGACTGGACGACGTTGCCCAGCTGGGAGGCGAGCAGCCCCATGCCGATGCCGAGCACCGCCATGGCGCCGGCGAACTGTGCGTTGTCGATCTTCGGTTCGATGGTGGCGAGCAGCCACACGATGGACACGGCCAGCGTCAGCAGGCCCAGCCGGACGACCCGGCGCGGCCCCATGGTGCGGCCGAGCCGGGCGGCTCCGAGGGAGGTGACGAGCATCGTGACGGACACCGGCAGCAGCCGCAGCCCCGTCTGGAAGGCGTCGAATCCCTGGACCACCTGCAGGTACAGCGGGATGGTGAAGAACAGTCCGAGCAGGATCAGGTTCTGGCTCAGCAGGGTGAGCAGACCGGAGCGCAGGGGCGGCCGGCCGAACAGGGACAGGTGCACCAACGGGTCGGCGCCCGCGGCCTCCCGCCTGCGGTCCCAGCGCACGAACAGGGCGAGTACGGCCACCCCGGCGGCGACGACGAAGAGGGTGGGCGCGAAGCCCAGAACGGTGAAGGGCGGGTTGCGCGGGTGCACCCAGCCCCAGGTGCTGCTCTGCAGCACACCGAGCACGCCGAGCCCCAACCCGCTCGCCGAGAGCACCGCGCCGACCACGTCCAGCCGGGGCGGCGGTACGGTCCGTTCGGCCTCCTTGATCACCCGGTGGCACAGCAGGACGACGAGGACGACCACGACCTCGCCCGCGAAGACGAGCCGCCAGGTCAGATACGTCGTCACCCAGCCGCCCAGCAGCGGGCCGACCGCGATGCCGGCACCCGCCAGTCCCCCGATCACGCCGTAGGCGACGGCCCGTTCCTTGCCGCGGTAGGCCTCGGCGACCAGGGCCGCCATCGCGGGCAGCACCATCGCGGCGCCGAGTCCCTCGATCACCGACCAGCCCAGGGCGAGCATCCACAGGGTGGGCGCGAGGGCGGTGAGTGCCGAACCGGTGCCGTAGACGATCAGGCCGAGCAGGAACAGACGACGGCGGCCGTGGATGTCGCCGAGCCTGCCGCCGATGATCATGAAGGCGGCCATGACCAGCGCGTACAGCGTGATGACGGCCTGGATGGCGGTGACCTCGGTGTGGAAGTCCTCGACCAGTCGGCTGATGGAGACGTTCATGACGGACGTGTCCAGGACCATCAGGAACTGGGCCGTACCCAACACCATCAGAGTGCGCCAGTGTCCCATGGTGTCCACCGCCTCGCCGCGTATCCCGTCACTCTCAGGGGAGCGTGCGGTGCTGTCGCGCGCCTCACCCGTCACGGGCGAGACGCCCGGGTCCCGGTCAGATCAGTCCGTGCTCGCGGGCCCGGCGCACCGCCTCGGCGCGCCCGTTCACACCGAGTTTGCGGTAGGCGCTCTTGAGGTGGGTCTTCACCGTGTTGACCGAGACGTACAGGTCGGCGGCGATCTCCTCGGTGGACATCAGGTCGGCCAGCCTGCCCACGACCTCGCGTTCGCGCCCGCTCAGCTCCTCGACGACCGGGGACGAGGGGTCCACGGCCGTCCCCGGTCCGCCGGGCGAGGCCCGGCCGGACGGGGTGAGCCAGCCCGCGGCCAGGCCCTGCAGCGGCGGTGTCTCCAGCAGGTGCCGGATGCGCGGTCCGGCTTCGAGGAAGGGGCGCCGCAGCCGTTCCCGCCGGGCCTCCCGCAGGGCCTGGGCGAGTAGTGTGCGCGCGGTGGCGACATCGGAATCCTGAGCGGCCTCGGCGCGCACCAGCGCGGCCCGGACGGTCGCTCTCGGGGCGGTGCGGCCCTGCGTCCGCACGCGGTCGAGCAGCTCGATCGCCGCTTCGCGGTCGCCCGCGGCGAACCGGGCCCAGGCCAGCTCCGCCGCGCACACGGGATCGTCGTCGCAGGAGACGTCGTCGAGCATCTTCAGGGCGCTGTCCGGGCGGCCCTCCGCCAACTGGGCGGCGGAGGCGATCAGCGCCGTCTGCGCCGCCGCCCAGGGGGAGGCCACCAGGGCCGGTACGCCGAGGTCGGCCGCCGCCGCGGCGGCCCGTGGCTCACCCCGCGACAGCAGCAGCCGTGCCGTCGCGAGCGCCCGGCCGGCGGCCGTCACCGGATCGGCCGGGGTTCCCGACTCGGCCACCTCGTCCAAGAGGCCCTGGGCCTGGTCCGGTTCGCCGCGATCGACGGCCACGGCCGCCAGCACCAGTCGGCCGAGGCCCGAGCCGCAGGACCGGGGGCGGCCGAGGCCGTACTTCTCCGCTTCGCACAGGGCCGCCCGTGCCTTGCGCTCCGCCGGGCACAGCCGTCCGTTGAGGTAGTCGATCAGCGCCAGCTGTGCGAGGGAGTCCTCGCGTGGCAGCGCCGTGGAGACACCACTGGGGAATCCGGCCACCTCGGACAGCGCGGCGCGCGCCTCCTCGAAGCGCCCGGCCCACAGCCGGGCCGAGCCCAGGTGGGTCAGCAGCAGGGCGGTGAATTCGGGGTGCTTCTCCAGCAGGTGGGCGGGGACCTCGCCGCGCAGTTCCCCGGCCGTCGTCGCGGCCTGCTCGGCCGTGCCGGGCGAGCCGGTCAGCCGGCCCGCCAGGGACTGCAGCAGCGCACAGCTCAGCCGCCCCGCGGGGTCCGTCCGCGCGGCGAGGCGCTCCTCGGCGCGGCGCAGATGGACCAGGCCGCGTGCCACGTCGTACTCGGAAAGTTCGCACGCGGCGCGCACGAGGTCGGCCGCCGCGGTCGTCGCCTCGGGCTCCATCCGGGAGAACAGCTCGGCAAGGTCACTCGCGCGCAGGCCGGTGAAGAGCTGGCCGATCGCCAGGTCGTCGACGAGGGCCTGAGCGGTGAAGTTCCAGTCGCCCGCGGCGGCGCCGTGCGCCAGTGCCTCGGGCAGGGCGCCGGAGTCGCGCAGCCACCGCGCGGCGCACCGGTGGAGTTCGGCCTCCAGCCCTGGCGAGCGGACCCTGAGATGGACCCGGAGGATCTCGCCGAACAGCGGGTGCAGGCGGTACCACGAGTGTCCGAGGTCCTCCACGAACGCGTTCTGGCCGTGCAGTTCGGCGAGGGCCTGTTCGGCGCCGCCGCGCCCGGTCAGCTCCGCCACCAGTGCCGGGGTGAACCGCTCCACGACGCTGACGCGCAGCAGGAGGTCCTGGGTGCGGGCCGGCTGCCGTTTCAGCACTTCTGCCAGCAGGAAGTCGGCGATCGGGCTGCGGCCGGCCTCGAAGTCCTTCAGATACGTCTCGGGGTCCGGGCTCTGCCGGGCGGCCAGGGCGCACAGCCGCAGCCCGGCGGCCCAGCCCCTGGTGCGCTCGACCAGGGCACGGGTGGCCGCCGTGGGAAGCCGCAGCCCGTGCAGGTCCAGGAGCGCGGCGGCCTCGTCGACGGTGAAGGCCAGCTCGGCGTCCCGGATCTCCGTCATGGCCCCGGCCGCCCGGTAGCGGTGCAGCGGCAGCAGCGGCTCGGTGCGCGTGACGAGGACCAGGCGCAGCCCCTGCCCGGCGTGGTGCAGGACGAACTCCAGCTGTTCCGCGGTCCGTGCGGAGGTCACCCGGTCGAACTCGTCCAGCACCAGGACGACGGGCCGCTCCCGCCCGCTCAGTTCGCAGGCGAGACGGGCCAGCAGCTTGTGGTCCACGCGATGGGCCTCGCCGGGGCAGCCGAGGTCGGCGGGGAGCGGTACTCCGGCGGCCCGCAGGGCCTGGAGCACATAGGCCCAGAAGACTCCGCAGCCCTGGTTGCCCGCCTCGTCGGTGAACCAGGCGACCGGTTGTCCGAGCCGGGCGGCCCAGTCCGCGACCAGCAGGGTCTTGCCCGCGCCGGCCGAGCCGTTGACCATCGTCAGGGGAGTCTCGAAGGCCTGGTCGAGGCGTTCGGCGAGCCGCGGGCGGCGCAGGAACGTGACGGGCGTGGCCGGCAGGGCGAACCGGGTCTGCAGAAACGGCTCGCCCAAGGGATCGACGGGTGTGACAGCCGGTCCCCTCGTCTGCTTCTGCCGCCTCGTCACAGGGTCAGCGCCCTGTCGTCGGGCTTGCGGAGCGGGCTCCACCCGATCAGGATCCCAGCTTTCCGGCCCGCCCGCAGATCGCGCAGGGCCGGCCGGCCCTGTGCACGCCTCCCCGCACCGCGCCCGAGGGTCCCGGGACGGGGCCGCTGTCGTCGGTCGGCTGCGGCGCGTGCCGCCGTCAGTGCCGGTCGCCCGCCGGACCCGCCTTGGGGGGGGGGGGGGGGGGGGGGGGGGGGGGGGGGGGGGGAAGGAGTGGGGGGGGGGGGGGGGGGGACCGCGTATGATGCCGCTATCCATATCCTTCCTACCCGCCCGCACCCCCGCTCCCCCCCCTTTACTGGTTTCACTTCAGCCCGGCCCCCCCCCCGCGGCCGCCAGCAGCGTGAGCACCGCGAGGACGGCGAGCAGTACGAGGACCAGCAGCAGGACGGTGAGCACCGTCGGATGGTCCCAGAGCGCGAAGACGAGCGCGACGATCAGCAGGGCGAGCAGCGTGACGGCCCGGCGGTAGGCCAGCGCGTACGCGCCGACGCGCCCGGCGCTGATGTGATGGCCGGCCGCCCAGCGCGCCGCGGAGTCCGCCGTGTGGTCGGAGTAGCCGCGGACGGCCACGGGCAGCCGGCCCGGACCGACGAGATAGGCGCCCAGGGCGATGACGACGCCCAGGACGATGGCCGTACGCAGGCTGACCCGCAGAAAGCGCAGCAGGGTGTCGAAGACGGCGGCCGCCGCGGCCCTCGACTGCACCTGGGGCGGCAGGTGGTCGAGGTAGTAGGCGCGCGCCACGACCAGGCCGACGGCCACCACCAGGCAGGCGAAGGCGGCGCCCAGCGCGGTGCGCGCCAGGGCCCGGCGCCGGTGGCGGGCCAGGAACACCCCGGTGGCGCCGAAGAGGACGACGAGCACCGGGAACCAGTTCCCTACGACGTCCAGGAGGCGGGCGCCCTTGCGGAACTTGACGAGTTCGTCGGAGTGGATCAGCACCAGTTGCTTGTTCACCTGCGGGATCCTGGCGGCGGGTTTCAGGCCGGCGTCGACGAGCTCCTTCTTCACCCGGTCCACGGCGGTGCCCACGTCCAGGGTGACGGTGCCGTCGCTGACCCCGAACGCCCCGCGTCCCTTGCCGGTCAGGGCGTGTACGACGGCGTTGTGGGCGGCGCGGTTGGCGCCCAGCCACACCGTGGCGAAGGCGTGGCTGTGGACGACGCGGGTGGCGATCCTGGTCACGGCCGTGTCGACGGCGGAGTCGATCTGCGGTCCGAGCCGGCTGATCGCGTCGGCGGCGAGCGGCGGCAGGCCCTGGGACTGCAGCCAGTGGGCGATGTCCCCGGCGACCCGTTTGCCGTCGACGTGGGCTCCCACCGCCTCGGTGATCCGGTGGACCGCCGCGTCCTGGACGGCGGGGTCGGTGGCGAGCGGCGCGACCGTGGACACATAGCGGTCGGTGTCGAGCGCGATGTCGTGCACCCAGGTGGCGAGCAGCGCGACGGGTACGAGGATGCAGGTCAGCACGAGGAGCACGGCCGAGGCGGCGCTGCGCCCGACGCGCCCGGCGCCGGAGCCCGAGGGGCGGCCCGCCGGCGGCCCTGCACGGCCCGACGCGGGTGGCACCGGGTAGGCCCGCTGCGGGTCCTGCCCCGGCCTGTCCGCCTCGCCGCCAGGCCCGCCCGGCCGACCCGGCCCGCCTGGCCCGCCCGGCCCGCGCGAGCCGCTGTCCCGCCGCTCCGAGCCAGGATCCGGCCGGCCCGAGCCGCCGTCCCGCCGATCCGAGCCCGGATTCGACCGATCCGAGCCGCTGTCCGGCCGGTGCGCGGTCGGGTCCGGCTCCTGCGCGTCCTCCGGGCGATGCTCGGCGGCATCCCGGCCCTGCGCGTCCCCCGGCCCGGGCGGGTCCGGCTCTGGTGGTTGGGGGGCGGGCGGCTTGGTCACGGGGCCTCCGGCGCAGTGGTGCGGCTGACACCCCCATTGCGTCAGCCTCGTGGCCGCTGCGCGCCCCGGGTGGACCGGACGGGCGACACCGCACCCCCCAGAAACGAGGCCTCACGAGTCCCCCGCCGCACGGTCGCGCCGCGGAGGCGGGCTGCCCAGGCGGTCCGCCAGGAAAGGCTCCTGCGCCAGTACGGCGCCCACGCTGACGGCGACGGCCGCGGCCACGCACACCACGATCAGCCAGGACAGAAGCACGAACACGGACCCCACGGGGCCGTAGTCGGCGAGGGCGCGGTCGAGGGCCCGCGACATGTACACACGCGCGGTCACGGCCAACGCGGTGAGGACGGTCGCCGTGACCAGGGCGCCCGGCAGCAGGGGCTTCCAGCCGACCAGACCGCCGAGCAGCAGATGCTGGGTCCACCACCACAAACCCACCTGGCTGATCCAGGTGAGGGGGATGCCGAGCCAGACCCCGACCCCGAAGCCGTCACGCAGAGGACCCTGGAGCACCAGGACTCCGACCCACAGGCCCAGCCAGGCCAGCCACCGCCAGGGAGCGACCCGGGTTCCGGTGCGCGGGATCTCCCAGGCTCGCTTGCACAGGCGTTGCATCGCCCGGCTGACGGCGGTGGCCGACAGCAACACCATCAGTCCGCCCACCACACCGGTGGTCTGCTTCAGGTCGCCGGAGGTGGGCTGCAGCGCCTGCTCCAGCTCGGCACGCGTCGCGTCCGTCAGCCCGAAGAGCGCTGTCACCGATGCGACCAACTGGTGGCGCACCGCCTCCGGGGCGTACGCCGCGATGACGAACAGCAGGGGGACCGCGGTCAGGAAGCACTGCGCCGCGAGGCGCGTACCGGAGTCGAAGATATTCACGGACACCATCCGGTCCGCGAGATGGGTGACCACGGGGAACCGGCTTTCCGCCCGCCGGTGCACCGATTTCGCCCAGCCGGTCAGCTTCCGAGCACGCTGTGCCGTCGCCATCAGGGTCCCGGGGGGCGACTCTGCGGGCACGCCCGGCCCCCGCCCGCTGACGGCACTCCGACGGTCGGCATGAGATGGCTCCCTTCGCTGGGACCAGCGTGGAGCGCCGAGCGTCCCGCGGCACCCGGGGGTCGTCCGGTGGGCCGCTGCCCGCCGCCCGCCTCATATGCGGCCCCTCGCGCCCCGTGGTGGACTGGAGAGGCAACGGGGGGGTGGCGAGCGTCGGCCGCGGGCCGCCGCCGGGGGGCCACGGGCGGGCGAGCGGAACCGATCCCCTGCGCCTCATGAGGAGAAGTCATGGACAGCGTCGAAGAGATGGGGCCCGTCGACTACCTGGTCATCGAGTTCCCCGGCAACCGAATGACGGGAGAGGCGTTCCCGCTGCTGGTCGAGCTCGTCGACCGCCGGATCATCCGGATCATCGACCTCGCCTTCGTGCGGAAGGAGACCGACGGCTCGGTCGTCGCACTGGAGTTGCAGGACCTCGGCGACGAAACGGATCTGACGGTCTTCGAGGGAGCCTCCGCCCGCGTGCTCGACCAGAGCGACCTCGACGAGGCGGCCAACGCGCTGGAGCCGGGCAACTCGGCCGCGGTGCTGATCTACGAGAACCTGTGGGCCGCTCCCCTGGCCGGCGCGCTCAGGCGCAGCGGGGCGCAGCTCGTCGCGAGCGGGCGCATTCCGGTGCAGGCCCTGCTGGCGGCGTTGGACGCCACGGAGGAGACGGTGCCGCCCGGCGGCTCCGCGGCCGCCTGAAGCGGAGTGTCCCGCGTCCCGCCGCATCGACCCTTGGGAGATGACCGAACATGCCCGGACTGCTTCGCGGCGTCGCCCGCACGGCCGTCGTCGCCGGTACCGCCACCGCCGTGTCCAACCGTGTCTCACGCCGGCAGGCCGGCCGGTGGGCGCAGCAGGACTATGAACGGCAGCAACAGTACGAGCAGCAGTACGCGCAACCGCAGTACACACAGCCGCAGTACGAGCAGCCGCAGCAGGCTGCGCCGCCCGCTCCCGCCGCACCGGCCGCCGCAGCCCCCGACGAGATGACCGCGAAGATCGATCAGCTCAAGCAGCTGGCGGACCTGAAGGCCCAGGGGGTCCTGACGGACGAGGAGTTCGCGAGCCAGAAACGCCTGCTCCTGGGCTGAGCCGCGTCCCCCGACGTACGCTCGTAGCGGCATGACCACCTCGCCCGACCCCCGTTCCCTGGACCAGCGCCTCGACGCCCTCGCCCGGCAGCCGTTCCGGGCCGGGTTCCGTCTGCGCGGCCGGGACCGGGCGACCGCCGGGCTCAAGGGCCCGGCGACGATCCGGTGGCACGCCTACGACCTGATCGCCAGGCGGCTCGCGCCCGCCGAGCCGTACAAGGACGGCAAGCAGACGCCGTACCGCGGCCACCCGGTCTTCGTCGCCCAGCACGCCTCCCCTGTAACAGGGCTTCTTGATCGATTTCGCGATGACGACGTTGTCAGTCCGCTGTGCGGACTCCATGCGGTGTTCCGGGCGCCGATCCGTCCGAAAATCGGCGCCCGGAAGTTGGCTCAGCCCACGCCGGCGTTCAGGAAGATGCCGCCGTCCACGACGAGCGTCTGACCGGTGATCCAGTCGGACTGCCCGGAGGTGAGGAAGGCGGCGGCTCCGCCGATGTCGGAGGGCACGCCGAGCCGGCCGAGGGGGTAGGCGGCGGCCGCCTCCTCCTCGCGGTTCTCGTACAGCGCCTGCGCGAACCTGGTCTTGACCACCGCCGGGGCGATCGCGTTGACCCGCACCCTGGGTGCGAACTCGTGCGCCAGCTGCTGGGTCAGATTGATCATCGCGGCCTTGCTGACGCCGTAGGCGCCGATGAACGGCGAGGGCGCGAGGCCCGCGACCGAGGCTATGTTGACGATCGCGCCGCCGTTGTCCTTCTGCCAGGCGTGCCAGGTCTTCTGGGCGAAGCCGAGCGCGGAGATCACGTTGGTCTCGAAGACCTTGCGGGCCACGCCCAGGTCGAGGTCGGCGATCGGACCGAAGACGGGGTTGGTGCCCGCGTTGTTGACCAGGAAGTCCAGGCGGCCGAAGGCCTCCATGGTGCGCTCGACGGCCTCGGCCTGGTGGGCCAGGTCGTGCGCCTTGCCGGCGACGCCGATGACCCGGTCGGAGCCGAGCTTGTCGACGGCCTCCTTCAGCGCGTCCTCGTTGCGGCCGGTGATGCACACGCGGTCGCCACGGGCGACGAGCGCCTCGGCGACGCCGTAGCCGATGCCGCGGCTGGCGCCCGTGACGAGGGCGACCTTGCCCGAGAGCTCGGGGAGTTCAGCGGAAGTCATGTACCCGATTCCCTTAGTTGAGCGGTCCGCCGGCGACGTACAGCACCTGGCCGGAGACGAAGCCGGCCGCCTCGCCGGTGAAGAAGGCGATGGCGTTGGCGATGTCCTCGGGCTCGCCGACGCGCTGCACCGGGATCTGGGTGGCGGCGGCCTTCTTGAAGTCGTCGAAGCCCATGCCGACGCGGTCGGCGGTGGCCTTGGTCATCTCGGTGGCGATGAAGCCGGGGGCGACGGCGTTGGCGGTGATGCCGAACTTGCCCAGCTCGATGGCGAGGGTCTTGGTGAAGCCCTGGAGGCCGGCCTTGGCGGCGGAGTAGTTGACCTGGCCGCGGTTGCCGAGCGCCGAGGAGGAGGAGAGGTTGACGATCCGGCCGAAGCCCGCGTCGACCATGTGCTTCTGGAGGGCCTTGGTCATCAGGAACGAGCCGCGCAGATGGACGTTCATGACGGTGTCCCAGTCGGAGACGCTCATCTTGAACAGCAGGTTGTCGCGCAGCACGCCCGCGTTGTTGACCAGGATCGTGGGGGCGCCCAGCTCCTCGACGATCCGGGCGACGGCCGCCTCGACCTGCGCCTCGTCGGACACGTCGGCGCCGACCGCGATCGCCTTGCCGCCGGCCGCGGTGATCTTCTCGACTGTGTCCTTGCAGGCGGCCTCGTCGAGGTCGATCACGGCGACCGCGCGACCCTCGGCGGCCAGTCGTACGGCGGTGGCGGCGCCGATGCCGCGCGCCGCGCCGGTGACTACCGCGACCCGCTGTTCAGTGGTGGACATTGCTGCTTCTCCTCGCCCTTGAGAGAACCTGTCGGGGCCCTCGGAACCGAGCCCCTCATGCGGTGAGCGACCGCTTAGTACCTTCAGCACACGTGACGCTAGAAGCCCTGGCACCCGGTGTCAACGGGACACCGGGTGCGTGTGATCCATTACCTCACCAAGAGGTCCAGCAACCGCTCCGTCTCGGCGGCCGGGTCGGTGGTCAGGCCGGTATGCACGGGACCGGGCTGGACGATGGTCGAGCGGGGCGCGATCAGCCAGCGGAAGCGGCGCCCGGCGTCGTCCCCGGCGGCCTGCCCGGCCTCCTCGCCGCCCGCGCAGTGGCGCTCGATCGCACCGAGCGCCGCCCGGATCCCGGCCACGTCCGCCTCCGGGTCCAGGGCGAGCAGCCGGCCCTCGTCCAGATGGGTACGGGCGCCGACGTATCCGCGCGCGCGGCTGTAGACGACGACGCCCGCGTTGATGCACTCGCCGCGCTCCACGCGCGGTACGACCCTGAGCAGCGCGTACTCGAACACGTCCCGGTCGCCGCCCTGGCCCGCCCGGGTGATGTGCCGCTCGGTGACATGACCGGCCATGTGGATGTGGGTCTGGCTCACTTGGTCCCCTCGATGCCGGTGATGCGCTCGGCGATGACGGCCGCCCGCGCGAGCAGCGGCCGGGCGTAGGCCCGGCGCAGGTCGTCCGGGGTGTCGAAGCCGGGCTCGTCGGTGAGCCAGGCGTCCGGGATCTCGGCGGTGACCTCGGCGAGCAGGTCCTCGGTGACCCGGGGTGCCAGGGCCGCCGCGGCGGCGGCGACGTCCGGGGCGAAGCGGGCGAGGGCGTGGTCGGCGGCGTCGTAGGGGCGGGCCGCGGAGGTCTCGGCGGAGGGCCAGTTGTGGTGCCAGATCATGGTCGCGCCGTGGTCGATGAGCCACAGCTCGCCGCGGTGCACCAGGAGGTTCGGATTGCGCCAGGACCGGTCCACGTTGTTGATCAGCGCGTCGAACCAGACGATCCGGCCCGCCTCCTCGGGGCTCACCGGGAAGGCAAGCGGGTCGTAGCCGAGGGCGCCGGAGAGGAAGTCCATGCCGAGGTTGCTGCCGCCGCTGGACCTGAGCAGGTCCTGCACCTGCTGTTCGGGTTCGCCGAGGCCCAGGACCGGGTCCAGCTGGACGGTGACCAGGCGGGGCATCCGGAATCCGAGGCGGCGGGCGAGTTCGCCGCACACCACCTCGGCGACCAGTGTCTTGCGGCCCTGTCCGGCACCGGTGAACTTCAGGACGTAGGTCCCGAAGTCGTCGGCCTCGACGAGCCCCGGCAGCGAGCCTCCCTCACGCAGCGGCGTGACGTAGCGGGTCGCGGTGACTTCCTTGAGCATCGCCCCAGGTTACTGGTGGCGGCCGACAGCGAGCCCACAGCCGGCGCTTACGGCCGTCTCATGCCCGGACGGCAAGGATCTGGCTGCCCGTCTGAACGGGCGGCGCCCGGGCGCCGTACCCCTGGACGGATCACGAGAAGCTCCGCGGAAGGGAATCCCACATGACCAGCGCCTCGTCCCAGCCCCTCGCCGGACCGGCCCGCCGCACGGTGGTGGCGGCGGCCGGAGCGGCGGGGCTCGCCGCCGCGCTGACCGCCTGCGGTTCCGGCGACAACAGCTCGTCCGACACGGCCAACACCGGGTCCGGTTCCTCCGGCACGACCGGCTCCACGGGAGCGTCGCAGAACGGCGGCGGCTCCGCCGGGGGCGCCGCGCTCGCCAAGACCTCCGACATCCCCCAGGGTGGCGGGAAGGTCTTCAAGGACCAGGGCGTGGTGGTCACACAGCCGGCGGCGGGCACGTTCAAGGCGTTCTCGTCCAAGTGCACCCATCAGGGGTGCGCGGTCGGCAGCGTGGCGAACGGCGTGATCGTCTGTCCGTGCCACAACAGCCACTTCTCCGCCGAGGACGGAAGTGTGAAGCAGGGCCCCGCCACCCAGCCGCTGCCCGCGGCGAAGATCACCGTCTCCGGTGACGAGATCAAGCTGGCCTGAGCCGGCTCAGGCGCGTGGGCGCGGCCGTTTCAGACAGCCGAGCACTTCGTCGGTGGTCGAGACCGTGGCGACCAGCGCGAGGGTGTGCCGGATCATCGCGGGGGTGTACTCGGCAGGCACCCCCGCGACGGCGTCGGCCGGGACGACGGCGGTGTAGCCCAGGTTGACCGCGTCGAACACCGCGTTGGGTATCGCCACATTGGCGGAGACACCGGTGACGATCAGGGTGCGGCAGCCGAGGTTGCGCAGCAGGGCGTCGACGTCGGTGCCGTGGATCGGGGACAGGCCGTGCAGCCGTCTTACGACGAGGTCCTCCTCGGCGACCTCGATCGGGGGCGCGACCCGCACCGCCGTACTGCCGCTCAGCTGCTGCACGGGAAGCCGCTCGGCGGCCCGGAACAGCCGGGCGTTGCGGCTCGCGCCCCGGCCGTCCGGGCGGCGCTCGGCGATCGCGTGGACCACCTGGACACCGGTCTCGTGGGCGGCGGCGACCAGCCGGGCCACATTGCGCAGCGCACCGGAGGAGCGGGCCTCGCGGGCGAGTTCGGGCAGCGCGCTGTCCGGGCCGACGACCCCCTGCTGGCACTCCACGGTGAGCAGGACGGTGCTCACGGGGTCGAGGAGTTCGCTGAGCTGTTCGTACGACGGCATGGCGCGCCCCCTTGAAGCGATCCCGTTGAAACCGGCCTGTTCTCTTTTCTGACGTGATGTCAGAGGATCACCAGGACACCATAGTTCTCTGGCACGACGTGGGAGAAGAGGGGGCCGCATGACCGTCACTGAGCAGCGCCGGGGCCGGAAGATCATGATGACGCCCGGCGAGCTGGACGAGTTCCTCACCAGTCAGCGCACCTGCCGGGTCGCGACCGTCTCGGCGGACGGCGCGCCGCATGTGAGCGCGCTCTGGTTCGCCTGGGACGGCACCTCGCTGTGGCTGTACTCGGTGGTGCGCAGCAGGCGCTGGGCCCAGCTGCGCCGCGATCCGCGGGTGGCCGTCGTGGTCGACTCGGGCGAGGAGTACGACCAGTTGCGCGGCGTCGAGCTGTCCGGCCGGGTGGAGTTCGTGGGAGAGGTGCCACGCACCGGGGAGCTGTGCGCCGAACTCGACACGCCCGAGACGCTGTTCGCACGGAAGAACTTCGGGCTGGACGAGATGCCGCACGACGGCCGCCACGCCTGGGCCCGGCTGACCCCGGAGAAGATCGTCTCCTGGGACTTCCGCAAGCTGGGGTCGCCGTAGGACTCAGCCGACCTTCTGTGCGGCCGCGCGCAGGGCCTCCACCGCCGCCCGGATCGAGGGGCGGCGGTCGGCGTCCGCTCGCCAGACCACGTACACGTGCCGGCGCACCCGCTGCTTGAGCGGCACGAGGACCACGCCCTCCGGGACGGGATGCCGGCCCAGCAGCGGCGCGATGCACACACCCAGTCCGGCGGCGACCAGGCCGAGCTGGGTGTGGGTCTCGCCCGCGCGGTGGCCGACGATCGGCTCGACGCCCTTGGACCGCAGGGTGAACATCAGCCACTCGTGGCAGAACTCGCCCTCGCCCCAGGTGATCCACTCGTCCTCGGCGAACTCGGTGAGGTCCACCTCGTCCCGGTCGGCGAGCCGGTGCCCGGCCGGCATGGCGACCTCGGCCGGGTCGTCCAGCAGGGGTGCCTTGACCAGGCCGTCGGGCACGGGCATCGGCTTGTTGTACCAGTCCAGGACCACCGCGAGATCGAGATCGCCCCGCACGACGGCCGCGATGCCCTGCTCCGGCTCCAGCTCGCTGGAGCGCACGCGCAGCCCGGGATGCCGGGCCCGCAGCGCGCCGAGCGCGACCGGGAAGAGCCCGCGAGCGGCGGTCGGGAACGCGGACAGCCTCAACTCGCCGACGACCTGCCCGCGATGCGCCTCCAGGTCGGACTCGGCGAGCTCGACCTGCGACAGGATGCGTGCCGCGTGCTCCGAGAGCAGTCGGCCGGCGTCGGTGAGCCGCACCCCCCGGCCGTTCTTGGCGAGCAGCTGCTGGCCGATCTCGCGCTCCAGCTTGCCCAGCTGCTGGGAGACGGCGGACGTGGTGACGTGCAGCGCGTCCGCGGCCGCGCTCACCGAGCCGTGCCGGGCGAGGGCGTCCAGGGTGCGCAGGCGCTCCAGGTTCAACATGTAAGGGATTCTAAGAGGTACCAGGTGGGAAATGTCGATTGTGCTACGAGGTTGCCACCAGCATCCTTGGGGCCATGAGTACGGCCACCGCACCCACGACCCAGTCCCCCGCCCCCGCCCGTCCCCGCGCCCGCCTCGACTGGCGACTCCGCTTCGGCGCGCTGTCCCTGATCTGGGGCTTCAGCTTCCTGTTGATCAAGGTCGGCACAGAGGACTACGCGCCCTTCCAGGTCACCCTCGGGCGTCTGGTGTTCGGTACGGCGGTGCTGGCGGCGGCGATGGCCGTCAAGCGGGAGAAGCTGCCGCGCGGGGCCCGGCTGTGGGGCCGTATGGCGGTCGCCGCGTTCTTCCTGAACGCGCTCCCGTTCTCGCTCTTCGCCTACTCCGAGCTGACGATCCCGTCCACGCTGGCCGGCATCTGCAACGCCACGTCGCCCCTGTGGGGCATGGCTCTGTCGCTGGTCGCCCTCTCCGAGGACCGGCCGACCCGGGTCCGCGTGGCCGGGCTCGGGCTGGGGTTCCTCGGGGTGCTGACGGTCCTGGGCGCGTGGCAGGGCTTCCATGGGCTCGACGCGACGGGTACGGCCATGGCCCTGCTGGCCTCGCTGAGCTACCCGGTGGGCTGGATCTACGTCCGGCGGACGCTCGCGGGTACGGGCAACTCCCATCTGTCCATGACGGGCGCGCAGTTGCTGCTTGCGACGCTTCAGCTGGCGGTCGTCACCCCGCTGTTCGCCGGGTTTCCCACGCATGTCTCGCCGGTACCGCTGCTCGCGATCGCCGCGCTGGGCGCGCTGGGCACGGGGCTGGCGGTGCTGATCCAGTACGGCCTGGTCGCCGAGGTCGGCCCGACGACCGCGCAGATGGTCACGTACTTCATCCCGGTCATCGCCACGGCGGCCGGTGTGGCGATTCTCGGGGAGTCGCTGCGGTGGACCACCCCGGTGGGAGCGGTGATCGTTCTTGCGGGGGCCGCGCTCACTCAGGTGCGGCGCAAGAACGCCTGATGGGGAGGCGCGGGACTGTATCGATGTGCGGCTCCGCCTCAGCCATAGACGCGCGCCGGTGATGGTCGTACCGCTGCTGCCACCGCGTCCGCCAGGAGGCCGATGTCCTCCTCGGTGAGGGTCGAGATCGTGATGCGGATCGCCGGGCCGCTGTTCAGGCGGAAGCGGGCCCCCGGTGCCACCGCCCAGCCCGCCTGCAGCAGGCGGGCCACCGCGCCGGTCTCGTCGGGGACCGGTACCCACACGTTCATGCCACTGCGACCGTGGGCGGCGACTCCGCGTTCCGCCAGCGCGTCGACCAGCGCGTCCCGCCGGGCGGCGTATGCCTTCGCCACCGCCGACCGGTCCACCGCGCCCTCGGACCACAGGCGGGCCACGGCCCGCTGCAGCAGCAGGCTCACCCAGCCCGGGCCGAGGCGCTGGCGGCCGCGTACCCGGTCCACGGTGACCGGGTCGCCGGCGACGACGGCCACCCGCAGGTCGGGGCCGTAGGCCTTGGAGGCGGAGCGAACGACGGCCCAGTGGTGAGTGACGCCCGCGAGCGGATGCAGCGGGAGGTCGACGATGCCGTGGCCGTGGTCGTCCTCGATCAGCAGGGTTCCCGGGTGCTCGCGCAGCACCGCGCGCAGGGCACGCGCGCGTGGGGCGGTCACCGAGGCACCGGTCGGGTTCTGCGCGCGGTCGGTGACGATCAGCGCGCGGGCCCCGGACTCCAGGGCCCGGCGCAGGTCTTCGGGGCGCGGCCCGTCGTCGTCCATGCCGACCGGGACGGTGCGCAGGCCCAGCGCCGGGACCAGGTCGAGGACGCTGCCCCAGCCGGGGTCCTCGACGGCGACCGCGTCGCCCGCTCTGAGGTGCGCGGCGAGGACGCGCTCGATGGCGTCGAGGGAGCCGGAGGTCACGGTCAGCGGGCCGTCCGGGACGCCGTCGGCGTCGAGTTCGGCGCGGGCCGTCCGGACGAGTTCCGGGTCCATCGGGTCGTCGCCGTAGAGGACGGGCCGCCGGTCGCCCTCCTGTGCCGCCGCGGCGAGGGCCGGGGCGAGACGGGGCAGCAGGGCCGGGTCGGGGTTGCCGGCCGCCAGGTCGCGGCCCCCGGCGGGGACCTCCACCCGCAGTTCCTCGCGGCCGGTGGTGGCCGGCTTGGGCCGGACCCGGCTGCCCCGGCGGCCTGCCGTCTCGATCACCCCGCGCTCGCGCAGGGTGCGGTAGGCGGCCGCCACGGTGTTCGGGTTCACCCCGAGCCGGGTCGCCAACTCCCGCATGGGAGGAAGCGGTTGACCCGGCCCCAGCTCACCGGCGCCGACCGCGCGCTCGACGCTGGCCGCGATCTCGGCTGCGCCGCGCCCGTCGATGGGATACTCTCCTAGCACAAAGAACAGTATGCACTAGTGCAATACAGGAACGCAAGATCGCCAGATCGCCGTTGCTCGCCCATGGAGGAACCGTCATGCAGGGGACGACCGAGGAAGCCCGGGCCGCCGCCTACACCCCGACCGAGCGCACCGTGCCCACGCGCTCCGCGGACCGTGCGTCGTACGACAGGGAACTGGTGCACGCGATACTCGACGAGGGGTACGTCTGCCACCTCGGCTTCGTCCGCGACGGTGCCCCGGTGGTGCTGCCGACCCTGTACGGCCGGGTCGGCGAGCGGCTGTACGTGCACGGATCCACCGGTTCCCGCCCGTTGCGGATGACCGGCGAGACCGACCCGGGGCTGCCGGTGTGCCTGACGGTCACCCATGTGGACGGGCTGGTGCTGGCCCGGTCCGCGTTCCACCACTCCATCAACTACCGCTCCGTGGTGGTGCACGGCGTCGCGCACCAGGTCACCGACCCCAACGAGCGGCGGCTGGCCCTGGACGCGCTGGTGGACCACGTCGTGCCGGGCCGCGCCGCCGACTCCCGGCCCGCGAACAAGAAGGAACTGGCCGCCACCGCGGTGATCCGGCTCGACCTGGACGAGGTCTCGGCCAAGGTCCGCACCGGCGGCGCGAACGACGAGCCGGAGGACCTCGTCCTGCCGCACTGGGCCGGCGTCGTCCCGCTGCAGAAGGGCTACGCCGCGCCGGTCCCCAACGCCGACCTGACACCGGGCGTCGACCTGCCGGCCTACCTGAAGGCGCTGTAGGAAACGGACAGGGCGCCGCACCGGAACCGCCGCCCGACCGCCGCCCCCGCGGCCTCACCCACCGCGAGGCCCGCGCCCGCGCCGAGCAGGAGCAGGGTGCCGAGCGCGAGGAGGACGGGGCCCGCGCCGAGCGTGGCCGGCCCGCTTCGGCGGGGCGCGCGGACGTCGTCTGCGGGCGAGCACCGTACGGCCCTGCGCGCACCCGCGCGGGGCCGGTGGTCCCGGAGACGCGCCTCAGGCAGCCGTACCGCGGGCCGACAGCTCCCTTTCGGCACCGCCCGCGGCCACCGGCTCGGCGGAGCCCTTCGCGGGGGTCGAGGACTGGGCGATGAACGCGCCGACCAGGACGACCGCGCCACCGGCGACCTGGGGCGCCGACAGGTGTTCGCCGAGCAGCACCCAGGCGAGCACGGTCGCGATGACCGCCTCCAGGCAGGCGACGACGCCGGCGACCTGCGGGGACAGCCGGCGCACGGACAGCACGCCCGTGACGTACGCGACGACGGTGGCGATCAGCACGATCCAGCCCAGCAGCGCGAGGGCCGGTACGGCGGTGCCGTTCATGTCGGCGGAGCCGGTCAGCACCGACCAGCGCATGCTCCACGGGCGGGCGACGACCGTCAGCACGAAGGCGCCGACGAGCAGGCCGTAGGCGATGACGCCGAGCGGGTCGGGTGCCTCGTCGCCCGCGTCGCCGCCGTGGTCGGCCAGGACGAAGTAGCCGACCTGGCAGCAGGCGGCGCCGAGCGCGAGCAGCAGGCCCAGCGCGTCGAAGCTCAGCCCCGACCAGACCTCCACCACACAGGCGAGACCGCCGGCCGCGAGGACCACGCCGAGCGCGGCGGCGCGCGTCACGGGCCGCCGCTGCACGAACCGGACCCAGCCGAGCACCAGCGCGGGGGCCAGGTACTCGACGAGCAGCGCCACGCCCACCGGAATACGGGACAGCGCGGCGAAGTAGCAGGCCTGGACGCCGGCGACGGCGAGCAGTCCGAACCCGGCGAGCAGGGCGGGACGGCGGCGCAGCAGCGCGCGGTGCCGTACGGCGACGGGCAGCATGACGACGGCGGCGCCGGCCACGCGCAGCCAGACCACGTGGAGCGGGTCGAGTCCCGCCTCGATCAGCGGCTTGGCGGCCACTCCCGACCCGCCGAAGGCCAGTGCCGAGGCGAGCGCGAGACCGAGCCCGACGCCCTTGCCGCGGCTGCCCTGACTGCTCTCTGACGTATGCACGGGCACATGATGACAGGCGACGACAGGAGCGTCATCCCCGTTGACACCTGTCTCAGGGGCTGGACGTCCGCCGGTGTCAGTGAATCGGGCCGCCGTCGCCGGCGTACTCGTCCGACCCGGGTTCGGCCGGGGTGTTCAGCTCGCGGATGCCGGCACGTCCGAGGACCTCGACGGCCCGCGCGCCCGGGTCCGCGGTGAGCGCGGCAAGGAGGTCGATGCCGGTGACGCGGGGCTCGCCGCGCAGCCGGGCCCGCTCGCGGGCGGCGGCGAGGGCGGCGGCGGCCGTGGGCGACCAGCCGGCGGCGTCCCTCGGCTCGCGGGCGCGGGGCACGACCGCGGCGGGGACGACGGCGAGCGCGCCGGAGTCCTCGACGCTGCCCTGCCAGCGCAGCCCGTAGCCGATGCTGCGCTGCACGAGGTAGCCGAGCAGCCGGGCGAGGTGCTGCGGGCCGCCGACCGCGGCGCGCACCTCGGGATCGTGCTCCAGGAGGGAGTGCAGCAGATGGGCGGTGTCGGTCTGGCGGTCCCCGTCCCGGACGGCCCTCCGGCGCGCACCGGCGATCACCGCTGCCAGCTCGGCGCCGAGCACGGCATCGTCGTCCGGGTGCGCCGCCTCGTCATGGGCGGTCCAGTGGGCTGTACGGGGTTGCACAACCCCTACCCCATCAGCCTCAACGGGCCGGGTCATCCACGAGCGGAACCATCTTCGCGTCCCACACAGAGTGGACCTGGGCGTTCGGGATCTCATCCTTACGGAGGAGATTCACTTACGGAACCGGCGCTCGGAATTCCTGACGGTTCATCAGTATTGAATGTTCGCACCCCTGCGGCTACGTTCCGCGACACCTTAGCCCGCTACGCCCGATCCGAAGGGGTGGTCCCATGGCCGAAGTCAGCGCGGAGGCACGCATCCAGGCACCGGCCGAGAAGGTGTGGGCCCAGCTCACCGACTGGTCGTCGTACGGGGAGTGGAACGCCACCCACACCAGCTTCCCCAACGGGGGCCCGCAGAGCCTGGCCGTGGGCGGGACCTTCCAGGAGAACATGAAGCTGATGGGCTTCCCGGCCGAGGTCGACTGGACCATCGAGGAGCTGGAGCCGGCCCGGGTGTTCGCCATCCGGGGCAAGGGCCCGATGGCGGTGACGGTCGCCACCCGCTACACCCTCACGCCCGACGGCGACGCCACGTCCGTCCGGATCGACGGCGAGTTCACCGGCGCGGCGGTGTCGCTGATGGCGGGCAAGCTGAAGGACTCGGCGACGGCCGCGCTGAACGAGTCGCTGCGCAAGCTGGCCGGCCTGGTCGCCTGAGTCCGGGCGCGCGAAGGCGCCCCGCGCGGTGTCGCACGGGGCGCCCGGTCCGTCGTACGAGCCTCAGTGCTCGTCGGCGAGGATCAGGTACAGCTTCTTGCGGGCGTCGTTGATGACGGCCAGCGCCTTTTCGCGCTGTTCCTTGCTGCCGGTCTTCCAGACCTGGCTGAAGGCCTCCATCAGACCGAAGCCGGCCTGGCGGATCTCACCGAGGGCCTCCCAGTCGACCCCGCGGGAGGCCTCCTCCCAGGGGGCGTCCGGGCCCTCGTCGGCGGCGGCGCGCCCGTCCTCGGTGAGCGCGAACAGCTTCTTGCCGCCCCCGCTCTCGCTGGCGATCAGGCCCTCGTCCTCCAGCAGCTGGAGCGTGGGGTAGACCGAGCCGGGGCTGGGCTTCCACGCGCCGCCGCTGCGTTCGGCGATCTCCTGGATCATCTCGTAGCCGTGCATGGGACGGTCCTTGAGCAGGGCCAGGATCGAGGCCCGCACATCACCGCGCCGCGCCCGCCCCCTTGGTCCACCGCGCCCTCGGGGCCCCCAGGGGCCTGCCCCGAAACCGGGGCCGCCGGGGCCGAACCCCGGGCCGCCCGGGCCGAAGGGCCCGAAGGCGGCCCGCCGCCGGTCGAATCCACCCATGCCCCGCGGGCCGGGGCCCTCGTGCCGATGTCCGTGCTCGTATCCATGGGTGCGCATCGCGATCACTCCATTCCATCGATGATCTGTCACGTATGCATCTCGTATCGTTCGCGATGCCTCAACGATATATCGGAACCGATCGCATGACAAGCCCCTCAGCGTGCACCGCGTCCGCGTCTGCAACCAAGGTCGGCGAGCTGAGCGTGACTGGCATTGACCGAGCCCGGATGAGAGGAACCCGCATGGATGACGACGCTCTCCTGGCAGAGCAGAGGGCCTACTACAGGGCCGCCGCGGCCGAATACGACCGGCAATACGCGGAGTACGAAGCCCTGCAGCAATTGCTGGCCGTCGTCGATGACCTGCCGATCGCCGGGGATGTGCTGGAGCTGGCCTGCGGAACGGGCCAGTGGACCCCGAGGCTTGCCGCACGGGCACGTTCGGTGACGGCCGTCGACGCGGCAACCGAAGTGCTGGCCCTCGCTCGGGCGCGCACCGCATCCCCCACCGTCCAGTTCATCGAGGCCGACCTGTTCGAGTGGCAGCCGCCGCGACGCTACGACACCGTGTTCTTCGCCTTCTGGCTCTCCCATGTCCCCCCGACGCGGTTGCCCGGCTTCTGGAACACCGTCTCGGCCGCACTCGCGCCGGGCGGCAAAGCGATCTTCATCGACGACGGCCCAGCCGCAGCCGCATACGAGGAAGTCCTCGCGAACCAGCCGATCCCAGCAGCGCTGCGTCGGCTCCACGACGGCAGCCAGTACCGCATCGTGAAGGTGTTCCACGATGCCCAGACCCTCACGGACGACCTCACCGCGCTGGGGTGGTCAGTCAACATCCAGACCAAAGCCGGGAACTTCATCGGCATTGCAGAACCGCCGACCACCGCTGGCTGAGGAGACACGGGGCTGCTCGGCGTCCATGCGTCGCACCCTCGACGGCATCGAGCGCGCTCGTTCGGAGTCGCCCAACTCGCCCCCTGGACAAGGCCGCGGGCCGCGATCGTGCGCAAGACATGCCAGGGTTCGTGAATTGGCCTTGGGCGGCCGGCCGTCGCGCCATTAGCGTCGGCGTCATGCGCATTCGAATCGTGGACGCCTTCACCGACCGCCCCTTCGCCGGCAACCCGGCCGGAGTCCTGCTCCTGGACGACGTCTTCCCGGACGACGACTGGCTCCAGAACGTCGCCATGGAGGTCAACCACGCCGAGACGGCGTTCGCCCACCGGCTGCCCGAGGGCGGCGAGGCGGACTGGGCGCTGCGCTGGTTCACGCCCGTCGCCGAGGTCGCCATGTGCGGGCACGCCACGCTCGCCACCGCCCACGTCCTGCACACCACCGGCGCCCACGAGGGCCCGGCGCGGTTCGCCACCCGCAGCGGCGTGCTCATCGCCACGCCCGCCCAGGACGGCTCCATCACCCTCGACTTCCCGACGGCCCCGCTCACCCCGGCCGAGATCCCGGCCGGGGTCGCCGAGGCCCTCGGCGCACAGCCGCTCGCCGCCTTCGACACCGGCCCGAACGTCGGCGACCTGCTGCTGGAGCTGGCCGACGAGAAGACGGTCCTCGGCCTCGCACCGGACCACAAGTCCCTCGGCGCCTACTCCGCGCGCGGCATCATCGCCACGGCCCGCGCCGACGACCCGTCCCGGGGCTACGACTTCGTCTCCCGCTGCTTCTTCCCGAACGTCGGCATCGACGAGGACCCGGTCACCGGCAGCGCCCACACCGCGCTCGCCCCGCACTGGTCCGCGCGCCTGGGTCGCGAGGACCTCACCGGGCTGCAGGCCTCCCGCCGCACCGGGCTGGTGCGCACCGGCCTGCGCGGCGAGCGCACCCTGCTCACCGGCCGCGCGGTCACGGTGATCGAGGGCGAACTGCACGCGTGACCCCGGCGCTCAGGCCGTCGGCAGCCAGCCCACCCTGCCCGCGAGCAGGGCATAGCCGACGAACGCGCCGATGTCGAGCAGGGAGTGGGCGACGACCAGCGGACCGACCCGTCCCCAGCGGCGGTACAGGTACACGAACACCACGCCCATGACCATGTTGCCGATGAAGCCGCCGACGCCCTGGTAGAGGTGGTACGAGCCGCGCAGGACCGCGCTGGCGACCAGCGCGGTCCCGGGGGTCCAGCCCAACTGGCCCAGCCTGCGCAGCAGATAGCCGACGACGATGACCTCTTCGAGGACCGCGTTCTGCACGGCGGACAGGATCAGTACCGGGAACTTCCACCAGACGTTCGGCAGCGCCTCGGGCACGACCGTGAGGTTGAAGCCGAGGCCGCGGGCGGCCAGGTAGAAGGCGATCCCGGTGCTGCCGATCACGGCCGCGATCGCGGCACCACGGCCCAGGTCGGGCCAGGGCCGGGTGCGGTCGAAGCCGAGGGTGCGCAGGCTGCCGCCCTCGCGGATGAGCAGATGGGCGACCAGGGCGACGGGGACCAGCGCGCTGGCGATGCCGAACAGCTGCCAGGCCAGGTCGAGCCAGGGTCGGCCGGGCGCGGCCGAGGCGTTGAGGGTGGCCGCCTGGTCCTTCAGGCCGCCCGGCTTGGTGACCGCGCCGATGAAGCTGATCAGGGCGGAGACCCCGCTCGCGCCCAGCGACAGCGCCAGGACGAGCAGCGTCTCGTCCCGCAGGATGCGCCGCGGGTCGCGCTCCCGCGCCCCGGCACCGGCCACCGAGTCAGCCTCCACCTGCACCCCTGCCTCCATCCGGCTCATGGGCCCCTGGCCCACCTCTGCCTGGCAAGGATCGCAGAAGGAGATAAGCACCGCGTAGCGGCCGAGGATCTTGGCAGCTTCGCCGTCCGCCCGCTGGTCAGCCGAGAGGCACCGCCTCCGGCAGCCCCACCGGCCACATGTGCACCGGCTCCCCCACATGCATCAGCTCGGCGTAGCGCCGCGTCGTGGCGGCCAGCGCGGCCTCGCGGGTCAGGCCCTGTTCCAGGAGCCGGTGGAACGTGGCCGCCTGCCAGGACGCCCCGTTCACCCGGCGCCGGCAGCGCTCCTCGATGACGCCCAGGTAGAGGTCCCGGTCGGCCGGTTCCACGCCCCACGCGTCCAGCCCGGCCGAGGCCAGCGGCAGCAGCTCGTCGCGGACCAGGGTGACCGCGTCGACCTCGCCCGTGCCGCCGTAGCGTCCCCGCCGGGGCCACACGAACCGCGCGTCGATGCCGTACCGGCACGCGGCGTCGAAGTTGGCCTGCGCTGCGGCGAAGGGCAGCCGGGTCCACACCGGGCGGGACTCCTCGGCGAGGGCGCGGACCAGGCCGTAGTAGAAGGCCGCGTTGGCGATCACGTCGGTGATGGTCGGCCCGGCCGGCAGCACCCGGTTCTCCACCCTGAGGTGCGGAACGCCGTCGGCGATGCCGTACACCGGCCGGTTCCAGCGGTAGATCGTGCCGTTGTGCAGCACCAGCTCGGCCAGTCGGGGCGTGCCACCCGCCTCCACGACCTCCAGTGGCTCCTCGTCGTCGCAGATGGGCAGCAGCGCCGGGAAGTAGCGCAGGTTCTCCTCGAACAGGTCGTAGGCGGAGCTGATCCACCGCTCGCCGAACCAGGTGCGCGGCCGTACGCCCTGGGCCTGGAGCTCCGGCGGGCGGGTGTCGGTGGACTGCAGGAACAGCGGGGGCCGGGACTCACGCCACAGCTCGTGACCGAACAGGAACGGAGAGTTGGCCCCGACGGCGATCTGCGCGGCGCACGCCACCTGCGCCGCGTTCCACACGTCCGCGAACCGGGCCGGAGTGACCTGCAGATGCAGCTGTACGGAGGTGCACGCGGCCTCGGGGACGATCGACTTCGAGGTGCACACGAGGTGTTCCACGCCCTCGATGTCGAGCCGGAAGTCCTCGCCGCGCGCGGCCACGATCTGGTCGTTGAGCATGGTGTAGCGGTCCGCCTCGGAGAGGTTGGAGGAGACCAGGTCGTCGCGGTCGAGCGTGGGCAGGATGCCGATCATGACGATGCCGGCGTCCACCTCGCCCGCCTTGCGGTCGGCGTAGGCGAGCGAGGTGCGCAGTTCCTCGGCGAGCCGGTCGAATACGCGTCCGCCCAAACGGTGTGGGGCTATGTTGACTTCCAGATTGAACATGGCGAGTTCTGTTTGGAAATCCCGGCTCGCGATGCGCTCCAGCACCTGCCCGTTCAACATTTTCGGCATACCGTCCGGCCCGGCGAGATTCAATTCGATCTCGACTCCCATGAGGTTCTTGGGACGATCGAATCGCTTCTCCCGCAACAGTCGCTCCAGTCCCACGAGGCACTTCTGGAGCTTTTCGCGGTAGCGCTGGCGATCGGACAGGTCGAACTGCCCCGCCACGACCTTCTCCCCCATCGAAGTGTCCCTCCTCGGATGGGCGGGCCGGCGGTCCGGCCGCCGGGCTCCCGGGTACGGGGGATGATGCCCCGTGGAAAGCGATCGATAACGCCCCGCGCGAGCCGGGCAGCCGCTACTCTGTCGGAATGTTCCCCGCGGCACATTCACGGGGCATGCGTCAGCCTGCACTTCGGGTTCCCCCGGCACCTCGTGAAAAACGCCGACGACATTCGGCCGACCGTTACCGGTGCGTATTACGAGGTCAGCAGCGGCGGGACGGTTCGGAAACCGGGAGGAGTCCCGCAAATCGTCGGCGCATTACCGCCTTGCGCGACTTCCCGAAATGAGCTAGACGAAACAACGGCCGAACATGCGTCATATAAACTCCGCCCACAAGGCAGAAGGTTGACGCCTCGGTCCTGGTTCCCGCCGTGTTCAGGCCGTCCCGAAGACGGGCGGCAGGCCGAGCCGCACCCATGTTCACCGACCCGGGCCTCCACCCTTCCGGCCTTCCCGTGAGCAGACAGCGCCGTCCGCCCCACCCCTCCTCGCGCCGCCGCGCCTGTCGAACGAGAGAGGCGACCCACATGCCGCTGCACGTGCCCCCTGCCCCCGCGCCTGCCCTGCGTTCCGTCCTCACCGCCCTCGGTTCCCCCACCGCGGTGCGTGAGGCCCGCACCCCCTCCCTGCGAGCCGCGCAGGGGCCGACGACCCCCGAACTCCCGCTGCCCGTGCACGTACTGGACCGCATCACCGCACCGGGCCTGTCCGCGACCCGGCTGGCCGGCTGGCGTTTCCTGATCCGCTGCGGCGACCGGGCGGTGGCCGCGGCGGACACCATGCTGACCCCGGACGGCTGGGCCTTCTCGCACTTCTTCGAGGGCCCCTACGTCCCCTCCACCGAGCGCGCCCTGCAGCAGGCGGAGGCGCTGCAACAGCCGTACCAGGCCCGGCTGCTCTCCGTGCCCGGCCTGTACATGCTCACCCTGTGGCTGCACGGCGACCTCACCGCCGACGGAGCCGAGGGACACCCGGCCGGCACCGATCTGCTCGTCCCACTGGCGCCGGCGCCGCCCGGCATACCGGCGCACCGCCTGTTCCGGGTGACCGAGTTGCTTCCGGTGCTGACCCATCGTGCGACTCCGCTGCCGCTGCTCGGCCCGCCCGTGCTGGGCTCGCCCGCCTGACCGGCCGCCCACGTACCCCGCTTGCCCGCAAGGGAAGCGGGGTACGTTCATGTCAGGGGTCTGGCCTGCAGGGACTAGCCCGATCCGGCCACTGCGAACCACCCGAAGTGACAGTGCACTTGGACTGAACCGTCCGCGCGGGTGACGCGTCATGACCTGTGAGAAGCGGTGCTGCGAAATCCCTGCGGAATGACGCCGAGAAGGCAACACTGGGTTCCGACCGACTTATCACCACGGGGGACGGCCATGACCACGACAGAGCGAGAGATCCCACCCATGTGCCAGCACCAGCCGCCGTGTCCGCCAGCCGAGTCCGCCGACCGGGAGTCCGCCCGTCTCGTGGCGCACCACCCGGAGCAGGGATGGAGTCTGCTGTGCAACGGCGTCCTGCTCTTCGAGGACACCGGTGAGCTGCTGCCCGACGGCCGGATCATCGCTCCGCACCGCCCGCTGGGTGCGGAGCATGTGATGACCGCCGCCTGAGCGGAGCGCGGGCGAACGACCCGAGGGGCCGGCCGCACCCATCCGGTGCGCACCGGCCCCGATGTGCGTCCAGGGCCGGCTACGGTCCGTAGCCGGGCGCTGTCGGAGCGCGTCCCGCAGCGCCTGGTACGCCGGTAGTCGTCCCCGGCCCGGCACACGCTCGGGTCGGGGTGGAAGCCGGGTAGGACTGGGTTGTCATAGGTTCGCACGGTTCGCCCCCAACTGGTGCTCGAAAGTTTCGACTGCGGCACCGAGTCTTCGCGAGCGGGCGTGCCGGCCGCCGTGGAAAAGACACCTCCGCCCCACTGGTCGAATCGCCGGTACGGGAGTGGGATGGAAGGAAGCAAGGGCCTTGCAGGGCGGGCACGTCCGCGCTCGAGACGCCCCGGCGTCGCCCGCGAGGAACGGTGGAGTGATGTCCGGTTACGACGCCTCGACGACGGCTCGGGTGGTGGTCGGTGTGAGCGGCTCCCTGGGCAGCGTCACGGCCCTGCGGCGGGCCACCGCGCTGGCCCGCCGGCTGGGCGCGGAACTGTGGCCGGTGCTGGCCTGGGAGCCGCCGGGCGGTGACCCCGCCGCGCGCCGCTCCCCCGCTGCCGGTCTGCTGGTGGAGGACTGGCAGCGGCTGGCCGGACAGCGGCTGGCCTCGGTACTGGAGGAGATCTTCGGCGGGGACGCCCCCGGTGTGCCGATGCACGCCGTCGTCGTCCGCGGCGCCGCCGGCCCGGCGCTGGTGGCGACCGCGGACCGGGACAACGACGTCCTGGTGGTGGGCGCGGGCCGGCGCGGTCTGCAGCGTGCCTTCTCGGGCCGCGTCTCCCGGCACTGCCTGGCGCACGCGGTCTGCCCGGTGCTCGCGGTGCCCCCGTCCCCGCTGGAGTCGGAGCTGCTGTCCGTCCACCGGCGCAACACGTGGCATCTGCGCATGGACATCCGGCGTCTGTGAGGCCCACCCCGGCGCGATGAGGCGCCGCCG
Source organism: Streptomyces sp. NPDC031426 (assembly GCF_055581585.1). Lineage (NCBI taxonomy): Bacteria > Bacillati > Actinomycetota > Actinomycetes > Kitasatosporales > Streptomycetaceae > Streptomyces > Streptomyces sp. NPDC031426. Next base: position 92,514 of record NZ_JBVIJE010000024.1, read on the forward strand.
AGCCCAGCGGTCCTGATGCGGAATGCAGGGTCTTGATGCGCCGGGCGCGCAGGGGTTGCGTCAAGAACGGGCCGCCTGCCGTCAGAGCACTGCGACCGCGCCTGGGCAGCGGATGTGCGTGCGTCGCTCCGGTGCGCGGCCGTGCTGCTCGGGTTGCTGCTCCTCATCGACCGGGCGGTCGGCTCGAGCCCGAGGTCCTGTTCCGCAACCCGGACCTGTGGCATCTGCTCGACGCGGGCGCCCGGGTGTCCGAGACCGCCGGCGCCCCCCCTGTGCGGCACGACCGTCCTGCGCGGCCTCGCCCGCCGCCTCGACCGGGGAGACGGCCCGGGCGGTGTTCCGGGCCTCCGTATGGAACAAGTGACACTCGGTGGCCGCCCCCGGCTCCGAACCACGGGCCGTCGACCGGGCGGCCGTGCCCCCGGCGAACCTCTCCGGCCTCCCCTTCTTGATGGAGCTCTGCCGCTCCCGCGCCATTCTTAACGCAAGATTGACGCTCGCCCACCCCAGATCCGTGGGCCCAGGCGTCACTCTCTGCATACGCTGGTGCCCGCCATCCGCGTGATGGCCGGAAACAAGCTGAGCCGCACACAGGAGCCCACTGATGGCCACGACCGAGCACCCCCCTCCCAGTCGCTTGCGCAACTGGATGCTGGAGGGGCTCTCCGACATGGGCAAGCACGGCGGCCACACCGGGCCTCACGCCGAGCCGGAACCCCCGCACAAGGGCCAGCGCTGGTGGCGCGTCATGTGCCTGACCGGTGTCGACTACTTCTCCACCCTCGGCTACCAGCCGGGCATCGCGGCGCTCGCTGCGGGACTGCTGGGGCCGATCGCGACCATCGTCCTCGTCATCGTCACCCTGGCCGGCGCGCTTCCGGTGTACCGCCGGGTCGCCGAGGAGAGCCCGCACGGCGAGGGCTCCATCGCCATGCTGGAGCGGCTGCTGTCCTTCTGGCAGGGCAAGCTGTTCGTGCTCACGCTGCTGGGCTTCGCCGCCACCGACTTCCTGATCACCATAACGCTGTCGGCCGCCGACGCCTCCACCCACCTGATCGAGAACCCGCACCTGTCCAGCGCCCTGCACGGACAGCAGATGCTGATCACCCTGATCCTGGTGGCGCTGCTGGGCGCGGTGTTCCTCAAGGGCTTCCTGGAGGCGATCGGCGTCGCGACGGCGTTGGTCGGCGTCTACCTCGCGCTGAACGTCGTCGTGGTGATCGTCGGCCTCTACCACGTGGTCACAGCGGGCCATGTGATCACCGACTGGTCCAGCGCGCTGACCGCGCAGCACGGCAACATCTTCGTGATGATCGGCCTGGCCCTGCTCGTCTTCCCCAAACTCGCGCTCGGCCTGTCCGGCTTCGAGACCGGCGTCGCCGTCATGCCGCACGTCCAGGGCGATCCGGACGACACCGAGGAGAAGCCGACCGGCCGGATCCGGGACACGAAGAAGCTGCTCACCACGGCCGCGCTGATCATGAGCGCCTTCCTGATCGCGTCCAGCTTCATCACCACGCTGCTCATCCCGGCGAACGAGTTCAAGACCGGCGGCAAGGCCAACGGCCGCGCGCTCGCCTACCTCGCGCACGAATACCTCGGTGGCGCCTTCGGCACGGTCTACGACATCTCGACCATCGCCATCCTGTGGTTCGCCGGCGCCTCCGCGATGGCCGGTCTGCTGAACCTGATGCCGCGCTATCTGCCCCGCTATGGCATGGCCCCGCACTGGGCCCGCGCCGTGCGCCCGATGGTCATCGTCTTCACCCTCATCGCCTTCCTGGTCACCTGGCTCTTCGACGCCAACGTCGACGCGCAGGGCGGCGCCTACGCCACCGGTGTGCTGGTGCTCATCAGCTCCGCGGCGATCGCGGTGACCATCGCCGCGCGCAAGGCGGGGCAGCGCAAGTGGACCATCGGGTTCGCCGTGATCTCCGCCGTGTTCCTCTACACGACCGTGGTGAACGTGATCGAGCGCCCGGACGGTGTGAAGATCGGCGCCTGCTTCATCGTCGGCATCATCCTGGTCTCGCTGCTGTCCCGGCTCGCCCGTGCCTTCGAACTGCGCGTGACCAGTCTGACTCTGGACCCGATGGCGGAACGCTTCATCCGGGACATGGCCAGCCGGAAGATACGCTTCATCGCGAACGAGCCCGGCCATCGCGACAAGGCCGAGTACCGCGACAAGGTCGAGCAGATCCGGGCCGACAACGACATGCCGGAGCAGGAGGACTTCGTCTTCGTCGAGGTCACGGTCACCGACCCCTCCGAGTTCGAGGCGGGCGTGACCGTACGCGGCGAGGTCCTGCACGACCGCTACCGCGTGCTGACCCTGGAGTCCTCCTCGATCCCCAACGCCCTCGCCGCGCTCCTCCTCCATGCGCGCGACATGACGGGCTGCACCCCGCACATCTACTTCGAGTGGACCGAGGGCAATCCCTTCGCCAACTTCCTGCGCTTCTTCCTCTTCGGCCAGGGCGAGGTCGCCCCGGTCACCCGCGAGGTCCTGCGCGAGGCCGAACCGAACCGGGAACGCCGGCCGCGGGTGCACACCGGCTGAGACCGGGCGGCCCCCAACGGCGGCAGAAGGCGGCGGGGGCGGGCTACCTTCGGAACCAGCGCCGGGGCGGCCGTACCTCAAGACACCCCAGGCTGAGCCGGCCGTGTATCTCCACGCGGAGCACGGCCGGCACCCCGGGATCACCGGCGGACCGCACCTTGGTCTTGCCGTAGCCGATCATCAGCGCGTCGGCGTCCACGACGACACCGGGCCGGGTGATCAGCCGCAGGGTGCCGCCGCGCATGTCGAGGTCGATGCGGAGGGTGTCGTGCGTGATCTCCGCGCGGGAGAAGTCGAGGGTCACGTCTCCCCAGGCCGACGCGATCTCCATGCGGCGCGGCACCGCCCAGCCGTCCGCGCGCAGGGCCGATGCGCTCTGCTGCTCGATCCGCACGACGTCCTTGGCCGGTACGGCGCCGGCCGCGTCCGGCAGATTGGCGGTGAGCGCCGCCAGCTCGCCGAGCGTGCGCGCGGACAGCGCGGCCGCCACACGCTCGTCCAGCTCCTCGGCCGTGATCCGGCCGTCGCCCGCGGCGCCCGACAGCACGTCCACCACCCGGTCCCGGTCCGCGTGCGAGGCACGCAGCCCGGACGACATCTCCGTGTGCAGCAGCTCGGCCGCCATACCTTCACCCCGATTCGGCACGTCCCCGTTGGGGGCCACCGTCACGAACTAACGCTATATCGCGTTATACCCAACGACCAACCCCATGTCCACGGTTCCCCCGGCGTGGCCCTATCGTGACCGGCATGCAGTCCTACACGATCGGCCAGGCGGCACGGCTGCTCGGCGTGAGCCCGGACACCGCCCGTCGCTGGGCCGACGCGGGCCGGGTGGCGACCCATCGCGACGAGTCCGGGCGGCGGCTCGTCGACGGCAGGGATCTCGCCGCGTTCTCGGTCGAGCTGGCCAAGGCGGGCGCCGGCGAGGAGGACGCCTCCTACACCTCCGTCCGCAACGCCTTCCCCGGCATCGTGACGGCGATCAAGCTCGGTGACGTCGCGGCCCAGGTGGAGATCCAGGCGGGCCCGCACCGGCTGGTGTCGCTGCTGACCCGGGAGGCCGTCGAGGAACTGGGCCTGGAGGTCGGCATGGAGGCCACCGCGCGCGTGAAGTCCACCAACGTGCACATCGACCGCGTCTGACCCGTCACACGGCTGCCGTTGCGCTCCACCCGGTAGTGCACGGTGTCGGCCTCCGGCAACGGACCGACGACCGCACGGCTGAAGGCGCGCCACCGAGCCCCGCGGGCGCCGCCGCGGGCGTGCGGTTCACCGAGGTGCCCCTGCTGCGTGACCCGGTGTGGCGGGCGCTGGAGCGGCACAGCGGTAGCCGCCGTCCACCCGGATCGCCGTGATCCCGCTGATGTGCCGGGCCCCGCACCGGTCCTGCGGGAGGACCAGTTGGGGCCCTGCCGCGTCCAGCGGGGTGTCGTCGATGCACACGCCCAGCAGGACGGGCGCGTCCGCGAAGTCCGGATCGATCTCGGCCCAGGACAGCAGGGCGTGGTGGCCGTCCGCCCCGGTGACGGCGATGAGGAAGCGGAGCCGGTCCTTGCGGTGCACCGGGTCGAAGCCGGGCCCCGCGTCGGCGAGGACGTCGTACAGGCGTGGGCCGGCGAACCGGTGGTGCTGGATGCCGCTGGTCGCGCACTCGAAACTGACGTCCACCCGGTGCTGCGGCCAGCGGAGCAGGTCCGGCACGCTCAGCCGGACGGGGCGGGCCAGATCGCCGGTCAGGGCGAGTTCCGCGAGCGTCACCTGCGACCACCTCCCGCAGCACGGTACCCGCCGCGGCGCACCGTGCAAACGCACATGCAAGCTACAAGTCACGAGTTCGCAGCTCATGCGATGAGACAGGAGACTTACGGCTGGCAGATGCGGCAGTATCATCGCCGCACGGCCGGCGGTTCCGGCCGTGACAGGGCGCGACAGTCGTTCCACAGAACCTGAGGAGTAGATCCGTGATGACCCGTTCCGTGCGCCGGACCCGGCGCATGCTGCAGCTGGCCGGTGCGGGAGCCGCCGCCCTGATGGCACTCAGCGCCTGCTCCTCGTCCTCGGACTCGTCCAACGCGAAGTCGGACGCGTCGAACTCCGCCTCCCCGAAGCTGTCCGGCGACGTCACCGTGTTCGCCGCCGCCTCCCTGAAGGAGAGCTTCACGACCCTGGGCAAGGAGTTCGAGCAGCAGCACCCGGGCACCAAGGTCAGCTTCAACTTCGGCGGCAGCGACACCCTCGCAGCGAGCATCACCGGCGGTGCCCCGGCGGACGTCTTCGCCGCCGCCAGCCCCAAGACCATGGCGATCGTGACGGCCAAGCAGGACGCGGTCGGCACCCCGGCCACCTTCGTGCGCAACCAGCTGGAGATCGCCACCCTGCCGGGCAACCCCGGCAAGGTGTCCTCCCTGAAGGACCTCACCAAGTCCGGCCTGAAGGTCGTGCTGTGCGACAAGACCGTGCCGTGCGGCGCCGCCGCGCAGAAGGTCCTGGACGCCGCCAAGCTCAAGCTCACCCCGGTCTCCTACGAGCAGGACGTCAAGTCCGCTCTCAACAAGGTGGAGCTGAAGGAGGCCGACGCTGCGGTCGTCTACAAGACCGATGTGAAGTCCGCGGGTGGCAAGGTGCAGGGCGTGGAGTTCCCCGAGTCCGCCAAGGCGATCAACGCCTACCCGATCGTCCTGCTGAAGAACGCGCCGAACGCCCAGACGGCCAAGGCGTTCATCGCCCTGGTGCAGTCCGCCGAGGGCCAGAAGGTGCTCAGCGAGGCAGGGTTCCTCAAGCCGTGACCTCGCTCCACCAGCCCGACGCCGCGACCGGTCCCCGCACGGACCGGCCGCGGCGTCGCCGCGTCGGCACGGGGGGCCGGCGCGGGGTGCCGTTGCCGCTGCTGCTGCCGGGCCTGCTGGCTCTGGCGTTCCTGCTGGTGCCGCTGGTCGCGCTGATCATCCGCGCGCCCTGGCGCAGCCTGCCGGACCAGCTGTCCAGCACGGAGGTGTGGCAGGCGCTCCAGCTGTCGCTGGTCAGCGCCACAGCGGCAACGGCCGTGAGCCTCGTCCTGGGGGTGCCGCTGGCCTGGCTCCTGGCCCGTACGGAGTTTCCCGGCCGGGGCCTGGTACGGGCCCTGGTGACACTGCCCCTCGTGCTGCCACCGGTGGTCGGCGGTGTGGCGCTGCTGCTGGCCCTCGGCCGCAACGGCGTGATCGGCAAGTCGCTGGACGCCTGGTTCGGGATCACGCTGCCGTTCACCACCACCGGCGTCGTGATCGCGGAGGCGTTCGTCGCGATGCCGTTCCTGGTCATCAGCGTCGAGGGCACCCTGCGCGCTGCCGACCCGCGCTTCGAGGAGGCGGCGAGCACGCTCGGCGCGTCCCGCTTCACCGCGTTCCGCCGGGTCACCCTGCCGCTGATCGCGCCCGGCATCGCGGCGGGCGCGGTCCTGGCCTGGGCGCGTGCGCTCGGCGAGTTCGGCGCGACGATCACCTTCGCGGGCAACTTCCCCGGCCGCACCCAGACCATGCCCCTCGCGGTCTACCTGGCCCTGCAGAACGACCCCGACGCCGCGATCGCCCTCAGCCTGGTCCTGCTGGCGGTGTCGATCGCGGTGCTGGCGGGGTTGCGGGACCGCTGGCTGACGGGAGCGTGAGCGTGGCAGCCGACCCGGGGCGTGTGCGAACGTACAGACCCATGACCGACATCGACGCCCCCGAAGCCGGCCTCCGGACCGTGGGCGACGAGGGACTCGACGCCCGGCTCGTCGTGGACAGCGGCTCCTTCAAGCTCGACGTGGCCCTGACCGCCGCCCCCGGAGACGTCCTCGCCCTCCTCGGCCCCAACGGCGCCGGCAAGACCACCGCCCTGCGCGCCCTCGCCGGTCTCACCCCTCTCACCGACGGCCATCTCCGCCTGGACGGCACCGCGCTGGAGCACACTCCCCCGGATTCCCGCCCGGTCGGCGTCGTCTTCCAGGACTATCTGCTCTTCCCCCACCTCTCCGCCCTGGACAACGTCGCCTTCGGCCCCCGCTGCCGGGGCGCGGGCAAAGCGGAGGCCCGCGCGCAGGCCGCGGCCTGGCTGGACCGCATGGGCCTGGCCGACCACGCGAGCGCCAAGCCGCGCCGCCTGTCCGGCGGTCAGGCCCAGCGCGTGGCCCTGGCCCGCGCGCTGGCCACCCACCCCCGGCTGCTGCTCCTGGACGAACCACTCGCCGCGCTGGACGCCCGCACCCGCCTGGAGGTCCGCGCCCAACTCCGCCGCCACCTGGCCGAGTTCGAGGCCGTGGCCGTACTCGTCACGCACGACCCGCTGGACGCCATGGTGCTCGCCGACCGGCTGGTCGTCATAGAACACGGCCGCGTCGTCCAGGAGGGCGGCCCCGCCGACATCGCCCGCCATCCGCGCACCGACTACATCGCCCAGCTCGTCGGCCTCAACCTCTACCGAGGCCGGGCGGACGGGCACACCGTACGACTCGACGCGGGCCCGTCGATCACGACCACGGAGGAGCTGTCCGGCCCGGCGTTCGTGGCCTTCCCGCCGTCCGCCGTCACCCTCTTCCGGGACCGGCCCACCGGCGCCAGCGCCCGTAACCTCTGGCGCTGCGAGGTGGCCGGCCTGGAGACGCACGGCGACCAGATCCGCGCCGACCTCACCGGCGAACTCCCGCTCGCCGCCGATCTCACCACGGTCGCCGCCGCCGAACTGGATCTGCATCCGGGCGCCGCTGTCTGGGCGACGGTCAAAGCGGCGCAGACACACGCATACCCGGCCTGAACGGGTGGGCGCTCTACCGTGAGTGCCCATGACCCTGAGCATCCGCAACCAGCTCCCCGGCACCGTCACCGCCGTCCACCCCGGCGAGGCCATGGCCACCGTCGAACTCCGTCTGGACGGCGGCCAGCACCTCATGGCGGCCATCACCAAGGAGTCCGCCGAGGACCTCTCCCTCGCCCCCGGCTCGCCCGTCCGCGCGCTGGTGAAGTCGACCGAGGTCTCCCTGGCCACCCAGCGGGTGGCGGGCCTGTCGATCCGCAACCAGCTTCCCGGCGCGGTCACCGGCCTCACCACCGGCACCGTCATGGCCACCGTCAAGATCACCGTCGACGGCGGTGAACTGACCGCGGCGATCACCAAGGACGCGGTGGCCGACCTCGGGCTCTTCGTGGGCTCGGACGTGGTCGCCCTGATCAAGGCGACCGAGGTGTCCCTGGCGACGGCATGACACGGCGAGAGCCCCGCCCGGAAACCGGACGGGGCCCTGTGGCACCGCTTGCTCAGTCCTCGTACGCGACGGCGTCAGTCCTCGTAGGCGTCCAGCGGCGGGCAGGAGCACACCAGGTTGCGGTCACCGAAGGCCTGGTCGATACGGCGGACCGGCGGCCAGTACTTGTCGGCGGCCGAGACACCGGCCGGGAAGACGGCCTCCTCACGGCTGTAGGCGTGCGTCCACTCACCGCCGAGCGCGGCGGCGGTGTGCGGGGCGCCCCGCAGCGGGTTGTCCTCCGCCGGCCACTCGCCCGCGCCGACCTTCTCGATCTCCGCGCGGATGGCGATCAGCGCGTCGCAGAACCGGTCCAGCTCGGCGATGTCCTCGGACTCCGTCGGCTCGATCATCAGCGTGCCGGCCACCGGGAAGGACATGGTCGGCGCGTGGAAGCCGTAGTCGATCAGGCGCTTGGCCACGTCGTCCACGCTCACGCCGGTCGCCTTGGTCAGCGGACGCAGGTCGATGATGCACTCGTGCGCGACCAGGTTGCCGGGGCCGGTGTAGAGCACCGGGTAGTGCGGCTCCAGGCGCTTGGCGATGTAGTTCGCCGACAGCACGGCCACCTGCGTGGCGCGCTTGAGGCCCTCGCCGCCCATCAGCCGGACGTACGCCCAGGAGATGGGCAGAATGCCGGCGGAACCCCAGGGGGCGGCCGAGATCGGGCCGACGCCCGTCTCCGGACCCGCGGCCGGCTGCATCGGGTGGTTCGGCAGGTACGGCGCCAGGTGCGAGCGGACCGCGACCGGGCCGACACCGGGACCGCCGCCGCCGTGCGGGATGCAGAAGGTCTTGTGCAGGTTCAGGTGGGAGACGTCACCGCCGAAGTGGCCCGGCTTGGCGAGGCCGACCAGGGCGTTGAGGTTGGCGCCGTCGACGTAGACCTGGCCGCCGGCCTCGTGGACCCGGGCGCAGATGTCCGCGACGTGCTCCTCGAACACACCGTGCGTCGACGGGTAGGTGATCATCAGCACCGCCAGCTCGTCGCGGTACTGCTCGATCTTGGCGCGCAGGTCCTCGACGTCGATCTCGCCGTCCTCGGCGGTCTTGACGACGACGACCTTCATGCCGGCCATCACGGCGCTGGCGGCGTTGGTGCCGTGCGCGGAGGACGGGATCAGACAGACGGTGCGCTGCTCGTCGCCGCGCGCGCGGTGGTAGCCGCGTACGGCGAGCAGACCGGCCAGCTCGCCCTGGGAACCGGCGTTCGGCTGCAGGGAGACCTTGTCGTAGCCGGTGACCTCGGCGAGACGTTCCTCCAGCTCGCGGATGAGCGTGAGGTAGCCCTCGGCCTGCTCGGCCGGGGCGAAGGGGTGCACCTGGCCGAACTCGGGCCAGGTGACCGGCTCCATCTCCGTGGTCGCGTTGAGCTTCATGGTGCAGGAGCCCAGCGGGATCATGCCGCGGTCGAGCGCGTAGTCGCGGTCGGCCAGCTTGCGCAGGTAGCGCAGCATGGCGGTCTCGGAGCGGTGCTGGTGGAAGACCGGGTGGGTGAGGAAGGCGTCGGTGCGCAGCAGCGCCTCGGGGAGGGTCTCCTCGGCGGTCGCGTCCAGCGCCTCGATGTCGCCCTCGACACCGAAGGCGGACCACACGGCGGCGACCTGAGCCCGCTTGGTCGTCTCGTCGCAGGCGATCGAGACATGGTCGGCGTCGGCCAGGTGCAGGTTGACGCCGTACTCCCGGGCTGCGGCGGCGATCTCGGCGGCCTTGCCGGGCACGCGCGCGGTGAGGGTGTCGAAGAACGCGCCGTGCACGATCTCGACGCCGCCGGCCTTCAGTCCCTCGGCGAGGATCGTGGCGTACCGGTGGGTGCGCCGGGCGATGGTCTGCAGGCCCTCCGGACCGTGGTAGACGGCGTACATGCCGGCCATCACGGCGAGCAGCACCTGCGCGGTGCAGATGTTGCTGGTGGCCTTCTCACGGCGGATGTGCTGCTCACGGGTCTGCAGCGCGAGCCGGTACGCCTTGTTCCCGTCGGCGTCGACGGAGACACCGACCAGCCGGCCGGGCAGGCTGCGCGCGAACTTCTCGTGCACGGCCATGTAGCCGGCGTGCGGACCGCCGAAGCCCATCGGCACACCGAAGCGCTGGGTGGTGCCGACGGCGATGTCCGCGCCGAGCTCGCCCGGGGAGGTCAGCAGGGTCAGCGCGAGCAGGTCGGCTGCGACGGTGACGAGCGCGCCCAGCTCGTGGGCCTGGTCGATGACCGGCTTGATGTCGCGTACGGCACCGGAGGCGCCCGGGTACTGGATCAGGACGCCGTTGATCTCGCGCTCGGCGATGTCGGCCGGGATGCCGTCGCCGAGGTCGGCGACGACGACCTCGACACCGGTCGGCTCGGCGCGGGTCTGGATGACGGCGATGGTCTGCGGCAGCGCGTCCGCGTCGACCAGGAACAGACCCTTCTTGTTCCTGCCCATGCGCCGGGACAGCGCCATGGCCTCGGCGGCGGCGGTGCCCTCGTCCAGCAGGGAGGCGCCCGAGGTGGGCAGCCCGGTGAGGTCGGCGACCATCGTCTGGAAGTTCAGCAGGGCCTCGAGGCGGCCCTGGGAGATCTCCGGCTGGTACGGCGTGTAGGCCGTGTACCAGGCCGGGTTCTCCATGACGTTGCGCAGGATGACGGGCGGGGTGAACGTCCCGTAGTAGCCCAGCCCGATCATGGAGTCGAGGACCTGGTTGCGGTCGGCCAGCGAGCGCAGCTCGGCGAGGACCTCGGCCTCGGTGCGGGCGCCCGGCAGGTCGAGGGCGTCGGCGTTCTTGATCACATCCGGGACCGCCGCGGCGGTGAGCTCGTCCAGCGAGCCGTAGCCGACCTGCGCGAGCATCTTGGCCCGCGCCTCCTGGTCGGGCCCGATGTGGCGCTGCTCGAACGGGATGCCCGCTTCGAGCTCCGGGAGCGGAATGCGATGGGCGGTCATTGCGGAGGCCTCCTGGTCTGACGCGACCTTCGAAGGGCACCACGGTGCGGGTGCCCCGACGGCCTCCCCCTCTGTCATCTCAACCTGAGAGCTTCACCGGGTATGTCCCGGCTTTCACCGTCGGTGAGAGCGGGAGCCGTCGACGCCCGCCCTGCTTTCCAGAGTGACCTCGTCCGTGCGGTACGTGAGCCTGAGAGATTCCGGGGAGGATTTGCTCCTTCGGCGCCTCCGAGGTGGTCGGAGGACTCTCCCGCACGGGGTCAGCAGCCGCTGTCAGCCTACCAGCGAGGTCAACGACGGGGTCCTCGAGTGGCCGCCTCCCTGAATGTGCTCTTTCGTAGTGCTTACGGATGAGTTGCGACCACGTGGAGGGAGAGGGACCGTGCAGACCGACATCGATCCGCGCAACCTGATCGGCCGCAAGGCGTTCGACCGCAATGGCACCAAGATCGGGACCATCGACGAGGTGTACCTCGACGACGCGACCGGAGTGCCCGAGTGGGCGGCGATACGCACCGGCCTGTTCTCCCGAGACGCCTTCGTCCCCCTGGAACCGAGCGAACTGATCGAAGGCTCCCTGCACGTCCCCTTCGACCGCGCCCTGATCAAGGACGCCCCCGACTTCGGCGTGGGCCGCCATCTCTCCCCCGAGCAGGAGCTGCAGCTCTACCACCACTACGGCCTGGACGTGGCATCACCTCCCTCGGCCCCGGACCACGACTTCGGCAAGCTGGCCGGGTCGGAGGAGACCTGATCGGAGGCCTCCGCGACCAACGGCAGCGGATCGGCAGGCTCCAGCGCAGGATCATCGACAAGGAACGTCCGCACCCTCCCCGGAAGGGACTGCGGCGTCTCGAACCGCACGGTGACCCGCCCCAGCCCACTCCCCTGCACCCACCCGTGCCCGTGCTCGGCGTGCCTTACGTCCTGTCCCGCCCGCCAGTGCCGTTCGACAGGCTCCGGCCGCTCCACGACGACCTCGGCCCCGGTCTCCTCCGGCATCTGCGCCGCCGGCGCGGGCATCGCCTGCGCGAACAGGTCCTCCTGGGTGTAGTCGGCGAGCCCGGAGACACCCACGCCCAGCAGCCGTACCCCACCCGTGGTGTCCACGGAGTCCAGGAGCCGCGCGGCCGCCTCCCGCACGACCGCGGGATCGTCCGTGGGCCCTCTGAGCGTCTCGGAGCGGGTCAGGGTCGAGAAGTCGTACCTGCGCACCTTCAGCACGATCGTCCGCCCCGACAGCCCGGCCCCGCGCAGCCGCCCCACACACCGGTCGGCGAGCCGCTGCACCTCCAGCCCGATCCGCAGCCGGTCATGGATGTCCACGTCGTAGGTGTCCTCGACCGACACGGACTTCGCCCCACGCTCGGCCACCACGGGCCGCTCGTCATGGGCCAGGGCCATGGCGTACAGCGCCTGACCGTGCGCCTTGCCCAGCAGCCGCACCAACTCGTCCTCGCCCGCCTCGGCCAGCTCCTCGACCGTCGTGATCCCGGCCCGGCGCAGATGGTCCCCGGTGGCCGGCCCGACCCCCGGCAGGGTCCGCACCGGCATCGGCCCCAGCAGCGCCCGCTCGGATCCCGGCTCGATGAGCACCAGGCCGTCCGGCTTGGCCTGCTCCGAAGCGATCTTGGCGAGCATTTTGGAGGCGGCGAGCCCCACCGATCCGGTCAGCCCGGTGACCGCCCGGATGTCCGCGCGCAGCCTGATCCCGACCAGCCGCGCCGACTCCTCGTCCCAGGCTCTCCCCCCGGCCTCCAGATCCACGAACGCCTCGTCCAGGCTGAGCGGCTCCACCAGCGGCGACAGCTCCCGCAGCAGCGCCATCACCTGCTCGCTGATCGACCGGTACACGGTGAAGCGCGGCACCAGATACGCGGCGTTGGGAGCCAGCCTGCGCGCCTGCGCCATGGGCATCGCCGAGTGGACCCCGAATGCGCGTGCCTCGTACGACGCGGTGGCCACCACCCCGCGCGGCCCGAGGCCGCCCACGACGACCGCCTTCCCGCGCAGGCTCGGCTTGGATGCCTGCTCCACCGAGGCGTAGAAGGCATCCATGTCGAGATGCAGGATCGTGGGCGCGTTTCTCACATCTCCGATGCTGCACGACGGCACTGACAATGCCGTGGCGCCGGGAAACGGCTGAGGCGCCCGGCGCTCAGACCGCCCGGTTGCGGCGCCGCGCCAGCTCGTCCGCGGGGTTGTGCCCGACCAGCGTCTCGCCGGTGTCGATGCGCTCACCGTGCAGCTGGGAGAGCGCGCTTTCCACGTCCCGCCACACCACGCCGACGGCGATCCCGAAGATGCCCTGACCGCCCTGGAGCAGGGCGTGGACCTCGTCCGGCGAGGTGCACTCGTACACCGTGGCGCCATCGCTCATCAGGGTCATCCGCTCCAGGTCACGGAAACCGCGTTCCCTGAGGTGCTGCACGGCCGTGCGGATGTTCTGCAGCGAGACCCCGGTGTCCAGGAAGCGCTTGACGATCTTCAGGACGACGACGTCGCGGAAGCTGTACAGCCGCTGTGTCCCCGATCCGTACGCGGGCCGCACGCTCGGCTCGACCAGGCCGGTGCGCGCCCAGTAGTCCAGCTGCCGGTAGGTGATGCCCGCGGCCGCGCAGGCCGTGGGCCCGCGGTAGCCGATCTGTTCCGCCGCCATGGACGCCGCCCCTCCGCCGTTCGGCACCACCGTCGGCCGCTGCGGAGCGTGAGCGACCGCGCTGCTCGGTTGGGGGTACCCCCTGTTCGAACGCAGCTGAGAGCTAGGGGGAGGGTACGGACCGCTCTCCCCGAACCCGCGTCCGGGGGCACCCCCAGCCGTACCGTCGCCGCTGGTTCTCACGCCGACCTCCGTCCTTGACCTGCCTTCACGACGGTAGGCAGTCACCAGGGGTGCGTCAACGATCGCCACACTCGGCACGCCGAGTGATAATCACCCTAGGAGTGGTTTCCCGTGTCCCACCGCGGGGAAAGGCTAGCCGAATGCGTTCGGCGGAGGCCGTAGGACGCTCTCGATGGCCGGTGGCAATTGCCCGCACACGGGGCGCCGACGCTCACCGGCCGTTCGGCCTCACTGGCTGCTGGTGCCGAAGTCCTCGGGCGAGATCTGGTCGAGGAACTCGCGGAACTTCTCCACCTCGTCCTCCTGCTCGTCCGGAATGGCGATGCCGGCGTCGTCCAGCACCGCGTCACTGCCGTAGATCGGCGTTCCGGTGCGCAGGGCCAGCGCTATGGCATCGGAGGGGCGGGCGCTGACCTCGACGCCGCTCGCGAAGACCAGCTCCGCGTAGAAAACACCTTCACGCAGATCGGTGATGCGTACTTCGGTCAGCTCCTGGCCGACAGCCTCCAGCACGTCCTTGAACAGGTCGTGGGTCAGCGGCCTGGCGGGGGCCATGCCCTGCTGGGCGAACGCGATCGCCGTCGCCTCCCCCGGCCCGATCCAGATGGGGAGGTAACGGTCGCCTCCCACTTCGCGCAGGAGCACGATCGGTTGGTTGGAGGGCATTTCGACCCGGACACCTACGACATCGAGCTCGTTCACACAGCAACCCTAGGCCGTGCTCGGGACGTTTGGGTAGTCGGGCCGGGAACAGGTGGCCGATCCGGCCGATCACTGCCCCCTGTTCAGGGCAGCCGCACCCCGAGAGCGGTCTGCACCAGTGCCGCGTGCAGCTTCACCGTGAGTGCCGCCAGCTCCTTCGCCCGAGCCTCGGCATGGGCCCTCGTCTGCGGGTTGCGGTGGCGCCTGAGGGGGGCCACCACCTGGTCGACCAGACCGGCCTCGCGGTCCGCGGCCGCCTTCATCACCCGAAGGTGGCGCGGCTCGATCCCGAACCGGCCCAGTTCGGCCACGAGCGAGGCCACGGTGACCGCCTCGGCGTCGTACGCCCCGTCCTCCAGCGGAGCGATGAGCCCGTACGACTCCCACTCCTTGAGGTCGCCCTCGTCGATCTCCGCGGCCGCCAGCAGCTCGGCCCTGCCGATCCGGGCCACCGTGGGCACCACGGCCGGCTCCGCAACGTCCTCACCGGGGCGCTGACGGCCCACGGCGGGCAGCTGGACGGCCTCACCCCGCTCCATGGCGTCCAAGTGCTCGCGGATCACCTTGAGCGGCAGATAGTGGTCCCGCTGCATCCGCAGCACATGCGCCAGGCGCTCGACGTCCCCGGCGCTGAACTTGCGGTACCCCGAAGGGGTCCGCTGCGGCTCGATGAGCCCCTCCGACTCCAGGAAACGGATCTTGGAGATGGTGACTTCGGGGAATTCGTCGCGCAGCGCGTTCAGCACCGTGCCGATGCTCATCAGCCCACTGTCCCTGGCGGCGGTACCGCTTCCGGCACCGCCGCTCGGTGTTTGAAGCATGGACCTTCCCTGGGGTCCCCCCGGACACCCGTCCGGGGGCGGGTCAGATGCCCTGCCGGCTCGCGTAGAACACCAGCCGGTACTTGCCGATCTGCACCTCGTCACCGTTCGACAGAGCGACCTGGTCGATCCGCTCGCGGTTGACGTACGTGCCGTTCAGACTGCCCACGTCGGCCACGGTGAACGAGCCGTCCGCGTGGCGGCGGAACTCCACGTGCCGACGCGAGACCGTGACGTCGTCCAGGAAGATGTCGCTCTGCGGATGGCGGCCGGCCGTGGTCAGGTCGCTGTCCAGCAGGAAGCGGCTGCCCGAGTTCGGCCCCCGGCGCACCACCAGCAGCGCCGAGCCCATCGGCAGCGCGTCCACCGCGGCCTGCGCCTCGGGCGACAGCATCGGCATCTGCGTCTGGCCGGTGACCTCGGCGTCATAGGCCTCGAGACCGGAGATCGAGATCGTGGACGTCGTCTCGGAGGCACGCTCCGGCGCCACTCCGGGGCGCAGCGGCGCGCCACAGTTGGAACAGAAGCGGGCGTTCTCCGCGTTGCGGTTACCGCACCTCGTACACACCAGGACCGACATGGACGGATCCTCCTGCGGCTGCCCCGCCGGGGCGTTGGACGCGTACGGACCGGGGGCGAACCCTCCACCCGCACCTGAGGTTGACGGTTGCCCGAAACCTATGCCGCCGGACTGCGCAGGGTCAACCGACGCCCCGCTCTGACCTCCGGAAATGTCACCGCCCGGACCAGCGACCTGGTCCCGGAACAGCGGGCGCTGGCCCTCCGCGTCGGGCTGTGCGCGATGACGAGCGGTCGCGTTGTCGCTGCCCTCTCGCGCGCTCTTGCGGAACAACTTCGCAAACAACTTCACGGGCGATTCCCCTTGACCGAAACAGACCCGCCCGTGGGGCAGGACGAACCCTGATTGCCTTCACCGGCCGAGCCGGACATTCTCACAACGTCCGTATCCACCAGACAGTTTCCACCACGCACCACCCCTTCGGTGCGCCGACCCCCCGCAACCTCATGCCCCTGCCGGACGTCCCCCATGCACCGCCGGTTCACTGGGAGGACGACCGAGCGTAGTCAGGCCGCTTCGCCTGTCGCAAGGCGTCCACGACGATCTTGCCCGACTGCTGGACCGTCACCGTGGCCTGCTCCTTCTCCAGCGTCTGCACCACGCCTCCCGGAATGTTCAGCGCCGGCTCCAGGTCCTGCGGCTTGCCGATGACCTTGAAACGATAGGGGGCGTTGATCTTGTTCCCATCGACGCCGATGCTGTTGCCGGAGTCCGTGAAGTAAGTGCCTGCGACCACCCGGACCCCGTTGACCTGGATCGCCTCCGCACCGGCCGCACGCAGCTCCTGGATCGCGTCGAGCAGCATGTCCGCCTTGACCGTCCCCTTCGTGTCCTCGATCGTCATCGTGATGCCGGGTCCCTGCGCCGCCACGGTGCCCGCCAGGATGCCGAGTTGCCTCTCCTTCTCGGCCGTCTGCTTGCGAGCCTCCGCCGCCTGGTCGGAGCTGCTCTGCAGTTCCTGGCGCTGCTTTTCGAGTCCCTGCTTCTCGTCCTCAAGACGCTGAGTGCGCGAATCCAGTTCATCGAGAATGCGAACAAGATCTTCCTGGCGGGCGCCGCGCAGCGCGCTGTCCGTGTCGCTGTTGGACGCCACCTGCACCGCCAGGCCGAAGCCGAGGCCGAACAGCAGCAGGGCGACGATGAGTTGGGCCCGGGTGAAACGCGGCGGCCACAGTCCCTCGACCAGCCGCTGCCGGCCGGTCAGCGGCCGCTCCCCCGTCTGCTCCGGCGCCGGCTCCGGTGCCCGCGCGGGCACCTCCTCGGGCAGTTCCTTGCGCAGCCGGTTCTCCGGCTGCTCCGGCTGCTCGTTCCGTTCGTTCTGCTCGCTCATCGGTGTCACGCCCGGAACACATGCCGCCGGATCGCCGCGGCGTTGGAGAAGATCCGGATGCCGAGGACGACCACGACACCCGTGGACAGCTGCGCACCCACGCCCAACTTGTCGCCGAGGAACACGATGAGCGCGGCGACGACCACGTTCGACAGGAACGACACCACGAAGACCTTGTCGTCGAAGATCCCGTCGAGCATGGCCCGCAGACCGCCGAAGACGGCGTCCAGCGCCGCGACGACGGCGATCGGCAGATAAGGCTCGACGACCGCCGGAACCTCGGGCCGGACCAAAAGGCCGGCCACGACTCCCACGACGAGGCCCAGTACGGCGATCACGATGTGCCCTTCTCAGTCTTCTCGGTGCTCGGCTGTGCTGTGCGTACGATCACACTCGGTGCGGCGGGCAACCGTACGTCACCCTCCGTCGAGATGGTGGTGCGGATGCCGAAGTTCTGCTCCAGGGCGTGCAGATACAGACCGTCCGCGCTGTTCTGGAACCCGGTGTTCAACCGTTCCCCGTCCCCCACCGCCAGCACCGTGTACGGCGGCACCAGCGGTCTGTTGTCGACAAGTATCGCGTCCCCCGCAGCCCTGATCGCGGACAGGGCGGTCAGCCGCTGCCCGTTGATGGAGACGGCCTCGGCGCCGGACTCCCACAGCCCGTTCACCACGCGCTGCATGTCCCGGTCCCGGACCCGGCCGGTGTCGGAGAATCCGGAGGTCTCTCGCGGATTGGTGCCGTCACCGCCGGTACTGGCCTCCTTGGCGTCGTCCACGACGAGCTTGACGCCCGGACCGTGGACCGCCGTGGCCCCCGACAGCACGCCCACCAGGTCCGCCTGGGCACTGCCGCCGATCGACTTCAGCGCCGCCCGCTGGCGCGCGCCGACGTCGTCCCGGAGCCGGTCGACCGTGCCCTCCAGCTTGTCCGCGCTCGCGGTCTCGCTGTCGATGCGGTCGATCAGCTCCTGTCGCTCCTTGGCCACCACGGGCGCCGCCGCCCGCGTCTGGGCCGCCCCGACGGTCACGACCAGCGCCGCGAGGACGAGGCCGGCCGCGAGGCCGAGCTTCGCCCTGAGGGTCCTGGGCAGGCCGCCCTCGCCCCGGGACTTCTTGCGGGCGGCGGCCTCGGCATACCCGTCGTCGAGACTGTGGTCCATGACGTTGGTGATCAACGACATGGAGGCGTCCGGGCGCTGCGCCCGCGTGGGGCTGCTCCGAACGGGGGGTTGCTGCGGCATGCCGCACATCGTCGCATGTCGCGCGGAGTACCTCCGAATGGCCCCACCGGCGTGCCGGACAGGCCCCCTTGGGGGACACTTGTCCGGCACGCGCGCGTGCGTGGGTTTTGCCGCGCGGTGGCAGGTACTCCCACCGCCCGGTCTTACCGTCCGTCCTTACCTCCCGGCGCTGTCCACCACGGCCGACCACTCGTCCAGCAGGGCCTGCGCCGAGGCGTCGTCGGGTCCCTCGGCCCACAGATGGGTGACGGCCTCGGCCGGGTCGGGCAGCACCATCACCCAGCGCCCGTCCGTCTCCACGACCCGCACACCATCCGTCGTGTCGACAAAGCGATCCCCGGCGGCCTCGACCACCCGCCGCATGACCAGACCCTTGACGGCCCACGGCGTGGCCAGGTCCCGCTTGAGGACATGCGCCCGCGGGATCCGCGCGTCGATCTGGCTCAGCGTGAGCTGTGTACGCGCCACCAGCCCGATCAGCCGTACGAAGGCCGCCGTGCCGTCGTAGACGCTGCTGAACTCGGGGACGATGAACCCGCCCTTGCCGTCACCGCCGAAGATGGTGCCCTCCTCGCCGCCGACACGGGTGAGGTCGTCGGGCGAGGTGGTGGTCCACTCGACCTGGGTGCCGTGATAGGCGGCCACCTGCTCGGCGATCCGGGTCGTGGTCACCGGCAGTGCCACCCGGCCGCTGCGCCGCTCCGCGGCCACCAGGTCCAGCATCACCAGCAGCGCGCGGTCGTCCTCGATGATCCGGCCCTTCTCGTCGACGAGCGACAGCCGCTCGCCCACGGGGTCGAACCGGACACCGAACGCGGCCCCCGAGGACGCGACTATCTCGCCCAGCCGCACCAGCCCCTTGCGCCGCATCTCCTCCGTCTCCGTGGGCCGGGACTCGTCAAGACCGGGGTTGATGGTCAGGGAGTCCACCCCGAGCTTGCCGAGCAGGCTGGGCAGCACCAGACCGGCGCTGCCGTTGGAGGCGTCGACGACGACCTTCATGCCGGATTCGGCGATCCCGGTCGTGTCCACGTTCCGCAGCAGCGATCCGGTGTAGGAGTCGAAGACGCTCGCCGGGAAGTACAGGTCGCCGATCTCACCGGGGAACGCCCGCCGGTACTCCTGCCGCGCGAACACCCGGTCCAGCTTGCGCTGGCTGCCCTGCGACAGGTCGGCGCCGTTGCCGTCGAAGAACATGATGTCGACCGAGTCCGGCACTCCGGGCGAGGTCCTGATCATGATGCCGCCGGCGCTGCCGCGCGCGGTCTGCTGCCGGGCCACGGGCAGCGGTACGTTCTCCAGGTCGCGTACGTCGATGGCGCTGGCCTGCAGAGCGGAGATGACCGCCCGCTTGAGCGCTCGGGCGCCTCGGGAGTGGTCGCGGGCCGTGGTGACCGTGGAGCCCTTCTTGAGGGTGGTCGCGTAGGCGCCGGCCAGCCGCACGGCGAGTTCCGGCGTGATCTCAACGTTCAGGATGCCGGACACACCACGGGCGCCGAACAGATGGGCCTGCCCCCTGGACTCCCAGATGACGGACGTGTTGACGAAGGCACCCGCCTCGATGGTCTTGAACGGGTAGACCCGGACGTTGCCCTGAACGATCGACTCCTCGCCGATCAGGCACTCGTCACCGATGACCGCCCCGTCCTCGATCCGCGCGGCACGCATGATGTCGGTGTTCTTGCCGACGACACAGCCACGCAGATTGCTGTGCTGCCCGACGTACACGTTGTCGTGCACGACTGCCTTGTGCAGAAAGGCGCCGCTCTTGACGACGACGTTCGAGCCGACGACGGAGTGCTCCCGGATCTCGGCGCCGGCCTCGACCTTCGCGTAGTCGCCGATGTACAGCGGCCCGCGCAGCACGGCATCGGGATGCACCTCGGCACCCTCGGCCACCCAGACACCCGGCGAGATCTCGAAGCCGTCGATGTCGACGTTGACCTTGCGCTCCAGCACATCGGCCTGGGCCTTCACATAGCTCTCGTGGGTGCCGACGTCCTCCCAGTAGCCCTCGGCGACAAAGCCGTAGATCGGCTTGCCTTCCTTCATCAACTGCGGGAAGACGTCGCCGGACCAGTCGACCGGAACATCGGGTTCGACGTAGTTGAATACCTCGGGCTCCATGACATAGATGCCCGTGTTGACCGTGTCGGAGAAGACCTGCCCCCAGGTCGGCTTCTCCAGAAAACGCTCGACCTTGCCTTCCTCGTCGACGATGGTGATGCCGAACTCCAGCGGATTGGGCACCCGGGTCAGACAGACCGTGACCAGCGCGCCCTTCTCCTTGTGGAAGTTGATCAGCTCCGTGAGGTCGAAGTCGGTCAGGGCATCACCGGAGATGACGAGGAAGGCATCGTCCTTCAACGCCTCTTCGGCGTTCTTGACGCTTCCGGCGGTACCGAGTGGCTTCTCCTCATTGGCATAGGTGAGCTCCATTCCGAGCTCTTCGCCGTCACCGAAGTAGTTCTTGACGAGCGATGCCAGGAACTGCACGGTGACGACGGTCTCGGTGAGCCCGTGCCTTTTGAGCAGCCGTAGCACATGCTCCATGATCGGGCGGTTGGCCACAGGCAGGAGCGGCTTGGGCATGCTAGAGGTCATGGGGCGCAGGCGGGTGCCTTCGCCCCCGGCCATCACGACGGCCTTCATGTCGGAAGCGTCCTCCTCACAAGAGACGACGGTCTAGCCGACTTCACCCGTCCAGATTGTCCCGCACTTTTCCACCGCGGGCCATCGTGGCGTAACGTCCGGGACAATCGCCGAGCTCAATCGGCCATGGCGTCCGCACGAACCAAACGGCGGACCTGTACCACGTAGAGCACTCCTGCCCACCAGTAGAGCGTTGTACCCCACCCGGCGAACGCCCATCCGAAAACAGCGGCCAGTGACGCGATCCAACCGCTCCCGTCGCTAAGGAGCAACAACGGGAAGGCGTACATCAAGTTGAAGGTCGCTGCCTTCCCGAGGAAGTTCACCTGGGGCGGCGGATACCCGTGCCGGCGGAGGATGCCCACCATCACCAGAAGCATCAGCTCTCTCGCCAGCAGGAGGGCGGTCAGCCAGAGCGGCAGGATCTCCCGCCAGGTGAGACCGACCAGCGTGGAAAGGACATAGAGTCGGTCGGCGGCGGGATCGAGAAGCCGGCCGAGGCTGCTGATCTGATTCCAGCGCCGGGCGAGCTTGCCGTCCAGATAGTCACTGATCCCGCTGAAGGCCAGCACGAGGAGGGCCCAGCCGTCGCTCTTGGGACCCCCGAACTCGGGCCTGAGGATCAGCCACAGGAAGACGGGTACGCCGACGAGCCGGGCCATGCTGAGGATGTTGGGGATGGTGAGGACACGGTCCGTCTGGACACGCGTCTCCTGGACCTCCACCCGGGGGCCTCCTGTGGGAAACGAGCCAACGATGCCCCCTGACCCTACCTCAACGCAAAAAAGCTCCGGCCCCTGGGCAGTGCCCAAGAGCCGGAGCTGTAAAAGGAGTTCGGCGGTGTCCTACTCTCCCACAGGGTCCCCCCTGCAGTACCATCGGCGCTGTGAGGCTTAGCTTCCGGGTTCGGAATGTAACCGGGCGTTT
>NZ_JBVIJE010000025.1:0-76884 GCF_055581585.1 Streptomyces sp. NPDC031426
GCCCGCCTCCGCACACCAGGCGACGTCGCGACGTTCCTCGCTCCCGACTGCACCCAGACCAAGGTCAAAAAGATGAGTTAAAGATCTGCAAGCCCTTAGTGGTCGGCTACAGAAGTCCTTCGAGGGTTGACTCCGGAGTCGGTCGTGGGCACCGCTCAGGTGTCGAGGTGATGGTGATCGGTGATTTGGGGGCGGTTCGTTTCGAGTGAAGCTCGCGATCACAGGGTGAGAGTGTTGTTCCGCTGATCGGGGGTGGCGTGGAGGCGGTCGTACTCGCGGGCGGCAAAGCACCAGGCCTTGCCGCTGACCTGTTGCTCCTGTTGTTCCGTCAGTTCCCATGGAAGCCAGCCGATCATGATTGAATGCAGCGCGTCGCGGTGCTCGGAGTGCTGATGTCGCGCACGCTCTCTCCTCTCGATGTGGCGCGGGTCACATCTGCCCCATGTCACGAACGGAAAGGCAGCTTGCGTCTGGTGGTCGTCCGCACAGCGGGAACGACCGACGCGAAAGAGACAGCAGAGCGATGAACGCGACAGCAGCGCAGCAGCATGAGGTCCTGGTCCTGGGCGCCGGCTACGCCGGGCTTTCCGCCGCGATCCAGCTCGCGGCCCGCACCAGGAAACGCGGGAACCTGCGAGTGACGCTGGTCAACCCCTGCGACACCTTCACCGAGCGGCTCCGACTGCACATGACCGCCACCGGTCAGGGGACGGGCGATATGAACATCCCGGAGCTGCTGGACGGCACTGGCGCCGGCTTCGTCCGCGGCTGGGTCACCGCCGTGGACGCCGAGGCGAAGACCGTCCGGATCGACGATGCCCGGGTCCTGTGCTACGACACCCTGGTCTACGGCCTGGGCAGCATCGCGGACACCGTCGCCGTCCCCGGCGTGGACGACCACGCCTACACCCTCAACAGCCCGGAGGACGCAGCCTTCCTCGCCGACCGGCTGACCCGGCTCGACGGTGGGACCGTCGTGGTCGGCGGCAGCGGCCTCACCGGCGTCGAGGCCGCCGCGGAGATCGCCGAGCGGCACCCGGAGCTCCAGGTGGTGCTGCTGGGCCGACAGGGGCCGGGCGCAAGCATGCACCCGAAGGCCAAGGCCTACCTGGACGCGGCGCTCGCCCGGCTCGGCGTGCGGGTGCGCAGCGACGTCGAGGTGGCCAAGGTGCTGCCGGACAGTGTCGAGCTCGCGGACGGCTCCAGCATCCCGGCGGGCGCGGTGCTGTGGACCAGCGGCACCCGCGTCTCGCCGCTGGCCGCCGCCGCGGGCCTGACCGTCGATGAGCGCGGCCGTGTGGTCACCGACAGCGCGCTGCGCTCGGTGTCCCACCCGGACGTATACGCCGTGGGCGATGCGGCGGCGATCCGTCAGGGCTACGGCGTGATGCACGGGACCTGTCAGGGCGGTATGCCCACCGGCGTGCACGCGGCCCTCTCGATCCTGCGGGTGCTGGCCGGCAAGCAGCCCAAGCCCTTCCGTTTCGGCTACTACCACACACCTGTCAGCCTGGGCCGGAACGACGCCGTCGTGCAGTTCACCCACCCCGACGACAGCCCGCGCCGGATCGTGCTGACCGGCAAGCGAGCCGCAAAGTACAAGGAGACGGTCACCGCCGCGCCATGGCCGACCTTCGTCCGCATGAAGAAGATGCCTGCCTCGGGCGCGTTCTGGCCGCGCGGCGGCCGCTACACCCGGATTCGGAGCGCCAAGTGACCCAGCCGCAGCAGGCGGGCCCCGACCAGCTTGCCTTCCAGCAGTACCGCACCCTTCTCTTCTCCGTCGCCTACCGCATCCTCGGCACCGCCGCCGACGCCGAGGACGCGGTCCAGGACGCCTGGCTCAAGTGGTCGGCGGCCGACCGTTCCCAGGTCGCCGACCCCAAGGCCTACCTGACCCGGATCGTCTCCAACCTGGCGATGGAGCGGCTTCGTTCGACCCGCCACCAACGCGAGACCTACGTCGGGCCATGGCTCCCCGAGCCGATCCTCACCGGCCCGGACACCGCTGACGGCGTTGCCATGGCGGACTCGGTCTCCATGGCCCTGCTGGTTGTGCTGGAGACGCTCAGTCCCCTGGAGCGCGCGGTCTTCGTGCTGAAGGAGGTCTTCGCTTTCAGCTATGCGGAGATCGCGGAGGCGGTGGAACGCTCGGAGGCGGCGGTCCGGCAGGCCGCGCACCGTGCCCGCGAGCACGTCCAGGCCCGCCGGCCCCGTTTCACCGCGGACCGCGCCCGCCAACGCGACGTCACCGAGCGCTTCTTCGCGGCGACGGCGGGCGGTGACATCAACACCCTCATGGAGCTGCTCTCCCCGGACGTGACGCTGTGGACCGATGGCGGCGGCAAGGTCCGCCAGGCCCTCAAGCCGGTCGTCGGCCTGCAGACCGTGGCCCGTTGGTTCGCCGCGCTCGGCACCGCGACCTACCAGGGCATCGAGCCCGGGCAGATGCGGGCAGAGCTCACCTGGATCAACGGCGGCCCGGGCGTGGTCTTTTGCGGCCCGGACGGCGTGGTCGCCACGCTGACCTTCGACTTCGATCCGGAAGGCCGTATATCGACCATCCACAACGTGGCCAATCCCGACAAGCTCCACGCAGTCGCCGACGGCACTCGGCACGAACTCTCCTGAGCCGCCTGATCGTTGTCAACGCCCTCCGGAATCCCCGTGAGCGCCCGGGCCCGCTGCCCCAGCCGACCCGGCCACAGGCGAAACCGGATGCGGCAGGCCGCGGCCGTCCTGATCCACTTCTGCAGATCGGCTTGCCTGCCTTGCCTGTTGCTGCCGCGCGCCCGATAGCCCTGACCTCCGCCGAGCGGCACCGGTTGAAGAAGGCGGCCTGGGGCCATAAGACCGAGTACCGGGCCAGGGTGCGGGCGCAGATCGTGCTCTGGGCGGCTCGGGGCAGGTCCAACGCGCGGATCGCCGTTGAGATGGGAGTACACGTGGACACCGTGCGCACGTGGCGGGGCCGGTTCGCCTACCTGGGCCTGCCAGGCCTGGCCGACCGCAAGCGCCCGGGGCGGCCCGCCAATTTCACCGCGCTGCAAGCTGCGCAGGTTAAGGCGCTGGCCTGCCAGCTTCCGGCCGAGGCCGGCGCGCCGCTGTCGCGGTGGTCGTGCCCGGAGCTGGCCCGCGAGGCCGTCGAGCGTGGCATCGCGCCCTTCCTGTCGGCGTCCACCGTGCGCCGCTGGCTCGACCAGGACGCGCTCAAGCCCTGGCAGCACCACTCGTGGATCTTCATCACCGACCCGGACTTCCGGCCCAAGGCCGAGCGCGTGCTGGACCTGTATGCCCGCACCTGGGACGGCACCCCGCTCGGTGCGGACGACTACGTGATCAGCGCGGACGAGAAGACCTCCATCCAGGCCCGCTGCCGCTGCCATCCCACCCTGGCACCAGGCCAGGCGAGAGCGATGCGGCTCAATCACACCTACGGGCGCGGCGGCGCGCTGGCCTACCTGGCCGCCTACGACGTCCACCAGGCCACAGTGTTCGGCCACTGCGAGCCGACTACCGGTATAGGCCCATTCATGGCCCTGGTCGCCCAAGTGATGAGCCAGGAGCCCTACGCGAGCGCGAAGCGCGTGTTTTGGATCGTCGACAACGGCTCCTCCCACCGCGGCAAGGCCGCAGCGGCCGCTTTGTGGCCGCGTTCCCGAACGCCGTGCTGATCCACACTCCGGTGCATGCCTCCTGGTTGAACCAGGTGGAGATCTTCTTCTCCGTCGTGCAACGCAAAGTCGTGGCGCCCAACGACTTCACCGACCTTGCCCAGGTCGGGGACCGGCTCCGAGCCTTCGAAGACCGCTACAACGCCACGGCACAGCCGTTCCAGTGGAAGTTCACCACCTCCGAACTGGACGATCTGCTGGCCAGGCTCGACCGGCATACCGCCAATCACCCAGAAGAATCCTCCGTGGCGCTGACAGCGTGATCAACCCTCGAAGGACTTCCGGAGCCGACCACTTAGCGCACGATCTGGCGCGGATGTTCCTCAACCCCCATGTCCAGGTCGCTGCGACGGTTGGCTGCCCATCCCCACCGTCGAAGAGCGAGACGAAGTGCGGGTCCGCCAGCACCTCCGCGGCAACTGGCAGTGCGGCCTGGGCCGCCCGCAGGGTCAGCGGCACGGCAGGTACTCCTGCCAAATCGCACAGCGCTTCGGCGAAGTTCTGCACCAGAAACCCGAGGCCGTCACCCGCCTCACTCATCAGTCGGCTTATCGCCCCGCGAACATCAACTGCGGCCGGTGAATGGTAGACCGGAGCCGACGGCCACAGCTCAAGCGGGACGGCCACCGATTGCCACAGCGGTACCGCCGAGGGGGCGCCTCCGGAGGCGTGCTGACGCAGGAGGCGCTGGTCGCCGCCCTGGAGCAGTGGCCGCGGGACGGCGTCCCCGACAACCCCGGCGCCTGGCTGACGGCCACCGCCAAGCATCGCGCGATCGATCTCGTACGCTGCCGGGAGCGGTACGCGCGCAAGCTGGCGGAGGTCGGACGGGACCTCGCGACGGCCTGCCCGCACTACCTGGACGGGCCGGCCGACCCGGACGACATCGACGACGACCTGATGCGCCCCGGCCACTGCGAGGACGCCCTGCGGCTGGCGCGCGTGCTCGCCGAGTTGATGCCCAAGGAGCCCGAAGTGCACGCGCTGGCCTCACTGCTGGAGTTCCCGGCCTCCCGCACGGGGGCCCGCACCGGCCCTTCGGGTGAGCCCATTCTCCTCAAGGACCAGAACCGGGCCCGCTGGAACCGCATGCTCATCGTCCGCGGCGTCGCCGCCCTCGGCCGCGCCGACGCGGTCCCCCCGGGGCCCCGGGGCCGTACGCCCTCCAGGCCGCGATCGCCGGCTGTCACGCGCACGCGCACACGTACGAGGAGACGGACTGGGCGCGTATCGCGACCCTCTACGGCCTGCTGGCCGCTCGGTCGCCGTCGTCCGTCGTCGAGCTGAACCGCGCGGTCGCCGTCTCGATGGCCCAGGGCCCCGGTCCGGCCCTGGAGATCGTCGGCCGCCTCGCCCTCGAACCCGCCCTGCGCGACGACCACTTGCTGCCGAGCGTCTGCGGCGACCTGCTGGCCCGCGGGGGGACGCACGGCCGAGGCCCGCGACGAGTTCGAGCGCGCTGCCTCGCTCACCCGCAACGAACGGGAGCGGGAACTGCTGGAAGGGCGCTCGGCGGAGTGTCGCTGAGTGGTCTTGTCGAAGTACCGACTCCAGGTGTTCACCCGAGTGGGCGCCTACCTTTTGCCCGGCCGGCTGCTATCGCCCAAAGCTGAAAGCAAGTACGTGTTGGCGAAGTGCGTCGTGCACGGTCCTCTCGTGGGCTGAGGCTGCGCTTGCGCCGGTACGATCCGCGCGCTCCTGCGCTGCCGACGACCACTAAGGCGGTCAGCCATGCCCTTGAGTCGCCCCATAACCTACGACCTGAGTGACTGCCGCGTCGCTCATGGCCGCATCTACGACACCGAGGTGTACGACGGTGAGGAGTGGGTGCCCCACGGCCGACTCGCCGTGATGCGGGACATGATCACCCATGACGGGAACCACATCCACACAGTGGATTACCACGGCCCCAACCACGCGCTGCTGATGCGGGGCAAAGTCGGCGATCCCACGTTCCAGGCGCGGCTCAACCTGACGGAGTGCGGGAACGCGTTCGTCGGCACGATGTCCACGGGCGGCGGGAAGCCTCAGGCCTTGCGTGGTACGGCGTTGGAGCAGGTGTACCACACACAGCGACACCTCAAGGCCGACCCGGCGGCACCGTTCCTCCCTTGGGAGGACTTCACCATCAAGTCCGAATGGGTGAGCGGCGAGCTCAAGATCACCTACCTGCTCGGTTCCGACAACGTCAGCGATCGCACGCGCGTGACCAAGGTCGATCGTGCCAAGGGTGAAACGTGGCTGGAGATGGTCGCGCAGTTCCAGCCGCCCTTCCGCCAGAACGCGTTCAACATCGTCCTGGTCTCGGGGTCCCAGACGTTCACCGGCACCCTGACCGATGACGACGGCAACGACTACGACTGGCGCGGCGCCACGGCGCCGGAGCTGCCCGAGCCCCGCGCCGCCGTGTTCCGCGCCGCTCACGAGAGCCGCCCGTCTGCCTTTGCCGAAGGCACGCCCTCGACCACGATGTCATTGCAGGACCTGGACAACATCTCGTCGATCCAGGTCGTCACCGATGACAAGGGCAAACAGTTCACGGTCGACTTCGCCCAGACCACCTGCGGCGGCTACTTCAACAAGTGCCTGGTCAACGCCCTGGACCAGAAGTGGGTCGATGGTATCTACGGCCACGCGTACTATCTGCCTCCCGGTGTACAGCAGGTGTTCGCGAACTCCACGCAGTACTTCAAGGACTATGCCGTCCTCGGAACGGGGCAGATGCTCTACGACAACCTGGGCACCAACCCGCAGTACCGGGATCTGATCAAGAGGATCCAGCCCCAGACCATGCAGACCGTCTGGCAGGACATGGGCAAGAGCCAGACGGTCGGCCCTGCGTACCAGGAGGCGAGCAACGCCCTGTACATCGAGGGCTATCGCGACGGAGTCCCGCAGATGCAGGCGTATCTGCAGGACGACCCCGAGAAATGGGCCTTGGACTACTTCAACTGGCTGTCTGACGACGCCAATCTGCTCACCTGGCAGATCCAGGTTGCGAGCAAGCAGTTCGACAACGTCAAGTCCCGCATGTACGAGTGGTACGTCAAGCTCCAGGTGCTCGCGCCGGACAAGGACTATGGCCAACGCTTCATGACCATCGCCTACGCGGCGCTGCTCGGGGTGACCTACTCGAAGTCCCGGTGGTCGGACGACCTCAAACCGTATCTCCAGGCGCTGATCGAGAACGCCATCGCGGGCAAGGTCGACCCGACGATCATGGACGAGGTCCAGCAGCAGGCTGCCAAGGAGAACCAGGAGCTCATGAGTACCCTGGTCACCACCGCCGACCAGATCGCCCTCCTGGTGGACGGCATCGCTGCGGCCATGAGCGCCTACCAGCTGGACAAGCCGCTGCAGCAGCTCGCGCAGGACCCGCAGGCACAGGCCCTCATCGGCCAGCAGCTCCAGGGAGCTCAGTACGAAGCGTGGAGTGACCTGACGACCAAGGGAAAGGTCGGCGGCCTGCTGAGCATGATGTTCTACGGCGCAACGGCGGGCTACCTCATCTACACGATCGCCCAGGACAGCAAGAACCCGCAGACGCCCAAACAGATCACGACGGAAGTCAACCTGGGCGTCCTCGCCCTGGCGATCCTCGTGAAGGGCATCGAGAAGATGATGTCCCTGGGCGTGGGCCGTTTTCTGGAGAACTTCTCCCTGGGCGGTCACGGTGGTGCGTTCCGCACCTTCGCGGGTGACCTCGCCTCCTGGTTCAAGGAGGGTGGAAAGGTCGTGCCCGAAGGCCCGGTCGGCAAGGCCTTCGTGGCCATCTTCGGCGAGAACTCGGCGGAGTTCATGGCCCGGCGCATCGGCCCCGCCATGGCCGTCTGTGGCCTGGTGCTGTCGGCGTTCATGCTGTACGACGCCATCAAGTCGGGCGACGTACGGAACATCGTGTTCGAAGCGCTGAACGCCTTCATCGGTCTGATGACTGTCGCTCTGATCGGGTTCGAGCTGATGAGCTTCGCCTGGGCAGGGCCTGCCGGTCTGGCACTGGCCGTCGTCGGCATCATCATTACGCTGGTCCAGTTCATCTGGAACCTGATCGATCCGCCGCAGCCGGCGCCGGATCCGATCACAGAGTTCGTGGACGGTCCCATGGTGGCCAGGGGCTTCGCCACGGCGGGCTGAGCGTACTGGTCGAGCCGGCTCCGGTCGGCTCGACCCCGCTGTCGGGCACGAAGCGCAGGGAGAGCCGCCTGATGTTCATCGCTGTATCACCTCCGGCCGTCACACTGTCGGGAGCCGTTGACCCGGTCATCGAATCCATAGTCAACCTGATGCCTGACTACAGTGCCGGTCGGCGTCTGCACAGCCTCTACGTCAACAAGACGCAGAGCGCTTTGCCCGGGAACTACTCGCAGATGTTCGGTACCGGCCCGGCGTTCCGTAGTGTGTTCTTCCCCAATTGGCAGCCCGATTCGCTGCTGTCGCTCGTGGCCGACACGGGCCTGAGTGCGGCATGGTGGATTGATTTTTCGGTGGCGGTACTGTGCCAGGCCATCGCGGAGTTGGGCAGCGACATCCGCGGCCAGATGCTGACCGACAAGATCAACGGCGATGTCGCGTCCTTCAACGCCGACTTGCGCGCACGATCCTCGCGCGCGTATGCGAAGGTCCTGGCGGCCGCGTACACCCCCCTCACCACCCTGCTGCAACAGGTGAACCCCGACACCGCCAAGCAGCAGTTTCACGACTCGTTGCTGAGCAACGTGCTCAACCGGCAGCTGTGGTACCAGGCGGGTATGTGGACCAGCCCGGACTGGGAGATGTTCAACCAGTACGCCAAGTACATCGCCCTGGGCGCGTCGGACGCCGAGGTGGACACATTGATCGATGAGCTCGCGGCCGCGGGGCTGCCGATTCCCGCCACGGTCAACCGGCAGGGCTGGCGCACGTATGCGGAAGAGCTGCGGGACAAGCCGAACGTCGATCTCGCCGACATCCGGAACGAGTGCGCGGGCCCGATCGCCCAGACGACGTACATCCCGGCGGGCAACGGCATGTCCGCCTCGATGCCCAACGGCAATTGCTACGAGTTCACCGCGAACAGCCAGCCAGGTACGCGCTACCGCCGACCGCCGGGAGGCTCCTGCTTCACCGGCGACACCCAGGTGCTGAACGAAGCCGGCCGCGCCGTCCCATTGCGGGACGTGAAGCGCGGAGACACCGTACTGACCCGGGACGGCGTCTCCACAGTGGCGTACGCTGCCCGGCCCCTGCGCTCCGGTCGGCCGCTCTACCGGCTGACGGGCGGCGGCAGCCCCGTGTTCACCACCACCCACCCGTTTCTGAACGCGGCGCCGGCGAAACCCCTCGGCTTTCTCCCGAAAGTGTTGGCGGTGGAGCCGGAAGCCCTCGCATGGCAGGTCCCGACGCTCAGT
This sequence comes from Streptomyces sp. NPDC031426, assembly GCF_055581585.1. Taxonomy (NCBI): domain Bacteria; kingdom Bacillati; phylum Actinomycetota; class Actinomycetes; order Kitasatosporales; family Streptomycetaceae; genus Streptomyces; species Streptomyces sp. NPDC031426. The sequence continues at coordinate 9,062 of NZ_JBVIJE010000025.1, forward strand.
GAGGACGGCATCGGCATCCTGGAGACCGGAAGTCTGCTGCTGTGCCGCGGCCCGGGCCCGAGACAGGATCCGGTCACCGTGACGGTGTCCGGGGTGGAGCCCGTGCCCGAGCCCCCTGAGGACACCCATCTGTACGACCTGCGACTGGCCACCCGATCCGGGGCACGGCAGGAATTCTGGGCGGGCGACGGCGAGAGATTCTTTCTGGTGTCACCCGAGTACCCGATTCTCGACGAAGCGGGTGCGGCGGCTACGACGGTGGTCGCCCTCATGGAGGGACTGGTCGCGTCCGGTGGGCCGGACAAGTCGGGATGGCCGTCATGGATCAACGACGGAGTCAGCCGGTTCGGCCCCGGCATCTTTCATGGCGCCCTGATGCAGGCACTCGCCACGACGTCCTCCTTCGGTGCCCCGGAGCCCCCCGACTCGCTCGACGAGCGCATCGACCGTCTCTACCGCGGTCTCGCCGACACCACGCCGGAGACCGCTGCGGTGATGGCAAGCCTGTTCGACGGGCTGCTGGCGTCGAGCGGCCAGTGGCTGGCGTCGGTCGTCGCGCTCGGCTGGCGGACCTGCATGCTGCTCGGGGGTGAGACGCTCGCGCTCACGGTATTCGACATCGCCCTGACACCCGGCAATCCCGTCCGTGCCGATGCCACGATCGAGCTGGCCGTCACGGCAACGGGACGGAACGCGGCCAAAAGCATCCGCATGTGGGACCGGCGCGGCCGGGGCAACACCCGCTTCCACCACTACTTCGACCAGCTCGTCCACCTGGACGTGACTGGTGCGGACAGGCCCGACGACCTGTCTTTCGCCGTCAGCATGGACGGCGCCACCGTACCGACCTTGTTCGCACACGTGCCCGACTCGCTGGGTGATGCCGCACACACGTTCCGGTCGGCGCAGCTGCGCGACTCGTCCGGGACGGTGGTGGGCGCCATCCGCTTCGACACCCGACGGCTGGGTCAGGATGCCGCCTCCCAGGAGCTCGGTAACAGCGGCCTGTGGACCGAGGACGCGATCGAGGCATACGCCAACGCCCTCGGCGTCGCCATGGTCGAACCCACCCTGTCGGGGTTGCGGGAGATCCACCGCAACTCCGAGCGGTCACCGCAGTACTGACCCTGCCTTCGATGACCGCGACCGGCCGTGGGCGACTCGTGCCTGCCGTGGAGCCGGCCGGCACTCGGAGGCCGACTCCTGGTCGGCCGTGCACACAACGCCGCCGGTCAATACACCTGGACCGGGCGGCGCGGACGAGGCCGGGGATCGGGCCGTGCTTGCCGGTGTTGCGCGCCGGGCGGGGCCGCCGCGCCAGCCGCTGGCCACGCGGCGCTACGAGAGACATAGGGTGGCCCTAGCCGGGCGGTGCCCAAACGTCGGGCCCGGCTTCCCGCCACTCCACCCAGGCCGCGCTCGCCACGTCTTCGGGCTCGACGTCTTCGGATCCGGCCTGGCGTAGGAACTCGACGATGTCGAGCAGCGTGTACGCCATGCCCATGAAGTGGCTGCCGACGCGGACCCGCCTGCCGCCATCCTCGGCCGGCGGGTAGACGACGACCCGCGGTGTCTCGGTCACCTTTTCAGCGTGCGGCGCGGGCCGGGAGCGCGCATGCGGGATGCCAGAGTCGTTCGTAGTCTGGTGGTGCTCCGGGCCATCACGGAGGTCTACCGATGCCCCGCACCATATGGTCAGGCGCTATTTCTTTCGGATTGGTCACCGTTCCGATCAACGTACAGAGTGCGACCGAAGATCACAGCATCCACTTCCACCAGTACCACCTCGAGGACATGGGGCGTGTCCGCTACCGCAAGGTGTGTGAGCTGGAGGATCGCGAGGTCGACCAGTCCGAGATCGGCAAGGGCTACGAGCTGACCCGTGACCGGGTCATCCCGATCACCGATGAGGAACTGAGCAATCTTCCGCTGCCGACGGCGAAGGCGATCGAGATCGACGCCTTCGTCCCGCTGGAGGACATCGACCCGATCCGCATGGGCGCCGGGTACTACCTCGCCACCGGCGGACAGGTCGCCGCGAAGCCGTACAAGCTCCTCGTCGAAGCGCTGCGCCGCACCAGCAGGGTGGCCATCGCGAAGTACGCGTGGAGCGGCCGAGAAAGGCTGGGCATGCTCCGGGTCCGTGGAGAGGCCCTGGTCCTGCAGGAATTGCTGTGGCCCGACGAGATCCGCGACCCCACCGAGCTGCTCCCGTCACCGACCGAGGTGTCAGAGAACGAGATCGACGGCGCGCTCGCCCTCATGGACACCATGACCCTCGACGCGCTGGAGGGCGAGGTGTTCACCGACCGCTACACCGAGGCGATCGCTCAGATCATCGTGGCCAAGCGCGAGGAGAAGCCGCTTCCCGAAGTGCCCGAGCCGAAGCAGCCGACCCCAGTCCTGGATCTGATGGCTGCGCTGAACGAGTCGGTGCAGAAGGTCAAGGCCTCCCGCACCGCTGGCGCGGGCCCGGCTCAGGTGCACGAACTGCCGAAGCCGAAGAAGATGGCGGCCGCGAAGGAGCAGCCGGCCAAGAAGACCGCGGCGAAGAAGGCAGCCGCCAAGAAGGCGACGGGCCGCCGCCAGTGCAGCGCCTGACCGCGCTGACGCTAGTCCAGGATGCCCAGGGCGGTGCCCGGCCGGCAGTGGACGCATGCCGGTACCTGCCGTTGCAGCGCGTCGAGCGCCTGCTGCCGGGTCGCCGGGCGGCACCGCCCGCTCTTGGCCGCTGGCCAGCAGCCGCCGGTGTGCACGGCATCCACGCTTCTGGCGGTTGAGCCCGTACTGGATCAGCCAGTCCGGCTGCGGCGGCCGGCGCTCCTCGCCCTGCCGCCGCTCGTGCTCCCGGAGTTCCTCATCGGCAATCCAGCGGTCGATCAGGGCCAGCTGCCGCGCGGTCTGCTGCTCGACGACGCGGCGGACGAACCGCAACAGGTCGAGACGGGTCAGCGGGGAATCGTCGTGCACGTGGGTGTTCCTCCGCGCAGTGCCGGCGTGTTTCGCCTTCCCCAGAAATCGAACGCGCGCTCTAATCCTCAGTATGCACCGTGTAGAGCACCTCACCGACACCCAGGAACGCATCCTGCGCTGCATCCGGCAGGCGATCGCCGACCATGGCGAGGCACCGACGGTGCGGGAGATCGGGGACACGGTCGGCATGCGCAGCCGGTCCAGCGTCCACTACCAGCTGGTCGAGCTGGAGACGAAGCAGGCGATCGTCCGGGAGCCGGGCCGGGCGAGAGGGATCCGGCTCGCATGACCAGTCCGGGCCGCTACCACCTGCTGCTGGCCACCGCCGGGCAGTCGGTGCAGCACGGCTGGTGGTGGAACGAGGACGTCGCCCGCGACAAGTTCCGCGACTGGGTCGGCCTGTACGGGGACGCCATGCCCGCAGCCCGCGTCACCTTGTCCGACGAGGACAGCAGCGTCGTCCTGGACGCGTGGCCCGACCGGCGGTAGCCCGCCCCTCGCGCGCGGCGGGCGGGGCCGGCGTCTTGTCGGTCAGCGGTGTTCGGTGGGGTCGGGCCCGTCGGCGGGCGGGAGATTCCAGTCATCCGCCTTACTCCACCACTCCCGCATCTGGTCCTTCCGGGCCTCCGGTGTCTCAAGCCACCGCTGTGACATGGCCTTCCGTGGCGGGTAGGGTCAGCGGCCCGCTCGACGCCGGTGATGTGCAGCAGGCAGTCTGCCCGGCGTACGCATCAGCAGGCGGTCGGGCGGCGGTCGGCTGGATCCTCCATTGCATGGCGGACCGCCTTCTTTACGGCCTGTTCCAGCTCGTAGCTATTCTCCCCGGACGCCTCGGCGTGCGCGGTGATGGCAGCCTGCGCGGCCTCGACCACCTCACGCCAGCGCACCCACTGGACGTCGTACTCCTCACCCGCCAGGCCCGCGAGCTTCGCCCGCTCTTCCTCGGCGGATCGTTCCAGCGTGATCAACTTATCGGGGACCTCTGCCACGGATCCTGAGCGGCGGGTGCAGCCCGCGGACGATCAGACCTGCCGTTCGAGCGGGTAGAGCTCCGTAACCGCCGGCCTGGCGCATGAACCCAGTCGGCGAGCGGTGCACGAGCCGGTGATCTTTCCGGGGTTCCCGCGTGCTCACCAGGGTCCGGCTCCTCCGTTGGCTCGCCGCCGTCAGCAACCCAAGGGTGAGGTGGACCATGCGGGGCAGGAAGGCCTGGTTCGAGGCGCTGCGGGCTCTGCGCGACCGGGAACGGGAAGCCCGGTGGGGCTGGCTGCTCTCAGGAGACCTGGAGCCGCACCACCAGCAGGCAGTGGAGAGCGCGGTAGGGCAGGGGCTGGCGGAAATGGCTGACCGGGAGACGCGCGCGGAGCTGTCCGCATACGAGGGCCGGCCCATCCTGTGGGCGGCGCGGCTCTCGCCCTCCGGCCACGACGTGTTGACCTACACCGACGCCAGCCCAGCCCTCGTCCCGCCACACGACGATCCCGCGGATGGCGAGACGCTGGTCGAGCTACGCCCGTCGGAGATGGACGCGCTGCGCGTGTACGTACGTATCGGAGCACTGCTGCGCGTACCGCCCGGCCGAGGGCCTGGCAGAACGAGTGCGCACAGCGTATTTCGACCGACTGGGGCAACCGCTGGTCGCTGCGCCTGGACGCGGCGCAGATCGAGTCGGTGGCCTACGCCTTCTACCCGCGCTCGACGAGCGGTTCTGGCGCGGAGGCGAACAGGTTCGCTCGCGAGTACGGCGTCGTCTTCCGCCCGGACCGGTCGACGAGCAGTCTGCGGCTGACCCGGCTGCTGACCCCCACAGCCGTCGCCCATGTGGACGATCATGTAATTCCCCCTGCGGTCACGTAATTCCCCAGGTGGTGGCCTCGCGGCCTGGGCAGGTTGCGATCAGCAGTGGTCCCGAAGCCGGGTGTCTCAGGATGTCGGCACCCAGTAGCGGCGTTTCTCGCCAACTGTGTCGATGAACCGGCCTCCGTTCGTTTCGATCACGCGCCGGGAGGCGCTGTTCGTCTCGTCGACAGGCAGGAGGGCCTGTGTGACGCCGAGCGAACGAGCGATGGGCAATGCTGCGGCGAGCATCGCCGTCGCGTGTCCTTGTCGGCGGGCGCTGGGTCGCACGTCGTAGCCGATGTGGCCGCCCGCCTTCTCCAGTGCCGGCGTGAGCCGGTGGCGGGCGGCCAGTCTGCCGAGCATCTGGTCGCTCTCGGCCCACCACAGCGTGGTCATCGGCACGAACCAATCGGCTCGCCCGGCTGCTTCGTCCCGTTCACTCAGCACGCGTTTCACGTAGGTGGTGAAGGCCGCGGTGTCGGTCAGGGCCGGTAGGTCAACGTCGTTGAGAACCACGGAGTTGGGTAGTCGCGATCCGTGCGGAACTCGGCCACCGCCGCCAGGAATGACGTCCGCAGGTCGGTTCTCGGATCGATCAGCTCGGGCATCTCGCCATGATGCCCGTCGGGCTGCCGTGGGCCTAGCTGTTATGCGGCAGGCTGCTGAGCCCCGGAGGTGGGTCTGACCGCGTTTTCGTGATGACTACGACCTCTGACGGAGGTGTGCTTGCCATGCGTGGCGATGGCCGTTACGCAGACGGGGCTGGAGCATCTGATCAGGGAGTTCGTGACACCGAAGACTTGAGCGGAACAACATGCACTTGCATCACAGGCATGTCGTTGCCGCCGCTGCTCCTATCCCAGTCGTCGTTCGTCAGCTGCCTTGGGTGGTGGCAATCTGGAGGGTGTGGAGGCCGGGCATGGCTTGGCTGGTGTGCGGCAGGTGTGGCAGTCGAGTCATGCGCTGCTGGTGATCCCGATCGTGCTCATCGTGGTGATCACAGTGGTGGACCAGTTGGTCCCGGCGGACATCCATCTGGGTCCGCTGCTGGTCATCGCTCCTGCGATCACGGCCTCGTTCGCCGGCCCATGGCTGACCGGGCTGATCGGGTTCCTGGCCGTGGCGGCGCAGTCGTACATCGGCTGGCACTTCGGCGTGTTGACCTCGCGTAACGTGCTGGTACAGATCCTCGCTCTGGCAGTGCTGTCAGCGATGATCGTGTTTTTTTGCGTGGTGCGTGAGCGGTCCCGACGCCAGCTGGCCCAGGTGCGGTCGGTCGCGGAGGCCGCGCAGCACGTCCTGCTGTGGCCGCTGCCTGAGCGGATCGGTCCCCTGCGGATCGCCTGTCTGTACCTGGCCGCCGAGGACGAGGCGCAGATCGGCGGTGACCTCTACGCGGCCACCCGCATCATCGGTGGTGTGCGCATCATGATCGGCGATGTGCGCGGCAAGGGGCTGTCCGCCATCGGCGAGGCCGCCCTCCTGCTCGGAGCCTTCCGCGAAGCCGCCCACCAGCACACCTCCCTGCCCGATCTGGCCGCTTCCCTGGAACAGAGCGTCACCCGCTACCTGGCCGACTTCGAGCCGGCCGAGGAGGCCGGCGAACGCTTCGCCACCGCCTTGCTGCTGGAACTCCCCGACGACGACCCCATCACCCGGATCGTCAGCTGCGGGCACCCCCGCCCCTGGTGCTCAGCCCCAACAGTTCCCTCACCGTGCCCAGCCTGCACCCCGCGCCACCGCTGGGGATCGGCAAGCTGGGGACGGAGGAATACAAGATCGATGTACTCGCCTTCGAGCCCGGTGACACGCTCCTGCTCTATACCGATGGCGTCATCGAAGCTCGCGACGCCGACGGAGACTTCTACCCCTTCGAGACACGGGCCGCCCAGTGGAGGGAGACCGGCCCGGAATCGCTGTTGCACCACATCCGGCGCGACCTGCTCGCCTACACCCGTGGACGCCTTGACGACGACGCGGCTCTCGTCGCGCTCCGCCGCGAGCCCGACATCGACCGACACCGCCATCACGGGCGCGTCACCCACACGAGCAGGTTCGGCGCAAGCTCCTGAACTGCACATGCCATCTGAGGCGGGACATCCGGGCGGCCGTTTGTGCGACGCGCGCAAACGGCGCGCTGCCCCCCGGCAGCGGGCCGTGGGCGTTTCACACTCCCTGGGCAAAGAGCCCGTAGGCAGGAAGGACGGCCGCGCGACGGCTGCCATGCAGGCCGGGGACATGTTCCGAGAAGCGGCGCAGGCAGTACCCGGGCCCGACACATACTCCGCCGGTTGTGGTGTGACCCTGAAGCCGAGCGGACAGTGAAGGCCATGTCGAAAGAGTCAGGACAGCAGCCGCAGACGCCCCGCCACGAAACGCCCGAGGAGCGGGCCGACCGCAACCTTGCCGAGCTCCTTCAGGAACTGCGCGTCGTCCAGACCGGCGTGCAGATCCTCTTCGCCTTCCTCCTGGGGCCGGCGTTCACCAGCCGTTTCCCGCAACTCGATGCCTTCCAGCGCGACACCTATGTGATCAGCTGCTGCTGACCGTTGTCACGTCCGCGGTCCTTGCCACCCCCGTCGCCTTGCACCGCGGCCTGTTCCACCGCGGGGTGAAGCCTCGCATCGTGGCCCTGTCTGCCCGGCACGCGCAGATCGGCCTGGCCCTTCTGGTGCTGGCGGCGCTCAACGGCGCCGTTCTCCTGCTGATGGACGTAGTCCTGGGCGGTGCGGCAGCCACCTTGATCACGACCGTGACCACAGCGATCTTCGCCGGCCTGTGGTTCCTGCTGCCCTGGACCGCCCGACGTATGTGATCCAGCCAGGAACTCCGCGTGGCCGCTGCCTGCGCCGCGAGGTGTGCAAACCTGACAGAGGGTGGAGGCTGACGGACATAACCGGATGGTGAGGACGCGATGCGAGAGGCTTATCACGAGGAGCTGGACGCGATCAGCGAGGGCCTGGTGGAGATGGCACACCTGGTCGGCTCCGCTATCGGCCGGGCCACCACCGCTCTCCTCGACGCTGACCTGAAGGTGGCCGAGGACGTGATCGCAGCGGACGCGCAGGTCGACGACCTCCAGCGTGACCTGGAAGACCGGGCGATCGCCCTGCTGGCCAGGCAGCAGCCGGTCGCAACCGACCTGCGGATCGTGGTCACCTCACTGCGGATGAGCGCCGACCTGGAACGGTCGGGAGACCTGGCCCAGCATGTGGCCAAGCTGGCCCGGCTGCGCTACCCCGAGCGGGCGGTTCCACGCGACCTGCGCCGTACGATCCTGGTGATGGGCCAGCTCGCGCAGCGCCTCATGGCGCAGGCCGCCGAGGCGCTCATCACCCATGACGTTGATGCGGCACTCCAGCTGGAGAAGGACGACGACCGCATGGACGAACTGCACCGCACGATCTTCCAGCACCTCATGGACGACCGTTGGCACCACGGCGTCGAGACGGCCGTGGACGCCACGCTCGTCGGCCGCTACTACGAACGTTTCGCCGACCATGCCGTGGCCGTGGCCCAACGCGTCGTCTACCTCGTCACCGGCGAGCATGCGGAAGACCTGCCCACCGACCCGCCCGAGACCGCCTGACCGCACCCTGCGGCTACCTGTGAGGCTCTCACCGCGATTGCGTGGTGCCTACGGCTGGATGAGGATGGGGGCTCTGATCAGCGAGAACGATGCCCGTCCGTACATCTGGCGCTTGAGCGTCTTGATCCGGTTGACGTGCCCTTCGACCGCTCCCGAGCTGTACGGAAGGGTGAGGCCGGCCGTGACGGCGTCGAGGTCCTGGCGGAGGTAGCCAGCGAAGCCTCGGATCGAGGTGGGAGCGTCTCGTTCTGCCTGCTTGATCCATTCCATGAGCAGGTGGCCGCGGAGGTGGCGGCTCAGGTCGGCGAAGACTCTGGCGAAGTCGCAGGCTGCGGCGATGTCCCGGCAGGCGAGCCGCGCTTGGTCGAGGGCTGCGCTCTCCGCCTGGCTCAGCGATTCCCGGGGACGCATGATCCAGGATGTGATCGTGCGGGGTGCGGGGACCACCGCGGTCGCGGGCACGGCGGTGCCATCACGGAGCTGGGCGACGTAACGGCTGACGACATGGCGGCCACCGGTGTAACCGAGGTCGCAGACTTCGCGGAGAAGCGGTGATCTTCCATAACGCCCTGGACATCGCGGAGATCGTCCGCCATCTCCTTGAGGAGGGCTGGGAGATCGACCCGGACGACCTGGCCCGCATCTCGCCGTACCTGACCGAGCACACTAAACGGTTCGGCGAGTACTCCACCCACGAACTCGGCATCCAGCCCGAGGCGTACGACCCGAAACTCGACGTCGACTTCACCCAGCTCTGCGACCAGGACCTGCGCGCCGAGGGCTTCGGGACCGCGGTCTGACCGGGTGAGGCCGGGACCGGCAAGCTCACTCACCCACGCCGCAGCGCGGTCTCGGCCCGAGCCGTCCACTGCGGATCGTCGTCCCCGTCCTCGTCTTCCTCTTGGGCATCAACGTTTTCGGCGTACAGATCGTCGGGGCTCTCGAACCAGTCAGTTGAGGTCACGGCTCAGAACGCGCGGAAGTCCTCGAAGGAGGGCTCAAACGGAGCATCGGGCAAGCGATAGGCCTTGCACCGGGCCCCGTGGTTGCCCTTCGGCCCGACGCCGACCGTCTCACCGGGGAATGCGTCGGGGATCACCGCCCATCCCAGGTTCTTCTCGTAGTACTGCACGGCGGTGTGCACCGACGGCCACCAGTCGTCGTCGATGACGACCAGCCCACCGGGACGGACGACTTTGCGCAGGAAGTACAGGTCGACGAAGACTTCATGGAACCGGTGGCTGCCGTCTACGAAGGCAGCGTCCGCGACGAAGCCCTCGGTCAGCAGTTGAGGGAGCGCGAGAGAGGAAGGCGCGGCTATGAGCGTGGCGATCGTCTCAAGCCCCGCCGAGCACAGCAGGTCCCAGCCGGCGTTCGAGAACTCGCGCTCCTGGAACGGGTCGATGATGATGTGCCGGGGGTTGGGACGATCGATGGTTGCCAGCGCCTCGCCAATCGCGAGCGCGGAACTGGCGTAGGCGAGACCGACCTCGACGACCGTCTCGGCTTCCTCGGCGATCAGAAGGTCGCGCAGCTGGTCGCAGTGCTGCTCGGGTACCGTGACGGTCTCGAAGTCTCCCTCCTGATCCCGCGTGCGCGGCGGACCGTCCTGCACGAGTCGTCGGCGCACCTCGCGAACCTGCGCCGCACGTTCACCTGTGTTCGTCACCCCGGCATCCCTTTCGCTGCGACAGCGACTCAAGCCTCACCGTAGGCGCGGAGGTGGATCTTGCGAAGAGCCTTTCGAGCGCCTTTTCGGCGAGGGTCGGCACCCGCCGAGCCGACGCTCGGTGCCGTGATGGACACCGTTCCCGCACGGGCAGAGATGGTCGCAAGTCGGGTGTACCTGAACGGCGCTGCCTGGGGGGAGCGCGATCACGGCGTGGGTGTCAGAGCCAGCCTCGTTGCGCGGCTTTGATGCCGGCTTCGAAACGGCTGGTGGCGCCGAGGCGTTCCATGATGGAGGCCATGTGGCGGCCAACGGTGCGGCTGGAGATTCCCAGCCGCTGTCCTGCGGCGTCGTCGGTGAGGCCGTTGCCGAGGAGGCGCAGGAGTTCGCGCTCGGTGTCGGTCAGGCCGGTCTGCGGGTCGTCGCGGCGGAGGGCTCCGAGGGGGACGGCGGTGTTCCAAGTCTGTTCGAACAGGTCGATGAGGGCGGTGACGATGCCCGGTTCGGTGACGTGGAGGGCGCCTTTGCGGGTGTTGGCAGGGTCGATGGGGACGATGGCGTGGGCTCGGTCGAAGATGACTAGGCGCTGGGGGAGGACGGGGGCGGTGCGGACCTCGCTGCCCTGGTTGAGGAGCCAGTGCGCATGGGTGGTGGTGTGGGGATCGTTGCGGGTGCTGTCCTGGTAAAGAGTCTTCATGGTGATCCCGCGGGCCAGGGGCCCTTCGTCGGCAGCTCTGGCTGCGGCGAGGTCTTCGGGGCGGTGGCTGGCGCCGGGGTGGACTCCCAGGCATTCGCGGGTCATGGCATGGGCAAGTTGTTCGAGACGTGTCTGGATGGCATCCATGCCGAGAAGGCGTTCGCCGTGAGTGGCGCGGTGTTCGGCGCGTTCGGTGACCATGCGGGTGACGGCGGCTCGGGAGGCAGCCACCTGGGCCTGGCGGACAGCAAGCTCGGCCTCTTGACGCGCGAGCACGTCGGCGAGGCCGACCTCTGGGCTGACAGCGCGCATCTGGCCGGGGTGCTCGCTGGAGGCGCGGACCAGCATCAACTGCCCGAGTTCGTCCAGGCAGTCGTGGACTTGCCCGGGGCTCAGGTTGCAGCGTTGCGTGAGCTGATCCACTCCGTCGGCGGGGTGGTCGAGCATCGCCTGGTACACCGCTGCTGCGGCGGCTGTCAGCCCGAGGGCCTCACCAGCAGGCCCGCGGTGGCGACGGCCAGCAGTCCGAAGCCGGCCAGCGCGGTGTGCTCCTTGCGCGGGTTGCTGGTGGCCGGTGCGGCGTGGGTCGCCTCGTGGGTCTCGGTCACGTCCGAGCGCGTCACCGTCAGGTAGACCACCGTCGCCAGGATCAGGCCGAGGAAGATCAGGCTGGTGGTGAACGTGCCCAGCGCGAGACCGGTCGGGTCGCCCGGGTTCTGGGCGACCTTGGGGGAGGCGAGCCAGTCGCCGATGTTCGCGCCCAGCGGGCGGGTCAGGATGTAGGCGAGCCAGAAGGACAGCACCGGGCTCGCGCCGAACTTCCACAACAGCGTGATCGCCGCGATGAGGCCGAGCGGCAGCAACACGGAGACGACCGGGCTCCAGCCGGTCAGCTCCAGAGTCCAGTCGCCGGGCGCGGTGCCGAGCGCGAAGGTGACGAGAACGGCGAGCCAGTAGAACGACTCACGCGGCAGCGTCGTGACCGAGTGGATCGACAGCGTGCGCTCACGCGCCCACCACACGCCGAAGACCACCGCGAGCAGCACCGAGAAGACCGCGGAACTGATCCACAGCGGCACGTTCAGCTGGTCGGTCAGGATGTCGGTGTACAGGGTGCCCGTGACGCTGACAACGACCACGGTCAGCGCGACGACCCGCTTACGGAATCCCGTCACTGCCATCGGTAGCCCACGCCGCGGACGGTCGCCAGACGCTCGGCCACACCCAGCGGGGCGAGCTTGGCCCGCAGCCGGCGCACGAAGGAGTCCAGGGTGTTGTCGCTGACCTGCGCTCCGTGCGGCCAGCCGGCAGCGATGAGGGCGTGGCGGCGTACCGCGTCGCCCTGCGAGGCGATCAGGCGGCCCAGCAGCCGGAACTAGGTCGGGGTCAGGCTCATGCTCACCGAATCGTAGGTCACCACGTGCTTCGCCGGATCGAGGACGACCTCGCGCGGTGCGGGCGCCACGGTGGCCCGGCGCAGCAGCGCTCGGACGCGGACCAGCAGTTCCGGGATGTCGAAGGGTTTGGTCATGTAGTCGTCGGCGCCGGCCTCGAAGCCGCCCGCCTTGTGATGCAGGCCGTCCAAGGCGGTGAGCATCAACACCGGCGCGTCGACGCCGCGAGCCCGCAGGGCGAGGCAGACGTCGCGGCCGTCGGCGTCCGGGAGCCCGAGATCCAGGACGACCAGATGGGGCGCCGGTGCGAGCTGCCGCAGCAGGCTGTCGGCCGTGGCGGCGACGGAGACGGTGTGGCCGTCGTGCTCCAGGGCGCGCTTGAGGACGCCGCGGACCGCCGCGTCGTCTTCACACACCATGATGAAAGCCACGTGCTGACCCTAGATACTCCCGTCCCAGTTCTCTATCTTCCCTGTTCAGCCGCCTGACGTTCGGGAGCAGGCCGCTGGTGCCGCACGGCCCTGCCCTGCCCTGAAGCCGCGACGGTCGGGCGCGAGGGGTCGAGCCCGCAGCAGCGGGGGTTCGCGGGAGGACCACAATGGGTCGCATGGACTCTGTGCAGGAGTACGTCGACTCCATTGCGCCAGGTCATCGTTCGCTCTTCGACCGGGTGAGCGGGCTGATCCTGGAGGAATTCCCGCAGGCGAGCGTGGCGCTGTCCTACGGAATGCCCACCTACCGGGTCGAAAAGCGCAGGCTGCACATCGGTGTCTGGCAGCACGGCGTCTCGATCTACGGGTGGGGAACGGACCGCGATGGTGGCTTCAGCTCCCGCCATCCCACGCTCATCAGCGGAAAGGCCACCATTCGGCTGCGGTCCACGGACATGGCGGTCGTCACCGACGATGAACTGCGCGCTCTCATCCGTGCCGCGCTGAAGCCCTGACCGGGGACCCGGCCCTGCGCGCAGGCACAGCCAGGAGGCAGGACCGCGACGAGCGGGATGACCAGCAACGGGATCGCCAGGCTCAGCGCAAGCCCGGCGATCAGTGCACTCGGGCGCCGCAGGACTCGGACCAGCTCACGGACGGGGACTTGCTCCATGAGCCCTCCAGCCGTCCGATCTGCGGCGCCCACGGCGCCGAGTGCTCCTCTGCCCTCCACTGTGGTATCCGAGGGGCCGGCATTCACCATTGGGTACAGAGCGCCACTTCCAAGGCCAAGGACGCACTCCCACAGGTGCTCCTCCTAGTCCTACGGGACCGTCTCGACCACATTGCGGTCACCCCGATCGTCACAGCCACCGAGGTCCGGGCCCTCCACGTATTCGGTGGCCAGCCAGGTCTGCTCCGCCTCGGGGTCCGCGTCGAGAAGCTGCTCGATGCGGGTTCCCCACACCGTTTCAGGATTTCGATCTCCTGTGTGAAGCGCAGCCGGCAGTGGCGTCCACGACCGACGCCATGATCACCTTGACAGCTGCCGGTTAGCCCCCGGCTTCGAGACCGTGGCCCATGACATCGCCGACCATCAGGCAGGGCACGCGGTCGGGGAGATGGATCAGGTCGTACCAGCCGCCGATGCTCCGGGTATCGGTGGAGGGCTGTGACCCCGGCCGGGCATCGGCCCGGCCGGGGTCACCCCTTGGGAGGTTCCTGACGGTCGGACGGTTCAGGCGGTCGGCGCCGGGGCTGCTTCGTCCGTGTTCGTCTTGTTCTGGTCGTTCGACTCACGATGAGCGACCGCTGAGGGCTCCGCAGTCTTGGGCGCCTGGTCCTTGGCCATGCCGTTGAGGATCAGGTTGAGCACGATCGCGGCCGTGGCGCCGAGCGTGACACCGCTGTTGAGTAGCGAGGACAGGTCGGCGTTCATGTGCTTCGTGAAGAGCACCGGGACGGTGGCGGGCACCAGCGCGAAGGCTAGGGACACGCCAACGACCAGCGCGTTCTTCTCCTCCTTGAGGTCGACCTTGGCGAGGGACTGGATACCGGCCAGGGCCACCATCGCGAACATCACGGTGGCCGCGCCACCGAGCACGGCGCGCGGGACAGAAGCGACGACTGCGGCGGCCTTCGGCAGAAGACCCAGGATGATCATGAACACGCCCGCTGCAACCACGACGAAACGGCTCTTGACCTTCGTCATCCGCACCAGGCCGACGTTCTCGGCGAACGCCGTGTACGGGAAGGAGTTGAGGACGCCACCGAGAGCCGTGGCGATGCCGTCGGCGCGCAGGGCCCTGGCCACCGTCTCGCTGTCGACGTCCTTGCCGACGATGTCGCCGATCGCATACGTGTCACCGGTCGTTTCGACCATGGTGATCAGCATGACGACGAGCATCAGGAGGATCGGGAACCACTGGAACTTCGGTGCCCCGAAGTGGAACGGCGTCGTGATGCCGATCCAGTCGGCGTTGCCCACCTCCGCGAAGTGCGCGTCCCCGAGGAGGAGGGCGACGACGGTGCCACCGAACAGGCCGAGCAGGATGGCGATGCTGGAGAGGAACTGTCGGCCGAACTTCATCAGCAGGAGGATGAAGAGCACCGTGCCGCCGGCGTAGGCGAAGTTCTTGGGCTCACCGAAGTCCGGGCTGCCGAGTCCGCCGGCCGCGTCGTTGAGGCCCACGGGGATCAGCACGATGCCGAGGACGGTGATCACCGTGCCGGTCACGACCGGCGGGAAGAGCCGCATGGCCGTACGGAACGCCTCGGCAGGCAGCCATGCGAACGCGAAGGTCGCCAGACCCGCGGTGATGACGGCTCCGTAGATCGCCAGCAGCGCTGCCGTACCGCCCCCGGCCCCGAGACCGATAGCGATCATCGGCGATACGGCGGTGAAGGTGACGCCTTGGATCAGCGGCAGCCGCGAACCGATGCGGCCGATGCCGAAGGCCTGGATGATGGACGCGATACCGCAGGTGAAGAGGTCTGCGTTGATCAGGTAGACCAGCTGTCCCGTGCCGAGCTTCAGAGCCCCTCCCACGATGATCGGAACGATCACCGCGCCGGCGTAGAAGGCCAGCACATGCTGGAAGCCGTAGAGCGCCAGCTTGGGAATGGGAAGCACCTCGTTGACCGGGTGCGTGGTCTGCTCTGCGGGAGCGGGAAGTCGGGCGGCGACACGTGCCATCTCTGCCTTGCCCTTCAATGAGGTAGGTAAGTGAGAGGAGATCTGGTTATCCCTGGTCACGCTCTGATGGCGGCCCCAGTTTCAGTGCGTCACGTCGTCGAAGCCTCGCTGGTGACGGCAGCAGGAGTCTCGTCGTGTGACCGAGATCAAACGCCATGAGCCGCCCCGTGAACATTGGCGGTTTACACAAAATGTTGACTTTGGCGTCACATCTGCTTGTGGGTTCCGACAACGGAGGGGAGCGGGTGAATCAGTCGTGAACAGGGAATCGGTTCAGCGGAATCCAGCAACTCGGTTGCCCACGGACCGACTTGCGCAGGCGCGGTGGCCATCCGCTCACCCACCGGCAGCGTGTCGGCGGTCGACGAGATCGCGGTGTCAGCTCAGCACCGTGTCTAGCCGCACCAGCAGCCGCGAGCAGGTGCTGGACCGCTTCCCGGACCGGGTCTTCGCCTCCGACGAGTTCGGGCCGTTGGGGATCCGGCCCACCGCGGGCTCCTGCTGGGTGAAACAGGGCAAGCCAAACCGGCTGCCGGCGACCTACCGCCGCACTCACGGCGTCACCTACTTCCACGGCTGCTACTCCGTGGGCGACGACCGCCTGTGGGGCGTCAACCGACGTCGCAAGGGCACCGCCAACACCCTGGCCGCCTCAAGTCGATCCGCGCCGCCCGACCCGACGGCGCCCCGATCTACATCATCCTGGACAACCTCTCCGCCCACACCGGCGCGGACATCCGCCGCTGGGCGAAGAAGAACAAGGTCGAGCTGTGCTTCACCCCGACCTACGCTTCCTGGGCCAACCCGATCGAGGCCCACTTCGGCCCGCTGCGGCAGTTCACCCTGGCCAACTCCCACCACCGCAGCCACCCCGCGCAAACCCAGGCACTGCACCGCTACCTGCGCTGGCGCAATACCAACGCCCGCCACCCCGACGTACTTGCCGCCCAACGCAAGGAACGCGCCCGCGTCCGCAGCGAGAAGGGCATCCGCTGGGGCGGACGCCCCCTCAACACCGCAGCCTGACCAACCGCGAACCGCAGCCCCCGAGCGCCGAAGGGGGCAAGTTCAGGAGAAGGACAGTGACAGAAGGATGAATCAGGAGGCGGACGGTTCGATCTCCCCCGCAAAGACGATGACCTGGTCGATGAGGCTCCGCCGCAGATGGACGACGTCCGTTCCCGCCAGGCGGGGACCTCCATCCGGCGTGGTGAAGACCCACTGGTACCGGGCCCACTCGTCAGGCATGTCCACCGCCGAGCAGCGCACCATCGTGCCGGTCCCCGCCGGGTGGCGCCGGATGTCCAGCACGAACCGCTCGACCGCCGCGATTCCTTCGCTGCGACCCAACGGCCCCCAGAAGACCACGTCTGAGGTCAGAGCCTGGGAGAGCAGAGCAGTCACATAGCTGTCGTCCGAGGCGTTGAACGCGGAGATGAACGTGTCGATCGCGGAGCGTGCAATCTCTTCCTGCATGCCCCAGTAATACCAGCCGTTGCGCGTGCGCTCGTCCCGCGAGCCGCCTTCCGATAACGGTGAACCATCCCGGTCACAGCACTAGGCATCTTCCGCCGGGGCAGTACAAGGTGTCCGTCCGGCGCCGACGGGCGAAAGCACCGCTCGTGGCGGCGGCCGCGAAGACGCCGGGCGCCGCCGCTCTAACCAAAGGCCTCAAGGCCGGGGCAGCAATAGACATCCGCCTGGCGTCCACGCGACCGTTGCCACCGCGAGCGTGAGGGCCGGCCGCACGGTCTAACCAGAGGCTTCGCGAGCCCACCTCCGAGAAGGCGTGACGGCCCTCACTACTCGAACACCCCGGGAACGGCACCCTGCCGTCTCTAGGGCTGTTACCAACGAATTAGTCTCCGATCATGGCTTTGCGACCTGATGAGTTCTACGACCATGCACGTGCGGCCGCGGATGGTGAGCTTCGGCTTCCGCTGGCACGGATGACCAGCTGGGACATAAGCCCGTTCGAGCCTGATGGACTTCGCGTCGCACCGCTGCGACCACCCGTTCTGCCCGAGCCAGAACGACACGGCGAGGACCCGTCGAACTGTGACGTGTGCCGCGCCCGAGACGAAGGCATCTGGTTCAACGAACGCTGGCGACTGACCCGGGTCAAGGGCGTCGGTGTGCCTCTGGTGCTCATGCTGTACTCCCGCGATCACTACGACATGGCGGAACTGTCCGACGAAATGGCCGCCGAACTCGGGGTGCTCACCACTCACATCGTCCGCCAAGTGCAGGCACTACCGCATATCTCCCGAGCTCACGTCTACCGGATCGGTGACGGAGCTGCACACCTGCACATCTGGTTCTTCGCCCGACCCGAGGGGCAGGCCCAGCTGTATGGATCGTGGCTGCCCGTCTGGGACGACCTTCTGCCGGAGTACCCGGCGGACATAGCCGACGCAGACGCGGCGGCCGTCGCCGACGCGTTGGTCACCTCGTACGGAGGCCGTCACTCGGCCACCGACGAACAGTCACACGTCTGAGCCTTCCACGCGATCTCAATAGCCGGTCTACTGATCACGGGTCCCGCCGACCAGCGGGACTGACGAAGCCCACGGCTCTGAACTGCTCAGATGCCGTGGGCTTCTGTCGTCGTTGGTCGGCGTCGGGCGGCCTCGCACGACCCGGGGACGGCCCAGCCCGACAGCCGGGCTGAGTCTCCTCCGTTGTCAGTGCGTGAGGCTATGGTGCGTTCGCCGTCTGGGAGGACGGGCGCCTCGTCCGCTCCCTGAGCCTGTCCCCGGACAGCGGCACCATCGAGAACATCGGCGAACCGCTCCCCTTTGAGTTGCCCTACTGGGCTGGAGACCGCCCGGCCAACATCGTCCCCTGGCCCGACGAGGAGGAAGAGTCCTACCCCCTAGCCTTTCACCCCTTGGACCTGGGCGAGGACGCGTTGCGTGCGCTCTGCGGCTTCATCCAGGAAGGCCGTCCACAGCCCGATGATGTCGACGCGGAGGCCATCGAGTTGTACGGATTCCATGTACAAGACCCGCATGTGCCTGCTCGTGCCGAGCAGGAATCGGCACTACGGAGGACGGTTGAAGCGATGCAGCCGTCGCGCGTTTACATGCTGGGGCCTGATGGTTCGTTGGCTGAGCGCGAAGGCCTGTAGCTCAGCTCAGCCACAACTGATCACCGTCGGCCGTGACCTGCGGCCGTCTAACCGATCAAGGCCCTGATCTGCTGCTGAGCTGTCGCCAGCTGTCGACGTTCGTCGTCGCTGAGCGCCCTTCCACGGCCCGAGGACGGCCCGGGAGGGTGCTCTTGCGTGAGCACCGCATTAGGGGTATGACAGACCGGGTGGAGCGGCTCCGCTGTCAGCGGTTGCTCGTGGTGCCGATGTCGACGATGTGGTTGTACCGCTCCACCAGCACGAAAAGCTTGATCTTCTGCGTCGTCTGCCCGCTGCCGAAGGTCAGGGTGACGATGACCTCATGGCCGTTACCCACGGCGCCGTTGTCGGTCACCGTCCACTTCCGCGGGACGTTTTGGGCACGCAGGACACCGTCCGCCGCGTGCTTCTTCTCCCAGGCCGCCAGTCGCTTGGCGAAGTCGGGCGTCAGGTAGTGCTTGCGGAGCACCGTTTCCAGCGTGGCGTCCGGGTCCGTGTAGTCGCCGATCGCGTCGATGTACGCGCCGTAGAAGTCGGCGACCCGGGTCACCACTTGGCCGCTCGTGCCGCTGACGGACTGCGGTGCGGCGGCGGACGACTTTGCGGGGGCATGGACGGATGCCTGTGCCGACACCTGTGTCGACACACCGAGTCCGACAGCCAGGACGAGGCCGGCGGCGACGGCCGCGCGGCGGCCCGTACGGCGGTGTGCGAGGGACTTCCTGTTCATGTGCATCTTCCTTTTCTGGTCCATATGTGGTTGCTCTCGGCCCGGTGTCTTCGTGCCGGGGCCGTCGTGTGGCTATCGCCTTTTCGGGTCGGCGGGCGCTGCCCCGGAGTCATGAACATCTACTGCTGCGCGGACCCATTCCCCCCTGCCGCGGCTCGGGGCGCGATCGACGACACCAAGTCCTGCTGAATCGCGCCGAATAACCCTGTCAGTGGTCGATTGGCCGCCCTCCCCACCCCCGTGGCGGAGGGCGGCCCCGGTCATGCGGTCAGCGGAGCTTGTCCACGGCCCGTGACGGCCGTCTTCTTGGAGGCCTTCACCGCCGCATGCCCGACGTCGCGAGACGGGTGTCAAAGACGCCCCAGGGGGTCACCGTGTGCAGGCCGTATCCGTGCCTGCCCTCTTCGGCAGGCAGCGTGCCGTAGTCCTTCAGCGTGGCCTCGGTCTCCGAGCCGGCCTTCTCGATGCGTGCGCACAGGACTTGACTCCGTTGCTCGGCCGCGAGAAGCGCCCCTTCGCCACAGCCGTCCTGGACAACTGCACGCTGACCTGACGGACGGTCGCTCCTGTCGAGTTCGGTGCGGAGCTCCCGGTACCGGGTCCGGGCTGTCGCCGCCCACCGCCATGCGTAGACAGCGGTCCTGTTCCACCGCCTCCGGTACGCAGGCGGTGACCTTGCCGACCGTTCAGGACGAGCTTGGATACGACGGGAGTTGGGCCGCCGTGAGGAAGCCGACGCCTTGGCCGCGACGTTTGCCAGTGTGGCGAGCGTCGTGCCGAGGGCGAGCCCGTGACGGCGAGTGCGAGGGGCGGGCCTGCTCGGGTGCGCTGGGGCATGGGTGTCTCCCGTGGATGAATGAGTGCATGAGTGTCGTTTGTCGCCCGCCGCCGACTGGCCGGTCCGGTCCTGGTCGGTGCGACACCAAGAGCATCAGCCGTCACGACGGCTCCGCGCAACGCCGGACGCCCGCCCGGCGAGGGTGGAACCATCCCAGCCCATCTGACGTGCAGGTATATGGACCGCCTGAGATACGGGGACACGTGGGAGTTTGGGGGAGCGGTGTCGACCGAGGACGACGTCGAGCAGTTCGCGGCGCTGCTGCGCCGGCTGAAGGACCGCACGGACCGGAGCTACGGCTCCCTGGCCCGCCGTCTCGGCATGAACACCTCCACGCTGCACCGCTACTGCGCGGGCGAGACGGTCCCGCAGGACTACGCCCCGGTGGAGCGGTTCGCCGCCTTCTGCGGAGCAACACCGGAGGAACGCCTCGATCTGCACCGCCTGTGGCTGCTCGCGGTGACGGCACGACAGCGGCCGAGGGCGGGTGAGGAGGCAGCGGAGCCGACAAAGACCGAAGGGGCACTGAAGCCGACAGGGGACGAGTGGGCTTCGGGTCCGGACAGCCGGACGGCGGGGCGTGCGGGTTGCGGCACGTGCAGTGTGGGTGGTGGCGCCGACGGCATCGGTGGTGACGGGGGCGGCACGAGCGGTTCACCACCGCGACTCGATGCGGGCGCCCCCGACGCCGCACTGGCTGCTCCCGACGTTCCTGAACCGGGCAGTCCCGAGTCGACGGCCCAGTGCGATGCGGTCCGCTCAACTGGACAGCCCTGGTACCGCCGTCGCCGTACCGTCGTCGGCACAGCCACGGCGACCGTACTGCTGGTGACGCTGGGCAGTATGTCGGCGCTGTCGGCCGACCGGTCTCACGACAACTCCGCCAAGGCCCCCGGTCAGTCCCGTACGACAGGAAGCGGTACGTCACACCACCCCTCGGCCACTGCGGCCAGCCCCTCCCGCAGCCGTTCTTCGGCCTCGCCCTCCACAGGAGTACGGGCTTCAGGGAGCCCCGAGTCGAAGGGCGGATCGTCGGCAGAGACGAAGAGCGACGCCCCCGTGCCAACCGGTGTGCCGCTCGCGTGGACCGCCGACTCGCAGATCTGGGACGGCGGTTGCGGGCACGACTACGTCATCGGGAAGGAGCCGGCCCAGGTGCCCCCGCCGCCGGCAGAGCAGGACGCCGGAGTGTGGGCAGCGACGCAGCAGGCGGTACCTGGGCGGCAGACGATGGTGCAGATCGCGGTTCAGGGGAAGTCGTCCACGGCCGTGGTCCTCGCGGCCCTCCGGGTCCGTATCGTCAGCCGCGGCACCCCGGTCACCGGCAACGCGTACGCCATGGGCCAGGGCTGCGGCAGTGATCTGCCGCCCCGCAACTTCTCCGTGAACCTGGACGTCGACCGCCCGATCGCCCACGCGCGCCCCGGCAACGACAGCGGAAAGCCCGTCCCCGCGGTGCAGTTCCCCTACCGCGTCTCCGCCGAGGACCCGGAGGTGCTGCGGGTCACCGCGACGACCGAGGCCTACGACTGCAACTGGTACCTGGAACTCGACTGGTCATCCCAGGGCCGCACCGGCACGGTCCGCATCGACGACCACGGCCACCCGTTCCGCACCAGCAGCATCAAGGGCCTGCCCCACTACTGGTACGGCACGAACGACCACGGTGTGCGTCAGTGGGTACCCACCGACTCTTGAGGGAACGTGGGAGCTGTTCGGGCCATTTTCGCGATGTGACCGTTCCCCGTCACCCAGGCCCATGCTGCTGGAGGGGCCGGTTGCTGCCGCTTCGGCTAGGAACGCCCGCTGCGTTCCACTCAGGTTCGGTGTCGGCTCTGGCATGACACCTGTCATATACAATACCGGATGCAGAGCACTGGGGCTCGCGGGTCGACGTCCGTACGGTACCTCTCATGACGAAGAGCAACGGGGAGAACCCACAGAAGACCGATATCAAGGTGAGCCTGATCGGTGGTCATCGCCTGGCAGGAGCCACCCTCCACGAGAGGACCGTCACTGCTTCCCTCATCGGTGGTGCCGACGTCGATCTGACGGACATCGACATCCCGGACGGCACCGAGCTGCGCATCACCAAGTTGAGCCTGATCGGCGGCGTCAGCCTCAAGGTCCGCCGCGACGTCCGGGTGGAGGTCCACGGGCTGCGCCTGGGCGGAGTGAAGGACGATGGTCCGAGCGAGCCGGGTGGCCCGACGGTCCGGATCGACGCCTGGGGCCTGGTTGGCGGCGTCAGCGTCAGCCGCGCCTAGCCAAAGTTCAAAGAGGCCCACCAACCTCCCACAGGCAGACGACAGATGATGGATCGACAGCCGAGACGCAGATATCGCTGGGGTCGCGGCCAGTGGACACGGTGCGTGACCGTCGCCCGCGCCGTATCTTCACTGCATGCTGGACAGGTGCACGTTTTCCAAGGGCGCCCTGTGTGGTCGGCGATGGTTGGCCGCTGCGGGCAGGCACTGGGAGGGCGGATA
This sequence comes from Streptomyces sp. NPDC031426, assembly GCF_055581585.1. NCBI lineage: Bacteria > Bacillati > Actinomycetota > Actinomycetes > Kitasatosporales > Streptomycetaceae > Streptomyces > Streptomyces sp. NPDC031426. The sequence goes on from NZ_JBVIJE010000025.1 coordinate 31,536, forward strand.
GTCACTGTCCGCCCCTCCGTCTTTACGGTGCGCACGGCAGCAGCAATCGACGGGGGATGACCTGCGGGCGCTTGGCCTGCAGCGCCCCAGGTTGGGGAAGCGGTGGATGGTCATGCCTGATATGCCCTCGATCGCGAGGAGCTTTGCAGGTAGCTGCTTGGTAGGCAGAGGTCATCGGTGAGATGGACTACCTGACCAGACCCATCTATCAGGCGCTTTTGGATGACCTCATAGCCACTCGACATCCCCGCGTCGTCCTGGACCTGTCCGGGGGTGACGTTCTGCGACTCTGGGGGCCTCAACGCTCTCCTGGCGGCCCAGCGGATCGCAGCGAGCAACGGGACGGCCCTTGCCCTGGCGCGTGCGCCACCGGTATTGAGGCGGGTGCTTGAGATGACCGGCGTGGATCAACTGCCAGCCGTTCATGACACCGTTGCGGAAGCGGTGGCGGTTCTGGAGGGCGGACTCCACCGTGACCGCAACGCGACTGCATGATCGCAGCACGCTTGCGGTCTCGGACCGGTTCAGCTGCCGCCGCTAGATCACCCTCGGAGGTGGTGACATTTTTAGTGCTTGAAGGAGCCCTTGGCCCCTTCCTTCGCGCCCCGCATCTTGCCCCGCGCTTCGAGGGCTGCACCCTTTGCTGCGAGATCATCTTTGTGTACGGCGTGAGCCAGTGTTCGAACGGTCTTTCCTACCACCTGTTCGGCCTTTGCTTTGGCCTTCTCTCCGGCGCTCATCTCATTACCTCCACGCAACAGGGCGAGTGCCCCTTAACGAGGGGAAGCAACCCCTGAGCGCGTGATGTCCCATCAGCGCCCTCAGCTTGGGAAGCTTGGGTCTTCGACGGGCCATTGCTGGGCTGGCCTGCGGCGGAGCAGCTACAGCATCTGACTGGCCGCCGACCTGCTCCCCGCCATTCCCCGTGGTTCCCCGCACAACCTGGCGCGGTTCTGGCATGACCCCCTTCGCGCGGCTGCAGGGCAGCCGAGTTCCTCGGCACCTGCCAGCGACGGGAGAACCGCCCGCGCCCGTTGATGTATGGCGTAGATGTCAGCTGGCTCGCCCGACGCCCTGACCCGCGGATCATGGGGCAAGGCGTTTGCGGGGTCACAGGGCGTGTCGCTGGCTAACCCATGGTCTTGGCGCCGTCCAGGGACTCCCGGATGATGTCGGCGTGGCCGGCGTGCTGGGCGGTCTCGGCGATGATGTGCATCAGCACCCGGCGGGCCGACCATCGCGCGCCCGACTCGGACCATGGGGCCTTCGGCAGCGGTTGTGTGGCGTCCAGGTCGGGCAGGGTGACGACCAGCTCATCGGTCCGGCGGGCCACCTCGGAGTAGTCGGCGAGCACGCCGGCCAGCGTCTCGCCGGGCAGCATCCGGAACTCGTCGGCCCGCCGGGCCCAGTCGGCCTCGGTCATGGTGGTGAAGTCGGGCATTGCCGACGGGCCGTCGAGGACGAACTGCACCCAGGTTCGCTCGACCGCAGTGACATGCTTGATCAGGCCGCCCAGGCACAGCTGGCTGGCGGTGGTCCGGCGCCCGGCCTGCCCGTCGGTGAGGTCGCGGGTGGTGAAACGCAGGAAGTGCCGCTGCTTGGCCAGCGCCTCCAACAAGTCGGCGCGCTCGCCGGTGGCGGTCGGCGCATCGGCCGGGTCGTGGGTGGCCAGTTCGTTGACAGTCATGGTCTCGCTCATGGTCGCTGCCTTCCGTGGTTTGTGTTCCGCCGGGCAAGGAAGACGCTAGGGGCCATAGAGGTCAGATTCTGACCTAAATCGAGGAAAGGCGAGATTTCCGTGATCCACTCCCCGATCGCCGACTACACCTCGCCGGCGTCACCGCCCACCCCACCGCGCAGTGGGCCGTCCAGCAGGCGAGGAATCTCGCCATGACGTTGGGGTGCCGGATGGACTCGCTGCGCTTTCTGCCGCGGGACCGGGATGCGAAGTACACCGACGCCTTCGACGCCGTCTTCCAGGCCGACGACGTGCAGATCCTGCTCAGCCCGCCGCAGGCACCGAGAGCGAACGCGATCTGTGAGAGAGCCGTGGGCACCCTCCGGCGCGAGCTCCTCGACCGGATCCTGATCTACAACGAGGCCCCCGTCCAAGCGGTCCTGGCCGAGTACATCCGGCACTACAACCAGCACCGCCCCCACCACACGAGGCTCACCGATTCCATCGGAGCCATCTGCGCAGGTCGACAGGGTCGTAGGCGGGCACCGCCGGGCTGGCCACCATCGCCACCCGACCGCGAGGCGACCATCGGCCCACGTTCGGCCGACGCGGTTTCTTGGCAACCCCCGAGTAGCCGGCGCCGGCCACCGTCACCAAGCTGGAACAGCCGTGATCCACCGCATCGCCGATATCAATCCGACGGCGAGACCACGCTGTACGCCGACACCGACATGGACCGCCCCGGCACCGAGCACAACCTGGTTCCCCACGCCTGAGGAACCGGCCCGAGCCCAGGGACAGAAAAGGCCAGGACACCCGCTGCCGTTCCGGCCCGACAGGGGAAGGAGCCGTCAGCGCGTCGGCGGGCACGCGGACGTGCGGCTGACTTCCCGTCGGGAAGGCGCGGCGGGTGTCCCGGGTCGGCCGGATGGGCACCGTACCGCGCCTCGACGAGGGCCCATCCGTGAGCCGTCGCACAGCCCCGCGCCGGTGCCTTCCCGCCGGTGCCGGCTCGCCGGCACGGCGGGGGCTTCGGCCGAAGAACCCGTGCTGAACGGCTTTGCCGGCATGCTCGGTTGCCCGGCCTCGAAGCATGGAGGGCGGCCGTGTCACGGGCCGTCGGAACCACGTGTCGCGGCGGGGCGAGCGACGTGCGAGGACAAGACCGCCGTGAGCTAACGCCTGGTCAGCAGGTCCGTCATCGGCAGGACGCCGCCCTCGGTGTCACCGGAGTACCGCAGGTGGCCGAGGCGCCAGTTGTCCTGGACGGTGCGCAGCAGGGAGTAGTGGTTGTACGGCGTGTGGCTCACGGCACCGCGCGGACCGCGGCTGGTGATGACCACGGCCGGGCTCAGACCGCCGCCGTAGGGACCACCGGGCCAGTTCGATGGGGTGGTGGAGGCGGGGTAGTCCGGGTTGAGGCGGACGTCGTGCAGCGGCACGTACGGGGAGTCGCAGCAGCCATCGGCGCTTTCGTATCCGCCGTTGTCCTCGCCGCCGATCCAGTCGTTCTCGTCGGCGACGATGAAGATCGCACTGTTCTCCTTCCAGGCCGCAGAGTGCGTGATCGTGTCGACGGCTTGCTGGACCCAGACGTCGGACTTCCCCTTGAGGGCCTGGTCGTTGGCGTCGCCCGGGGACCCGGCGTACGGGCAGGGCGTCTCGGGGTGACCGGGTACCGCGACGTTCACTCCGCCGTGCATGTCGTTGCACTGGTTCGGCGTGAGCCATGCGAAGTCCGGGATGTCACCGCTCGCCAGATCTGCGGCGAGCGCGCTGTAAGGCTTCACCGCTGCCATCCGGGCCGGGTTTTCGGCGATGTCGTTGAAGAGCACGAAGGGGTTGTGCTTGCGCGCGTACAGATGGACCTGGCTGCCGTTCACCACGGGGCCGAAGCGGGCCTGCTTGTCCGTCGGCAGGTCCTCCATGTACGCCGCCCAGGTCCTGCCGTGTTCCTCCAACTGGTCCACAACGTTGCGGGCGGTGAGGCGAGTGACGTTCTCGTCCTCGTCGTCCTGGATGCCGAAGGTGTCACCGGCCGTCGCCGCGAGGTAGTTGGGCATGCTCGGGTGGGTGACCCCGAAGTAGTGGTCGGCCATCCCATATGTGCGGGCGAGCCGGGTGATACGGGGGGCGTCCGGATCGCCGATGACGCCGTCCTTCGAGTGATTCTCCAACATGATCACGAAGATGTGGTCGAGGCGGCCCCTGCCCTCATCGTGCGGGCGAGGAGCGGCGTCGGCCACTCCGGACGCCGCTCCCGCCAGCAGTGCCGCACAAACTGCCCCGACAAGGCGTTTCGCCTTCCGCATCGACAAGACCCCTTCTCTCTCCCGGACTGAGGGCACACCGCCTCGACCGAGCTCTGCCTCATGTTGCTAGATTTACAACTCGTTGCGTGAGACGGGACGGCGTGCGCGCCTGAGGCTCCCTCACCATCGGGAAAACTGCAAGGCCTTACCCGTGCGTAACAGTGGTCGTAGGACTGCCCCGTCGGCGCGCACGAGGGCTGAGAGCGGTTGTCCGGCCCAGTCGGTGAGTGCATGGGCAAAGGCGGTCCCGTTCGGTGATCACCTTGACGTAGCGGGTATCCAGCCGAGTGGCTTTGGCGGGAGCGGCGGTGTACGCCGTACCCTTCACCTTGACGGGGCTGCGGAATGACTGGGGGTACACGTCGAGCCGCTGGATATGGGTGGGCAACACTCGAGACCACGCTCGGTGAGGGCTTCGCGTGCGTCGGATTCGGGACCGGTACGCGTGGTGTCGGGACGATTCGCGAGATTCAGCAGGACGGCGGTGCGGGCCGACTGGGAGGGCAGGGACTGCATGTCATCCATTTCGCGGTCGACGGGCGCCGTGCGGTCCGGCTCGATCGGGGTCGGGGTGACGGGCACGATCCACTCGCCTGCCTGCCGCATGACGCCCCGGGCGATGTGGGCGTGGTCTTCCAGCTGCGGGGCGTCGAGCATGGCGAGCACGGGGAACGGAAAAACGCCCGCCAGTTCGCTCCAACGCGGCGGCGGAAGAAAGCGGGTCGCTGTCCACCAGCAAGGGTGACAGGCCCGAAGTGTGCGGCGCGTAGGCCGACCAGACGGCGCTGATCGTCTTCCCCACTCCGGGTTTGAGGTTCACGCATACATAGCTCAGCGGCACAGGAGCCGACGCTAACGGCCGTACGCCGGCGACAACCGCAGACACGGAGTCACGCTGCGTGGTTCACCCTGCGGCGCCTGGGAATCATTCCCGCGGGCTAAACTTCCGGCTCTCCTTTGAGTGGCTGAGCGGTCCGACCAACGGCTTCCTGCCGGTGGGTCCGACGCGGTCATGAGCAGGATCAGTCGGCGTCGGTGCGTGATGATGTCGTCCGCGGCTGCGACGGCCGCGCTGCGGCCGGTGCTGACTCGAGGGCGGGCTTCCCCGCAGGAGCGGGCGAGGAGGGTTTGACGAACCGTGGGAGGAACGGACTCGGACGGCCGGCCCTTGAGCGTCGCAGTGCCATGCGGTGGTTCCCGGCTCGTTCGACGGTTGCGAGCGGTTCCCGTCAGCTGCCGCCCGTGGCCGGTGTGCTCGTCCGGTCGGCTCACGACGGTGTCGAGGATCCGATCGGCCTCACACTCTGCCCCGAGACGCAGGTCGGGTCTCGGACCGGGGCGCAGACGTCGCCGCCGCCGGCCCGGTGTCGGTTGTGCTGATGACGTCGCCACGCCGACGCGTGCTGCCCTCCCGTCCTTCTCGGCGACGGCCTTCAGCGCCGCGGACTCAGTCGCATCGTCGAGCGTACACGGCGCCCTATATTGGACCGCATGAGCCGTTGGAAGGAGTTGACCGGGGGCACGTCCGGACAGGACTACGCTGCACGGTTCGCGGCTCTGGCCCGTAGCGGGAAGGACATGCACGGTGAGGCGCGGTTCTGCGCGTCGCTCGTGCCCGCCGGAGCACGGGTGCTGGACGCCGGGTGCGGTACCGGCCGGGTCATGATCCGGCTCGCGCGTCTCGGGTACGAGTGTGTCGGGGTGGACCTCGATGCGTCGATGCTGGCAGTGGCCCGGAAACAGGCGCCCGAGCTGCCCTGGTTCCAGGCCGATCTGGCCGAATTCGAGCCGGCCGCGCTCGGTGTCGCAGCCTACTTCGATCTCGTGGTCGCGGCGGGCAACATCTTCCCGCTGCTGGCCGCCGGCACCGAGGCCACGGTGGTCGAACGCCTGGCCGCGGCCCTGCGCCCGGGCGGTCTGCTGGTGGCCGGCTTCGGACTGGACGAAGCCCACCTGCCCCTGCCGCCCAGCATCACGCTGCCCGAGTACGACGACTGCTGCGCCACGGCCGGCCTCACGCTCGTCGACCGCTTCGCCACCTGGGACGCCGACCCCTACGACGGCGGCGGCTACGCCGTCAGCGTCCACCGCCGCTGAGCTGCACCACGAGGTGTCCTTCCGCCACCACGAACGTATCGTCTGCCGTCGACTCACCCCGCCGATCGGTGACGACGTACATCGGAGGGGGCCCGTGGGTTGGTGTGCCGCCTCTGCCTGGGGTCACGTGTGGCGACGATTCCCGCGCCGGTCTTCGGCGCGACGGGGACGCGACGCCAATCCGTTCTCCACCACCTGCAACGCTGTCACGTATTCAGCGGCAAGGCTCGGTCGCGTTCGACAGTAGTGGACGGTCCGACGAGAGGTCACCGGAGTGGTGGTTGTGGCACCTGGCCGTCCCGAGAGACCTCCAACGATTACGACGACCTGTCAACACTCTCTGGCTGGTCCAAGCTTCGAAGCTGCCAGACCATCCGGCCGTCCAGGAGATCATGGCGGTGTTCACCGCGGCCGGCTCCCCGTTGCGGGCGCGGGCGGTGTGCGAGGCGATGGACGTGCAGATCGCGCCCGACCACGTGAACAATGTCCGCCTGAAGCTCAAGCGGCTGGCCGAGAGCGGGATTCTGATCGAGACCGAGCAGGGATTGTCCGGCCGCGGCCGTAGCCGTCCATCGAGCCCACGGCCAGGCCGCCCGCACCAACCGAAATGGGTGCAGGTCCCCTCAGGGGATCTGCACCCATTCTCGATCTTCACTGCGTTAGAGGTATCGACGCGTCTCTGGCGGGCCCAATAGGATGCGGCGCTCAATTCAACCGCGATCAAGCAAGGAGGGGGGCGCGGGATGCTACTGACGTGCCGGAAGTGTCGGCAGCGCGGAGTTGCCTTTGACGGGATCAAAGGACTGTGTCCGGTCTGTCAGCAGGAGAGCGACTTGTCGAAGCCGCCTCAGCGTCGGGGGCGCAACGACAAGGCGGCGTTGCTGGTCCAGTCCAAGGTGAGTCCCGGGCGGGTCTCGCTGTCGGGCCCACTGCTTATGGTGCTGGCCGCAGCCGCGGTATCCATCGTCGCCGAGGCTGTGCGGTTCTACGCCGAGCGCACGCGGGCCCACCAATGGGCCTTGGCCGCCGCTAACAACGGCTATGACCGGCAGGCTTTGCACAGCGCACTCCAAACGATCAACACCACGAGCATGTTGCGCTTCGTAGTCTTCATGGCAGTTTGGTACGCCTACCAGCGGTGGGCGCGCGCCGGCCACGCGAACGCCATGTCACGCGCCGACATCGGGCTGGGTTGGATCAGGGCCCTGCCAGGCGGCCGCGGAGTCGTCTGGACCTACGGCGCGTGGTTCCTGTCGGTTTTCGCCGCGGTCTACGTCTCGTTCGTGACCAACTCCAACCTCCAAACGCCCGGCGACTACGAGACCGCGGCGAACGTCGACGCCGGCTACAGCCTGGTCCGAATAGCCCTGGCCGTCCTACTGAGCGTGTTCGTGGTGCAGTTGACCCTTGGGCTGAACAAGCTGCTGGCCACGCCGCAGACGATGGACGTGGCCGACCGGCCCGTCGAGCTGCAGACCATCGACAAGGAGTAACCTGCCACGCCTGGCCGCAGCGCCGGGGGAGCGCGACCTGCGATGTTCCAGTTATCCGTAAAGGTGCGGTCCCCTGAAGGGATCTGCACCCAACCGAAGTAGCAAAACGGGCATCAGCTCGCGTACCACCCTCTCCACACGCACCGGGCTGCCGGGATGCGTGGGTACGCAGCCGCACACGACTGGCTGGCAACTTCCGTCACACGTACTGGACTTGAATCCGGTCGAGGGTGTCTCGTCGCTGTTACGGCGCGTTCCACTGGCCAACACCGCCTTCACCGACGACGAGCACCTCGGAACGCACCCTCCGCCGAGGTCTGCGCCACATCCAGCTCCGCCCTGACCTCGTCGACGGCTGCCTCGCCGGCACCGGGGGTGATCCCGCTGGGGGCGAAGACGCGGAACGGCGGGCCCCAGAAGCCGGTGCCGCGGCTGGTGTAGAGGAGGGTGCGGGTGCCGTGGTGGCTGAGGCCGGCGAGGGCGGGCTGGTCGATGCGGACCAGGTGGTGGAAGGGCCATATCTGGCCGCCGTGGGTATGGCCGGAGAACTGGAGGTCGACGCCGGCGGCTGCCGCCCGGTCGACGAACTTGGGCTGGTGTGCCAGGAGCAGGACGGGCAGGTCGGGGTCGGCGCCGTCCAAGGCTCCGGCGAGGTGGGCGCGATGGCCTGCCAGGCCGGAGGACTCGGCGGTGACGTCGTCCACGCCGGCGACCACCTGACCAGGCTGCCGTCTCGCGCACTGTAGCCGGTCGTCCTCGGGCCGGCCGGAGGGGCGTTCATGGGTGCGGCCCCGTGGGGCGAAGGAAGGCGGTCGGTTGGGAACCGGAGTCGGCCGTCGCCGAGGGAGGCGAAGGCCGCGCCGGTCGCGGCGAGCAGCACGACGTCGGAGAGGGCGCTGGAGATCTGGAGGGCGGCGGAGTTGGCACCGGCCTCCTTCGGTGTGGAGCGCCGGGCTCAGTGGGCCAGCGCGAGCACGGCCTCTACCGTCTTGCCGGACCTGTGTGTGCTGACTCGTACCTCTTGCGCCAGTTCCAAGACCAGCGGCCAGCCGAATCCGCCGGGCTCCCACAGCGGCGTGTTGCGCCGGTGAGGAGGCGTGGGGCTGGCGTCCGCCACCCGTACGGTCACGGTTTCCTCGTCCGCCCGCAGTCCGAAGCCGGTCACTCCGCCGGCGTGCCGGATGGCGTTCGCGACGAGCTCCGACACCGCGAGGAGTATCGCTTCCGCCTGAGCGGAGTCGTCGGGCTCCAGGACGGACAGGAAGATCCGCGTGATACCCCGTGCGTCCTCGGCTGTTCGAGGGCTCCTGGCGGACCGGTGCACATCCTCCATGAAGGAGGGCACCATCACTCACCTCCGATCTCAATGGGTGCTTTTGTCCGCTTACCCGGCAGGGCCGGGATCAGACGCGTTCCACTTACAGGTGAGTCCGCAGGTCGATCGACGGCGGTCTGGGGGTATCCGAAGCCGTGAAAGCCCCCAAGGCGTTCGTTGCCCTGCGGGAACAATGACCGAAGACCGACCAACCAGCCGTGCCGTACCGCACGAGGAGGGATGTGGAATGTTCCGGCGGACGGCAACCGCTCCGCGCACCACCCATCGACGCCCAGGAGGGTCGGGAGACCCGGTGGCGCGACCCGGCGTTCAGGCCGTGCGGTCGCCGGTCCGCGCGTCTTTGTCGTCCATCTGTAGTGTCGCCGCGTCGCAGAACGCCTCCAACCCCTCCAGCAGCGCCGCTCGTTTGCCGACGGGCATGAGCCTCAGCACCGTCTGCAGCTCCTGCTCCCTGCGCGTGCGAAGTTCGTCGAGGAAGGCGCGGCCCCGCTTGCTGAGGTGCAGCCGGATCTCGCGCCGGTCGGCCTTGCCGATCACGCGCTCGACGAAGCCGGCCGCGACCAGCCGGTCACAGAGCCGACTGGTCGCGGGGGGCGCGGAGGAGAGCGCGTCACACAGGGCGCGCAGGTTGATACCGTCCTGGTGCTCCAGGGTCAACAGCACCCGCATCTGCGACGCCGACGCCGGCGCGGTGGAGGCCCGGCCCCACAGGACTTCCAGCAACTCTCCGGCCGTCGCGGTCACTCGGGCGACCTCGAGGGGTTCCGGGCGGGGACGGAATGCGGTCACTGTCACACTCTCGCAGGCACTGGGACGGTCGCCAGCGTACTAGGCACCCGCAACGGCAACAGATGGTTTGAACGGCTTGGCGCGGCTACCGAGCGGCCTCCTCGCGAGCGAGGCCGGTACGTGTCCGCCGAAGGATTGGTGTGTTTACCACCGTGAACAGATACGTGACCGCTGAGCGGGCTCTGCGCACAGCGGCATCCCACGAGTTGCTCGACGCCGTCCGTCGCGTGCTGGTCGAGCAGTACGGCGCGGAGTCCGTCGACCTGCTGATGGCCGACTACGGGCTGACGGTGCTTCAGCCTGTGTCGGTGCTGCCGAACACCGAGGAGCCGGTGTCCGTGCACAACAGTGCGGCGGGCCGTGCTTTCGGTGCCCAGGAACCGGTCGTCGAATCCGCTTCCGGCGGCCGCGTGCGGGTGCACCTGCCGGTCAGCGTGCGCGGGGACCGGCAGGGAGTGCTGTCCGTGACCCTCGCGCGCAGGGGCGGGGTCCGGGAACTGCTCGGTGAACTCTCCGACATCGCTGAGGTGCTCGGCCACGAGCTGCTCGTCGCGGAGCGGGACACCGACATCTACGTGCAGGCGCGGCGCAAGGACCGGCTCACCCTGGCCGCCGAGATGCAGTGGCAGCTGCTGCCCGGACGCTCATGCTCCCGCCGAGAGTACGAACTGGCGGGGCAGTTGGAGCCGGCGTACGCGATCTTCGGTGACAACTTCGACTGGTCCGCCACGGCCGACCGCCTGACGCTGTACGTCACCAACGGCATGGGGGAGGGAATAGAAGCCTCCCTGCTGACGAACCTGGCCATCAACGCCCTGCGCAACGCACGCCGCGCCGGGCTCGCCATCGACGACCAGGCCGCCCTGGCGGACCAGGCGGTGTACGCCCACTACCGGGGCCGCGGCTACCTGTCGGTGCTGATGTTCGACTTCGACCTCGCGACGGGCCGCGCCGAGGTGGTGGACGCCGGCTCGCCGCAGATGCTGCGGCTGCGCGGCGGCACGGTGGAACACGTCACATTCGAGGCGCAGCTTCCATTGGGCATGTTCGAGGAGACCGACTACGTGGCTCAGGAGTTCCAAGTCGAGCCCGGTGACCGGCTCGTGTTCGTCAGCGACGGGGTGTACGCGGTCGCCGACCCCAAGGGTGAGGCGTACGGCGATGTCGCCCTTGCCCGGGCGATCCAGGCCACTCGGCTGCTGCCGGCCGCCGATGTCCCGCGCGCCATCCTGCGGGAGTTGACCGGCCACCGCGGTCGTTGCGCCCCCGACGACGACGCGCTCGTCGTCTGCCTCGACTGGCACGGCACCTGACCCCGGACCGGATCGCCCGGGCACTTTGATGTGTAGCGATCCCGTGTTGTTCGCACCAGACCGTCGACGCTAACGTTTGCCATGAGGCAATGATCCAGTCTCAGGCGTGGTCGATCGACGGCCCTGTACAGGAGGAGGCGATGAAGGTGTCGGAGCAGGAGGCGGTCGAGTCGACGGCGCGCCGGCTGGGGATTTTCCTGAAGCGCCGCCGGGAGCAGATCGCTCAGCGCTGGGCCGATGCGCCGCTCTTCCGGACGGTGTTCACCGTATCGCGCGAAGAAGCGGTGGAGGCGTGCAAGGCAGTGGTGGACGCGCTGTCCGACGTAGCCTTGTCCGGACGCCTGGAGGACATCACCTCGTCCGGTTTCGACGGCGTGCGCGACCAGTTGGGACGCATGTCCGGTAGTCAGACCCGGGCGGGATGGAGTCCGGCCCGGATCGCGGACGAGGTGACCGCCCTGCGGGCCCCGGCGGCCGAGTTGCTGCGGGGCGAGTACTCCGACCCCTCAACGCCCGAGGCGGCCGAGGGCCTGCTGGCGTTGACGGCCCTGATGGGCACCCTGCGGCTGGTGGTGATGCAGACGGCGCTGAGTTCGGGCGAGGAGCTGATCGCACGGCAGCGGCAGCAGCTGCTCGAAGTGGCCACGCCGGTCATCAGCCTGTGGGAAGGCGTCGTCGCCGTACCGCTGATCGGCACGCTGGACAGCGCCCGCAGTCAGGTCGTCATGGAGTCCCTGCTGGCGGGCATCGTGGACCAGCGGGCCCGATACGCCATCCTGGACATCACCGGTGTGCCCACGGTCGACTCGCTCGTCGCGCAGCACCTGATGAAGACGGTGGCCGCGGCGCGGCTGATGGGCGCCGAGTGCATCGTCTCCGGCATCCGACCGGCCATCGCACAGACCATCGTGCAACTCGGCATCGATCTCAGTTCCGTTCTCACCCGCGCCTCACTCGCCGACGCCCTCGCCTACGCCCTCAGCCGGCTGGGCATCGAGGTCTCTCCCCGTGCGAGCATGCGGTGACCGCTCCCTTCCCGGGCCACGCGACCGTGGTGCCGGTCCTGGCGCTGGGGGACACCCTGCTGGTCAGCCTTCAGGGTGAGCTGCACGACGGCATGGCCGAGCAACTCCAGCAGGACATCAGTCACCGAATCGCCGGCAGCGGGGCGACCGGCGTGGTCATCGACATCTCCGGTGTGGAGGTCGTCGACTCCTTTCTTGGCCGGATCCTCGCCGAGATCGCGGCCAGCGCCAGTCTGCTGGCGGCCCGCACGGTCGTCGCCGGCATGCGGCCGGCCGTGGCGATCACCCTGGTCGAGCTGGGCCTCACCCTGCCCGGACTGACCACCGCGCTCGACGTCGACCGCGCCCTGGAAATCCTTGCTGGAACGTCCACGCCGGGCGCCTCGACCGCACGCGAGAGGGCGACGTGATGCCGGCTTCCGACCCCGCCGTCGAGACAAGCCTGCCGATCCGCTCGGACGCGGACCTCGCGTGGGTGCGCCAGCACGTACGCCAGAGCGCGGCCGACCTCGGCTTCGGACTGGTGCAGCAGACGAAGCTGGTCACGGCCGCCAGTGAACTGGCCCGCAACACCCTGGTCCACGGCGGCGGCGGACACGTGGAGATCACGCCACTGAACCGAGGCGTGAGCCGGGGTCTGCGGCTGACCTTCGCCGACAGCGGTCCGGGCATCCGCGACGTCGGGCTTGCCATGACCGACGGGTACACCAGTGGCGGCGGCCTGGGGCTCGGTCTCAGCGGTGCCAAGCGCCTCGTCGACGAGTTCGAGATCGACACCGAGCCGGGCCGGGGCACGACCGTCACGGTCATCGCCTGGACCACAGGCGTACCCGCGGCACGGCCGGGGGCGTGATGGGACGCGTCTGGGACATCCCGGTGCACGACTCCACCCGCGTACGGGACGTCCGGGTGGCGGTCGAGGCGGCCAGCGCCCATGCCCGTCTCGACCCGCACCGCACCGCGGTCGCCGCCCTGGTCGCCACTGAACTGGCCACCAACCTGGTCAAGCACGCCAGCGGCGGTCGGGTCCTGATCGACCTCGTCGACCGGCCTGGAGCCACCCGCGCCCCCGCCGTGCAGGTGGCAGCCATCGACTACGGCCCGGGCATCCCGGACATCACCGCGGCCCTGCGCGACGGGTATTCGACCAGCGAGGCGTCACTCGGCGCCGGCCTGGGTACGTGCATGCGCATAGCCAGCGATTTCGACCTGTACAGCACCTCCCGTGGCACCGTCGCGGTCGCCCGCTTCGACCAGGAGCCGGCAACGCGTCGGGAAGGGAACCGGCAGGGCCCGAGAGCGGGAGGGATCAACGTTCCCCTCGGCCACGCCGAGCACTCGGGAGACGCCTGGAGCTGCGCCCGCGCGGGCAGCCGCCTCACCCTGATCCTCGCCGACGGCCTCGGCCACGGCGCGCACGCGGCGCACGCGTCCAGCGCCGCCGCCGACGAGCTGCACCGCTCGGCCCACCTGCCACCGGAGGAGATCCTGCGCCACATGCACCCGGCCCTTCGGCCCACCCGCGGCGCGGCAGTCGCGGTGGCACAAGTCGACACGGACACCGGAGAACTGGCCTTCGCCGGCGTCGGCAACATCGGAGCCCGCCTGCACGCCGGCGACTCATGGGACCACCTGGTCTCCCACCCGGGCATCGTCGGCGCCCAGTTCCCGGCGTCCGTGCCCGTACGCCGCCGGCCCTGGCGGCCCGGTGACCTGCTCGTCCTGCACAGCGACGGTCTGCCCAGCCGATGGATACCGCCGAACGATCTCGGCCTCCTCGCCCATGAACCGGCAGTGGTCGCGGCGACCATCCTGCGCGATGCCAGCAGTGCCGCCAACCCAGTGCGCGACGACACCAGCGTGGCCGTCCTGGCCTCCGACCCCGTGGACCGACGCCATGATCCCGCCTGACATCCGGAAGATCACCACACCCGCCGAGGCCGCCCGAGCTCGGAGCTTCGCGGCACACCTCACGGCCTCCCTGGGCGCGCCCGATATCGGACGGGCGCGCTTCCTCACCGCCCTCACCGCACAGTTGCGGAAGTCTCTCGGCCAAGGCGGCGCCGAACTCACCCTCACTGTCCGGCAATCAGCCCCGGACAAGCCCGTACGCGTACAGGCTGCCGTACAACCGGCCACGCCGTCCCCGGGACAGGCCTCGCCGTGGCGCCTGGCCCTCTCCTGCCCCGGTCCCCTGACACAGGACCCGCCTTGCCCGGCGCACCCCGACGCCACCGCGACCGCGTCCGCCGAAGCTCTGCTGGCAGCGGACGAGGAGACCGCGGCGGTTCTGCAGAAGCTGGACGAGTCGGAGAAGCTGCTCCAGCTCCACCGTGAGGAACTGCACCAGACCAACCAGGGCGTGCTGGCCCTGCACGCCGAACTGGACGCCGCCGCGCTGACCCAACAGGAACTGCTTGACGCGGAACGAGCCGCGCGCGGCGAGGCGGAGAAGGCACGACGCCTGCTGACCTTCCTCGCCAACGCCAGCGCGGTCGTCACCGCGTCGCTCGATCACCGGGACATCGTGCGCCGCCTGCCCGACCTCCTCGTTCCGGAGTACGCGAGCCAGGTCGACGTGTGGCTCTTCGACGAAGACGAGAAGACAGCCGGAAACGACCTCCACTCCGCCGCCGCGGTGGCCGCCGCCCGCACCGACCGCCCGCAGCACGCCGGACCGCACCCTGGCGACCTGCCCGGCATCGACGACCGCCCGCCCTCCGCCCTGTCGCCGGACCGGCCTCTGCTGTGCATCCCCCTCACCGTGCGGCGATCCCTGGGTGTCCTGACGCTCACGGCACCCGGCGACCGCTTCGACGCCGACACCAGCGTCATGCTGCTCGAACTGGCCCGCCGTGTGGCCATCGCCCTGGACAACGCCCTGCGCTACGAACAGCACCGGGACACCGCCGAGGAACTCCAGCGCGCCCAGCTCACCGACCTGCCCTCCGCGGACGGCTTGCACCTGGCCGCCCGGTACCTGCCCGCCACCCGCGGCCTCAACATCGGCGGTGACTGGTACGACGCCTTCTTCCAGCCCGACGGCAGCCTGCTGACCGTCATAGGAGACGTGACCGGGCACGGACTGCGCGCCGCCGTCATCATGGGCCAGCTGCGCACGGCACTGCGGGCGTACGCGATCGACGAGACCAGCCCCGCCCGGATCCTCACACGGCTGCACCGCATGCTGTGCCACCAGCAGCCCAACCTCTACGCCACTGCCACGATCGCGCGCTTCAGACCGGACGATTTCCAGGTGACGTGGGCCGCCGCCGGCCACCCGCCGGCCGTGGTCCGTGCTCCCGGCGGCGCCGTCCGCGTCCTGGACGACAGGCCCGGGGTCATGCTGGGCGTCCCGATCCCCTTCGAGTACGAGGACCGTACGACCGAGATCGAACCGGGCTCCACGCTGGTGCTCTACACCGACGGCCTGGTCGAGCGGCGTGCCCAAGGCATCGATGCCGGGATTGAGTTGCTCGCCCGGACCCTGGCAGCATTGGACGAACCCGACCTCGAAGACCTCGACGCGAGCGCGGAGTCCCTCCTCAAACCCCTTGTCCATGAGTCGGAGCGCGACGACGACGTGTGCGTCCTTCTGTGCCGCACCGCTCCGCTCCGGAGCCCCTGACAGGAGACACGGACCGGCATGCGGCCGATGCCGGTCCCGGGATGACCCTGCACCGCTCCCGTCCGCGGAGGGCCCGACTCCGGGCCGCCCCGCTCCTGGCGATGGTCGAAGAGACCCTGTCCGAGCAGTCTGCTCACATGAAGCCTGGCGGCCGCCTGGGAGCCGGCGCCCGCGGCCTCCGCTCGGCGACCGGGGACCTCGGCGGCGGGCGCCCACCGCGCCAGGTCCTGAGCGCGGCCCGCGGAGCCCGCCGCACGAGACCGCGACGGAATCAGCGGACCGGAGGACTCGCAGGGCCGTCGGCAGGGCCGGTCCAGAGTTCCTGGACCAGCCCCGTCACCGCTTGCCAGGCGGCTCGTCCGGAGCGGGCGATACCCTTCTCTGAGCGGCGAGTAAAGCCTTCAGCCCCCGACGCAGGGCCGACCGCTCCGCCGGTTGCAAGGCCGTCAGCGCAGCCGTCAGTGCCTGGGCCCGGCGCGACGCCACGTCGTCCAGCACCCGTCGTCCCTGCGCGGTGAGGCTCAGCCGTACCTCACGGCGATTCCGCGGGTGCAGTGCGCGTTCCAGCATTCCCGCCGCTTCCAGCCGGTCACACAGCCGGCTGGCCGTGGGCAGCCCTATGTGCAGCCGCTCGGCCAGAGCGGTGAGGTTCAGCTCAGGTGCCGCCTCCAGCGTCCGCAGAGCGCGGAGCTGGTGGAGGGACAGGCGCAGGGGCGCTTCCTGAGCGGCCAGCGACCACAGGTTCGTGAGACTCTCCACGGCGTCCGCGATCTCCAGCGCGACGGCGTCCGGGCCAGCGCCCGGCCCCTCCACACGGTCATCGCCAGAGCCGTCGAGACGGGTCACGAACACATCGCTTTCACTGGGTATCGGACGCTGCTGAGGTCACCCTCATCAAATCGCTGTGTACCCGACGGCAGGGGCAGCAAGCCGTTTCCCGGCCGACCCCGACCGAAGTGGGCCGCCTGGGCGTCGCTTCATGGTAAGACCCATGGCTTTACGTCCTCGGAACCGGGGGACCCGGTCGTAAGCGGCCGGCGCGGACATCCGGCTGCTGTGGTTGGAGAGACAGTAGGCGACGGACGGAGCGGCGGCGCCCTCAGGGCCAGGGGCGGATCCAGATTGCAGAGCGCATGGCGACCGCCATCCGGGCAATGCGCCGGGTGTGACACACGTTGGAGTCGTCGTACTGACTCTGGTGACCGCTCTGTCGGCTTCGGCCGCGGCGGTTGGGATCTCGCCCTCCTGGTGGTTCGCGGCGCTCCCGCTCGCTTTCGTGGGGGCGGTGGGTGTCCGGTGCAGCGTCGACATTCGGTGGTGCGGCGGCAGGGGGTTTCGCGCAGGACACCGGTGAGGGCGGCCTGTCGGAGTTCCACCTGCGTCCGGGCGGCGAGCTCGTGTGGGAGATAGGCACCGGGTACTTCGGCTGCCGCACGCAGGACGCCGGTTTCGACGCGGCCGAGTTCTCCGGCAAGGCCGCGGACCTGCGTCCTCACATGCTCCGTCGACGCGTCGACCCCTTCACCGAGCGCTCGTACGAGGAGATGTCGGAGTGGCTGGAACCGGAGCAGTTGCTCGCCGAACCACCACCTTCGTGGGCGACCGACTGGAAGGCCGCCGATCCGGACCGTTTCACCGTCCGACGTGGACGACTGCCGTGGCCCGTACTGACGGAGGTTCGAGGAGTGCTGATCGGCGGCTGGGGTAGACGGGTGCTGCCGGACGATGTGCCGGCGAGGACGAGACCCAACGACCGGGAGGGGCGCATGACGCCGACGACGACCACACGGACTGCCGGGCAGACGGTGGACGTTCCGGAGATCGCGGACCCGTCCAAGGTCGCGCCGAAGAACGCGCGGGAGCTGTCGAAACTGTTCTTCGGTCAGTTGGCCGTGCTGGAGGAGGGCACGCCCGAGTACAGCTACGCGCGCAACACGCTGATCGAGATGAACATGTCCCTCGTCCGCTATGCGGCCGGCCGGTTCCGCAGCCGGGGGCCGGAGGAGATGGAGGACATCGTCCAGGTCGGCATGATCGGGCTGATCAAGGCGATCGACCGGTTCGAGCTGTCCCGGGAAGTGGAGTTCACCTCCTTCGCGGTCCCGTACATCGTGGGGGAGATCAAGCGGTTCTTCCGTGACACCTCCTGGGCCGTGCACGTGCCGCGACGGCTCCAGGAAGCCCGCTCCCAACTGGCTCGGGCCAACGAGGAACTGCGCACCCGACTGGGGCGGACGCCGACGAACAAAGAGCTCTCCGAGCTGATGAGCCTTCCGGAGGACGAGGTCGTCGAGGCTCAACTGGCCGCCAACGGCTACAAGTCGGCCTCCTTGGACGCGGCGATCAACAGCAGCGAGGACGGCGAGGCCGCGCTGGCGAACTTCATCGGCGACGAGGACGAGGCTCTGCAACTGGTCGAGGACTTCCATGCCCTCGTACCGCTGATCGCGGAACTCGACGAACGCGACCGCAAGATCATCCACTGGCGCTTCGTCGAGGAACAGACCCAGGCACAGATCGGCGAACGCCTCGGCATCTCCCAGATGCACGTCTCCCGTCTGATCAAGCGGCTCCTGGCACGCCTGCGCGAAGGCATGCTCAGCACGGAATAACGGCCGGGACCGGCCGCACAGGCGGTCCACACCGACACCTCGTTCCCGCCGGATCTCCGAGAGCCTGCCGGCAAAGCCGTCGATGAGGAAAAGCCGTCGATCAGGAGTGGCCATCGACGGCTTTGCACACCCTTGGCCCTCGACGTCTTCCCCGGCCTGCCGGGCGTGGCCGGGTGGGCTACTCGACCAGCGCCTTGGCCTTCCGGCAGGCCGGGCTCGCCATTGTCCGGCGCAGCGATGGCCCCGGTCACTCCTGCCGGACGGGCTCGTCACACACCACCACGGCGTAGGAGCCGAGACCGATGAGACGGTCTCCGGAGATGTCGCCAAGCGCCGTGTACAGCGTCAGTACGGCTCCGGTCGTGTCGTCGAAGGCGATGTCCTTGACCGTGCCGTGCGTGGCGCCGTGTTCCGTCAGGACGCGGTGCCCGAGGGCCTCTTGATGGTCGGGGAGCGCGCGCCGACTCGGGTCGGCGGCGGCACGGGAACGAACGATCACGGCATCCCGTCCCATCCCTTCGACCGCGTCCCAGACGATGACCCGGGCGTGTTCGGATGCACCGGACAGCCGCAGGCAAGCGATGTTCCCGGTGCGGGCGTCGATGGTCAGGCTCTCCACCCGTCCCAGGGACTCGGCTTCTTCGGCGGTGATCACGGGAAGGCCCTTGGCCTGTGTGAAGAGCATCATGGTCGGCCCCCTTCCGCGCTGACGGTCGGGTCGGTGTACGGCTGCGCCGTGTGTGCGCGGAACGCCTCGACCTGGGCGCCGAAGCTGGGCAGGTCCTCGGCGATGAAGCGGCGGGCGTGCGCCGGGACGACCATGGCCCGCCCGGAGACGGCCAGTGTCTCGCCGCGCGGGACGAACGCCTTCCGTTTGCGGTGGTCCGGATTCTCGTTGCTGGCCATTTCGAAGCCGATGACTCGTCCGCTCGTGCCGGCCTCTATCACGACGTCCAGCACTGTGCCCACCGCGGTTCCGTGGTCCGTGAGAACAGGTGCGCCGATGACCTGGCCGCGGTCGGCTTCGCCGGCGCCCACGACCACGTCCGACTCCTCCACGACGGCCTCGCTGGGGATCATCACTGCGGACGGTCCGATGGCGTGCACCCCGGAGAACGGCAGGCTCTTCTTGAGCGGGCCGGCGAGCAGACCGCACCCGCTCAAGGTGAAGCCGCTGATCCGGCCCGCCCGCGCGTCGAACACGGTGTCCCGGACTTGGGCGACGGCGTCGCCGCTCAGCGTCACGACCACCCGCTTGGTCAGTTCCGACGCGAGAATGAGGGTGATCACCGCGGTCCCTCCCGGCGGGGACAGCGGGCCGAGCGCACCGCGATCACCGTTCCCCCGCGGCGTTTGGCCTGGACTGCCAGCGTCGCCGCTGTGAGCAGACCCGCCAGCGCGACCAGGAGGACCATCAAGCCCCACCACTGCATCGCCACGACCTCCTCGGTGCCGTCATCGCCGGGCCGCCCCCGGTCCGGCCTGTCCCTTCGCTATCCGGTTGCCCCTGGTTCGGGCAGGGCACGCCATCGGTGCGCCGGGTGGCGGAAGTCGGCGGGGCGGGTAAGGCGCCGGAACGGGCAGGGCCCTCGCTGCGGCAAGAGCTCAGGTCCAGTCCTTGCGCTTGAAGGAGGCTCAGTAGAGCAGCACGGACGCGATGACTATGACACCGGTGGAAGTGAGGAATCCTGCATGGCTGTTGACGCCCGGATACGGGACGTTCTGCAGCGGGGGAGTGCGACTGGGCAGTCGTGCCCGGACCGTCGAGGCCGACGGCTATGACTTCCAACCCGTCTACACCGAGCTGCTGATCACCAATCGCGGCACCAAGACTCCGATCCAGACCGACGGCCGCTGGGTCGTCGGGCACGCGAACTCGTGGATGAACAACTTCGGCGAACTCCGCCGCAACACCGAACGACGCCGCTCCTGCGCGGAGTTCTACCTTGCCCTGGCTGCTACCACTATCGCTGCGTGTAGCCTCATCCGCCACGCCTGGTACACCCACCGCTGGGACACCCGCCCCCCAGGCCCCGCATCCGATAACCCGGCTCACTACCCACTGGCGGACGCTCTAAGCTCGACGACAAGTGTTCATATTTGAATCATGTACAAGTTGCATGATGTTCTTAATTGAAACACTTACCTTCCCGCCATGCTGCACTTGACGCTCTGGCGCCGGCATATGTCCTCATGGGTACGCAACATCTGGCGTGAGGTCGTGGCCTTCGGTCTCGTCGGCGCCGTTGCGTTCGTGGTGGAGACCGCGAGCTTCAACTTCCTGCTCTTCGGTTCGCCGGACCACGGCGGGCCGCTGGGCTCCACACCGGTCCTCGCCTCCGTGATCGCCACGCTCCTGGCCATGATGGTCAGCTGGCTGGGCAATCGCTACTGGACCTATCGGGACCGCAAGGGAGCGGTCGACCGACGCGAGGTCGCCTGGTTCATCGCCGTCAACCTGGCCGGGCTGGCGGTCACCGCCTTCCCCGTCTACGTTGCGCACGAAGTGTTCGGAATGTCCTCCCCGTTGAGCGACAACGCGGCCCGCCTGGTGGGCTGGGCGGTGGCGACGCTGATGCGGTTCGCCGCGTACCGCACCCTCGTCTTCACCGCATACCGAGAGGACTCCCTGGACATGCCCGCGACGACCGGCAGTTGGCGTGCGATCTCCCGTGCCACCCGGCCGGACGACCTGCTCTGGCCCGGCTTCCTGGCCGTGGTGGCCGCGATCTGCGGGTGGGCCGTCTCCGTCGCGTTCCACCCCGGCTTCCTCAGCCCGGACAGCCTTTCCCAGCTGGCGCAGGCACAGGGGAAGCAGCCGGTGACCGACTGGCACCCGCCAATCCTGGCTCTGTTCTGGCGCACGCTCATCGACATCACCGGTGCGCTGTCGGCGATGGCCGCGCTCCAGGCCGCCCTGCTGTGGGGCACCCTCTGGGTGCTCGCGGTCGTGCTGTGGCGTCGGACCGGCAGCCGCCCCTTGTCGCTGCTGATGCTCGGCTTCGGCCTCGCCCCGCATGTCCTTACCTTCACCGGGGTGGTGTGGAAGGACGTGCACATGGCATACACGCTGCTGGCCGCGTGCGCGATCGCGCTCGTCGCGCGAGAGCTGCCGGAGGGACGGGAGCGGGCTCGTTGGGGATTGCTGCTCCTCGGCATGCTCTTCCTCACCTACGCGATGCTGGTGCGCAAGAACGGGCTCCCAGCCGTCGTACCGATCTTCCTGCTGCTGATGTTCGCGCTCTGGCCGCGTCCCGGGCGGCGCCGCTGGCTGGTCGCCGCGGGGTCACTGCTGGCGCTCGCCGCCGTCGGCAGCCTGGGGGTGTCCTCGGCCGCCCATCCGCTCGCGGTGCGCCAGTATGCGCAGATACCCCTCGACGACGTGGTCCACGTACTCACCCCTCAGCAGGTGCGCTCCGCCGCGACGAAGGCCGGGGCGACCCCGGAGTTCACCGACGACCTGGTGGCGACCGCGCGAACCTGCCAACGCAAGGACATCGTCTGGGACGCCTACCTCGCCTGCTACCCGCACAAGCCGGGTGATCAGGTCGGCTTCGAGGCCGACCAGGCCGACGTCCTGCTCAAGATGTGGACGCAGCAGATGCCGCACCACGCGACCGGCTACGTCGAGTACCGCTCCCTCACCTTCGCCCGGCTGCTGTTCCAGGGCAATCTCCAGTACCTCGGCGGTGACTCCGCCGTCATGCCGAAGGACGTCCAGGTCAACAAGACACTGGACGCGGCCATGAAGTCCTATGTGATGGGCTTCGACCGCGACTTCCCCTGGCTGTTCCAGGGCTGGTTCTGGCTGGTGGTCTCGCTGGTGCTGGCACTGCGCCGCCGCTGGCCCGGCCCGTGGTCGCGGGAGCTGCGGCTGCTCGGCGTGAGTGGTGTCATCTACATCGCCACCTACCTGCCCACCGCCCCTTCGGCCAACTACCGCTACGTGTACTGGCCGGCGATCGCCGGCACCGTCGGGATGCTGCTGGCGGTGAGCGGAGCGATCGTGGCCCGGCGCACGGCCCACGCCACCCAGGACACCGGGTCCACCGCGGCGGTCGAGGCACTCGTGAACGGTCCGTTCACGGCAGACCCGACCGCGCCGCACCCCGTCGGCTCCGGCCCTCGCCTGGACGTGACCACCGGCTGATCCCGGCGCCGGTCGCGCCCGTGCCGGGTGGCTGCCGCAGCTCTCCGGCACGTCCCGCCAAGGGCCTGTCGGTACGGAACCGCCACATCACCGCGTTGAAGTGGCTGCGCAGGTCAGGGATCGGCCGAGCGCCCCCAGCGGCAGGTGCGGCTCGATCAACTCCCGCATTGCCCATCTGTCAGATCACCACGCGTCACGCGACCGGTCTACCGCACCCAGCTCCACCCTGTAGCAAGAAAGACCGATCTCGTGATCTCAACTCAGAACACTCCCTAGAGGATCACGGAATGAACCCTACAATCGCGTGCGTCGTACCCTGCTACAACGAGGAGGCTGCCGTAGGCAAGGTCGTGCGCGATCTGCGTGCGTCGCTGCCCGAGGCGGTCATCTACGTCTACGACAACGCTTCGACGGACAACACCGTCGCCGAGGCTCTGGCGGCGGGCGCGATCGTGCGCCAAGAGCCGCGCAAGGGCAAGGGCAACGTGATTCGACGGGCGTTCGCCGACGTCGAGGCCGACGCACTGCTGATCATCGACGGCGACGACACCTATGACGCCTCCCGTGCCCGTGAGATGGTCGACCTGCTCTTCGAAGGCCCCTACGACCAGGTAGTCGGCGCTCGTCGAGAGGTCGAGGAGAGCGCCTACCGGCCCGGGCACGCGGTCGGCAACAAGATGCTCACGGGCGCCGTGCGGATGCTGTTCGGCAACGACGTGAGTGACATGCTCAGCGGTTATCGCGTGTTCTCCCGGCGTTACATAAAGTCCTTCCCGGCACTGTCACACGAGTTCGAGACAGAGACCGAGATGACGGTGCACGCCCTCAGTCTGCGGCTGCCCACCACCGAGCTGGAGATCGACTTCAAGGATCGGCCCGCCGGAAGCGTGAGCAAGCTGCGCACGTACCGCGACGGTTGGCGCATCCTGAAGCTCATCCTGGGCCTGGCCCGGCGCCAGCGGCCCTCGCAGTTCCACGCAGTGATCGCCGCTCTGTTGACGATCATCTCGCTCGCCCTGGGCCTGCCGGTGGTCATCGACTTCGTGCAGACCGGCGTCGTGTTGCGGCTTCCGACCGCCCTACTGGCCGCCGCCATCATGATCATCGCGGTGCTCGTTCTGCTGGTCGGCTACATACTCGAGTCCTTCATGCACATGCGCCAGGAGCAGGCACGCCTCGCCCACCTGCGTTATCTCGCACCGTCCCGCGGCGTCGACTTCGTGCCGGAGGAGCTGGGCAGCGCGCCGCAGGGGTCCGGGCCGGGGGCCGTTGCCTGAGAAATCCCCCGCATCATCCGCGAGTGGGTGGCGTACAAGGGGGAGTACCCGACGCTGACGCAGATCGGCGAGGCAGTATCAGGACACCGTTCCTGAGATTCGCCGCGTGATGTCGCTCGCGTGGCACTCGGAGCTGCAGCGATGTCTTATCCGCGAGCGAAACGACTCGGAGATCAACAGGTGTAAGCATGACCAGGTGATCCTGCCAACCCGGCAGGATCATTCGGGGTCGATCACCGGGTGATCACTGGCTTGGCACCCTTCTCCGCCCGGGATTGTTCCGTCGCCTTTCTGTTCTTACCCCTCCGCAGAGGAGCGCCGATGCGCAGGATTGCCTGCATCGCCCTCGGACTGGCCCTGATCGTCGAGGCCATCCCGCTGTTTGTTCTGCTCGCCGGGACTGCTGTCATCGCTCTGGCCTTCCCCCGCGAGCCTGGTCGCCCCGGCACTACGTGGATCGGCTATGTCTCCTTGGCCCTCGCCTTGTGCTGGGTCGTGGCATGTGTGTGGGGCGCTGCAAGGGCATTCGCCCGTGCATACCGCCGACCCACCGCAACCTGGTCCAGGGACTTCCTTTTCCTCGCCCTCGGCCACCTCGCCGCCGCCGTCCCGACCGCAGCCGAAGGCCTCTCACTCGTGGCCTTCGCCGAACTCGCCTTCGTGCCTCTTCTCCTCCTGGCCGCCCGGCCCTCGCGCGCCCGCACCTCGACGTCTACATTTGAACTTCGAATCGAGCCCCTCGTGTCTGGGCCATCACCGCAGCCCGGGGAGCCGAAGCGAGCGACATCACGCGGCGAATCTCCTTACGTTGTTCGTGGGTTGATTCCGGTCACTCGTAGGATCGGGAGGCCCAAGGGCACCGGGTGTGGCTGTCAATCTCATGCCGCAGGAGTGGCTTCTACTGATTGGCCGCTCGGTGCCCCGCGACGACTCGGCCACTGATTGGGATGCGCGCGGCAAGATCGCTTGGTAAGGACACGCTGGCGAGGTCGTCTGCTGGAACTCGAAACGACTCCGGAGGTGGCCGTGCCTGAACTGTGGGCCGGTACGGATGCGGGCAAGGCCGAGCATCACTGCGTGGTGATCGACGCGGAGGGCAAGCGCAAGCTGTCGCGGCGGGTGGCCAACGACGAGACCGCGTTGCTGGAACTGATCGCGGATGTCCTTGCGCTGAGCGAGGAAGAGTCGGTGACGTGGGCGATCGACCTCAATGCCGGCGGGGCCGCGCTGATGATCGCATTGCTGACCGACAACGGGCAGCAGGTGCTCTACATCCCCGGCCGCACCGTCCATCACGCCTCCGGCTCCTACCGGGGTGACGGGAAGAGCGATGCGAAGGACGCTTTCATCATCGCGGACCAGGCTCGCATGCGCCGCGATCTCCAGCTGATGCACCGCGGCGACGACATCGCCGTCGACCTGCGCATCCTCACCTCTCGCCGCTTGGACCTGGCCGCGGACCGCACGAGGGCGATCAACCGGATGCGGGCCCAGATGCTGGGGTACTTCCCGGCCCTGGAGCGTGCCTTCGACTACAGCACTTCGAAGGCGTCCTTGGTCCTGCTGACCGGCTACCAGACGCCGGCCGCCCTGCGTCGGACTGGCAGGAACCACCTGGCCGTCTGGTTGAAGAACCGCAAGGTCCGCAACTACAGGCTCGTCGCGGCCACCGCCATCGAAGCTGCCGAGGCCCAGCACACCGCCGTTCCCGGAGAGAAGCTGGCCGCGGCCGTCGTGGCCAGGCTGGCGAGGGAGGTGATGGCTCTCGATGAGGAGATCGCCGAGACCGACGCCCTGATCGAGGGCCGGTTTCGCGACCACCCGCACGCCGAGGTCATTTTGAGCATGCCCGGCATCGGCTCCGTCCTAGCCGCCGAGTTCATAGCCCATACCGGCGGCGACATGAGCGTCTTCGGTACCGCCGATCGCCTCGCCGGTGTCGCCGGCCTGGCACCCGTTCCGAAGGACTCGGGCCGGATCAGCGGCAATATGCGCCGACCTCGTCGCTACTGCCGCCGCCTGATGCGGGTCTTCTACATGTCCGCCCAGGTCGCGGCCCGATGCTGTCCGGTCTCAAAGGCGTACTACGAACGCAAAAGGGCCGAGAAGAAGACCCATAAGCAGGCCGTCATCGCCCTCGCGCGCCGCCGCCTGAACGTCCTTTGGGCACTCCTACGCGACGGTCGTCCCTTCGAGGGCAGCCCGCCACTTCGCGCTGCCAGCCTTGGCTGAGGCGGCTACAGCCAGTCACGAGCCAGGCGTTGACAACCACATTGGGAATCAGTAGGTCTGTCTGCACGGTGTGGAGTTGGCGATGGCGAACTGTCTCAGCGGTCCGAAGTGGGCCTCGGTGGGGTTCGCTCAGGAGGCGTAGGGCGGGGTGAAGCACAACTCGACCTTGTTCTTCTTCGCCCAGCGGCGGATGTCGGCGCCCTTGTGGGCGGACAGGTTGTCCGAGATCACGTAAATGGGGGCACCGTCGGGCCGGACGGCGCGGATCGATTTCAGCACGGTCAGCGTGTTGGCGGCCCCCTTTCTGCGGCAGTTGACGCCACACAGGCGGTCGTCGAGGTCCTGCGGAGCGGCATGGTTGCATCGTCGGAGACGCGGGATCGACCCCAACCGCGCGATCGAGATCCAGCGCGACTACCTCGCCGCCTTCTTCGACCAGGAACTGCGCCACCGGCACGGCACCCTGCTCGACGGCCCCGACAGGAAATACCCGGAGATCTCCTTCGTCCGCTGACCAGAGCCTTCGAAGGGCCGGCCCTGAGCGCTCTGTGCCCGGACATATTCAGTTCCGGTCGATCTGAACCCGTCGTCCAGTTGCCCACTCGCACGCACGACACAGGGACAAGGATTCGTCAGGGCGGAAGGCCGGGTCCGTGAAAGGCCGCGCTCAGCCGCGCCGTGTTCAACGACAAAGGAGGCCGGGCGGCCCTCCCAGGGGAAGGTGGTGACGACCCGCTGGCCCGATCCGGCCGACGCGGGCATCAACCTCGGGTTCCTCAGCACCAACTGATCGCCTTGCCGAGGTCGGCACCCGGACGGACGCTGGTCCGAAGGGCGAGCGACGGCAGCCGCCCGCAGCCGGGGAGCGGGCCCCTGCACGCCGCGAGTATCAGGGCATCGCGAACGCCCGACCGCTGGGATCCCTTGGCCGAGATTTTCACTATGGGCGGGTGCTGGACGGCCGCGCCGGGCACTTTCCGGGGGCGGCCGCGTGCGGGTTCGGCAGCGCCGGTCAGTTCCGACGGCGCGCCGACTCCTCGATTCGTTGCGCCGCGCTGCTGGCCGCGTCCCTGGTCACCGCGACGGCACTCGCGCTCCCCGACGCCACCTCGACGCTCGGGCGGTTCCTATTCCCGGGCCGTTACCCTCGTCCTGGCCGCCGCGCTGTCCGGCCTCGGCCGCAACCGGCAAGCCAACGGCTTACCAACACCGGCAAACCAATATTGACGTGTCCTTGACTACTCCTTCCAACTCCGGTCACCCAACGCAGGGCTAGGCTCGCCGGGCGACTCATGTCCCGGCGACACCGGGACCGTACCTGCGCCAGCACAGCCCGAGACGAACCGTCATCGCGGAGTTGGGGGAATCGCCATGCGCACACGTACAAGAGCGTCTCTCGTGGCCACCGCCGCTGCGTTCCTGCTCGTCACCCCAGTGGGCAGTTCCGCAGCCTCGAGCGACAGCCAGCCGGTCCACCTGGTCTCACCCACCGACCCTTACGCCGCCTGCGACATCAGCGGCGACGGGACCGGCACCAACTACCGGTCCGCCGAGGACGAACCGTACGTCACCGTCTCCCCGCGCGACCCACGCAACGCGGTCGGCATCTTCCAGCAGGACCGCTGGTCCAACGGCGGTGCCCGAGGGCTGACCGCCACGTACACCCATGACGGGCGGCACTTCACCGAGACCACGCTGCCGTTCTCGCATTGCGCGCCTGCGGGGCTCAACTACCAGCGCGCGTCCGATGGTTGGGTGAGCACCGGCCCGGACGGCACGGTCTACGCCAGCGGTCTGGTGTTCGACGCGACCGACGCGCGCAACGGCGTGGCCGCCTCGACGTCGTACGACGGCGGGCGCACCTGGAAGCACACGACCCCCCTGATCGGCGACACGCAGGCCCAGTTCAGCGACGACAAGAACGCCGTCACCGCCGACCCCCTCCACCCCGGTGTCGCCTATCAGGTCTGGGACCGCATAGACGAGGACGACTTCGCCAAGGTCTACGACGGCCCCGCCTACATCTCCGTCACCCGCGACGGCGGCCGGCACTGGACGAAGGCGCGCCCGTTCGTGGACACCTCTGTCGTCCCGCACTCGCAGACCATCGGCAACGTCATCGTCGTCGACCCGCGCACCGACACCCTCTATGACGTCTTCGACTGGCAGACGTACGACATCGACTACAGCACCGGCACGTTCACGCCCACCGACCTGCATTTCGCCGTCGTCAAGTCGACCGACCAGGGCCGCACGTGGAGCACGCCGGTCACCATCGCCAAGGACACGTCCGTACCCGAAGTCGACCCCAACGCCCCCACCGACGCAACCAAGTCCCTGCGGGCCGGCGGCGATCTGCCCAACGTCGCCATCGACCCGCGCACCGGTGAGCTGTACGTCGCCTACGAAGGATCCGACTTCAGCGGTGGCGGCTACGACTCCGTGGAACTGATCCACTCCACCGACGGCGGCCGGACCTGGTCGGCACCAAAACGAGTCAACTCTGTCGCCTCCGCACCCGCGTTCACGCCCTCGGTCAGTGTGGACGCCCGTGGCACGGTCGCGATCACCTACTACGACCTGCGCTACCTCACCGCGGGGAACACCACCACCTTGCCTGCCGCCGCCTGGCTGGTCACCTTCCCCCGTGGCGCGGAAAACCGTGCGACCGAGCGCCGTATCTCCCGCGTCTTCGACTGGCTCCAGGCCCCCTACGCCGGAGGCCACTTCCTCGGCGACTACGAGGGCCTCGCTACGGAAGGCCGCTCCGCCGTACGTCCGCTGTTCGTCGAGACCAACGCCAACGCGCCGCAGGACTCCACGGACGCCTACAGCGGGCTGTTCTCCACCGGCAGGGACGACGGCGCCTTTGCTGCGGTCGCGGCCGCGCCGCGCGCGACGGGAGCCCTGGAAGCCCGGCCGCATCGGTTCTTCCGGTGATCGGAGGCGTGCCCGAAGCACGCTGTGACGGGCGCGACTTCGGGTTCATCTGAGACGCAAGGTAAACAACCCACCATTTTTCCTGTGAGCCCTTTGTGTGACTGTTGTGGTCACGCCAAGATCCCCTCTGCGCCCGGGACACCCCCATACGCCCGGCGCAGGGAGGAGCGGGCATGTTGCCCCCGAAGCACCAGCGACGGTTCATAACCTGCACCGTCGTAGCGGCCGCGTTCGGACTGGTAAGCACCCAGTCGTTCGCGGCGCCGAACAACGCAAGACCCCGGCCCTGGCAGGCGCGCCACCAGGCCGCCATGGGCCGGCAGCACATCAAGGCGGTGCATGCCGGCCAAGGGATGTCCGCGTTCGCCGCGGAAGGCGGCGACGACGACGGCGCCGACGAGGCGGAGAACTCCGCCGAGGCGACCGCCCAGTTCACCGAGGCCCGCACCGCGCCCGGCGTGGTCGCACCCGGCGCCTACGGGGCGGCCTGGCAGCAACTGCAGTCGATGAAGCACACGAGCGGCAGCTGGGACCACGTCACCAAGAGGGCGTACAACTCCGACGACCCCCGCTACCGCGATGTGAACTCCAACTCCAGCGGTGGCGCGGGCGACGTCACGGGCCGGATCACCGGCATCGCGGCCGACGACCAGGGCTATGTGTACGCGGGCGGCGCCAACGGTGGTGTCTTCCGGTCCACCACCGGTGGCGGGCACTGGAAGCCGATCTCCGACAGGCTGCCGTCCCTGTCGACGGGCACCCTCGCGCTGGACGGGCAGAAGCGGCTCTGGTACGCCACGGGCGAATCCAACACCGGGGCGACGTCCTTCGTGGGGACGGGCGTGTACGTCCTCAAGGACCCGCGCCACGGCCAGTTCCAGCCCGGCGACCGCGTCGGCGGCGCCGAACTGGAGTCCACCGTCATCCACGCGCTGCGTTTCGCCGGCACCGAGGTGTGGGCGGCCACCAGCACCGGCGTCTGGTCGCACTCCACGACCACCCTGTCCGGGCCCTGGAAGCACGAGTTCGCCCCCAACCCCGACTATCTGCCGGGCGGTTCCAAGGCGGACGACCCGAGCGCGCCGTACAAGAACATCGCCAATGACATCGCCGTCGACCCCAAGGACCCGGACAAGGTCCTGCTCGCGGTCGGCTGGCGCGGCGGTGACACATACAACGGGCTGTACGCCAAGCAGGACGACGGCAGCTGGAAGCCGGTCAGCGGCCTCGGTGACCTGCCCACCAGCAGCGCCGACGTCGGCAACATGACGTTCGCCGCCGCGGCCGACGGCTCGCGTCTGTACGCCATCGACCAGTCGCCGGCGCAGATGGCCGCCAACCCGGACAGCGGGCTCAAGGGCGTGTACGTGTCGAAGAACGGCTCGCCGTTCGGGCCGTGGACGCAGATCGCGGACTACACCAAGCTGAAGGCGTCCGGATCCGCCCTGCAGAGCGCGGGCTACATGCCCGGCATCCAGTCCTGGTACAACCAGTTCCTCCAGGTCGACCCGGTCAACGCCGACCACGTCTACCTCGGCCTGGAAGAGGTCTTCGAGACCAAGAACGGCGGCCAGAGCTGGACAGTGCCCGGCCCGTACTGGAACTTCCCCTTCCCCTGCTGGAGCATCGACCCGGCCAAGCAGACCGGCGACTGCTCGCCCACCACCCACTCCGACCAGCACGCGGTCGCGATCGGCAGCTACAAGGGCAAGACCTGGGCCTACGTCGGCAACGACGGCGGCATCTACCGCCGCCCGCTCAACGGAGCCGTCGACTCCGGCGGCCACGCCAAGGACTGGCAGTCCCTGAGCGACGGCACCCTCGACACCCTCCAGTACTACTCGGTGGGCGTCGGCAGGGACCTCGACCGAGGTGGCGTCTCGGTGACCGGCGGCCTGCAGGACAACGGCCAGTCGATCCTGCGCGGCCACGACAAGGTCATGGGCTCCAACTTCGGCGGCGACGGCGGCGACACCATCGCCGACCCCGCCGACGGCTGCAACATCGCCGCCGAGTACGTCTACCTCGACATGTGGGTCACCCAGAACTGCGGCGTGAACGACGGTTCCTGGTCGACCGACCCGTCCAAGGCCACCGAGTACGAGGTCGCCCCGCCGGACAAGGACCAGGGCGGCGCGGGCGCCCGCTTCATCGCGCCGATCACGGCCGACGCCAAGGACACCAACACCTGGATCGCGGGCGGCCGGCACGTGTGGGTGAACACCAAGGGCTTCGCCATCCGCTCCGGCAAGGAGTGGACGAACGCCTACGACCTCGGCGAGGGCCACGTGGCCACGGCGGTGGCGTCCTCAGGCGGCGCCGTGTACGTCGGCTGGTGCGGCCCCTGCAACAACCAGGGCTTCACCCGCGGCATCGCGGTCGGCAACGCCGACGGCACCGGCTGGCACCAGCTGAACCTCCCGGTCGACGGCACGATCCCGAACCGCTACGTTTCCGGCTTCGAGATCGACCCGGCCGACGCCCAGCACGTCTACGTGGCGATCAACGGCTTCTCCCGCCGCTTCACCGAGGGCCCGGGCGCGGGCGTGGGCCACGTCTTCGAGTCCAAGGACGGCGGCGCGAGCTGGACGGACATCTCCGCCAACCTGCCCGACGTTCCCGCCGACACGGTCAAGCTCCTGCCGAACGGCGGCCTCGCCCTCGGCACCGACCTGGCCACCTTCTACCGCCCCGCCGGGGCCACGAAGTGGCTGGTCCTGGGGCACGACCTGCCCACCACGGCCGTCATGCAGCTGCGCCTCGGGCCCGACGGCAAGCTCTACGCCGCCACCCACGGACGCGGCATCTGGTCCTACGACGTACGGCGCCTCAAGGGCCGTAAGGACTGATCACGCCTGATTCCCGGCATACGACGACGGCCGGTGCGCCCCCCGTTTCCGGGGACGCACCGGCCGTATGTCGTGCGGGTTCACTGCACGGGGTACGCCGCCACACTCAGCCGAAGCGTGAAGAGCGGCGCGCTCTCGGGACCCCATGTGACGCTGACCGCTCCGATGCGGGCGGCACGTACCGTGACCCGGGTGACACCCCTGCTGTCGGTGGCGGAGGAGGTCACCAGCGCCAGCATCGGGTTGCTGCTGCGCGGCTGCGGCCAGGAGCCCTGGGCGCGGGGCTCCAGGACGACGGTCACCGTCGTACCGGATCGCACGCACAGGCGCTGGACGGAGGCGTCGCCGACGCCCTGGGCGACAGTGGCGGAGCCCGCGACGCATGCCGGGGACGCGGAGGTCGTCCCATGAGGGGCCGGGGCTCGCGTCGACGGAGACGACGGTGACGTCGCCGACCTTGTTGCGGAGGGCGAGCTAGGGGTTCCCGGAGTACTGAGGCCGCTCTCGGATGGGGTGGCGGAGGGAGGATCAGCGGAAGTGCGCGGTGATGCGGAGTCCGCCTCCGAGGCGCCGCCGTTGCCTCCGCAGGCGGTCAGGAGACAGGAGAGGGCAACCATGGCGGCCGCGAGCGAGGGCCAGGATCCTCGGCCCCGTCTGCAGTCCTCCGTCATCACGACCACTCCTTCGCGTCACCGGACGTCACTGCGACGTCCCCGGCCGCAGTTCGGTGCCCGTCGCGCCCGAGGAGAAAGCGAGAGCGTCAGCGGATGCCCGAGTCGAAGGAGATGACGATCGTGGTGAACCGCCCGCTGGTGACGGTGACAGACACCGGTGGGGCGATCGGAGTGACGGCGCCCGTGAGGTTGGCGGGGCGGACGGTGTACGTGCCTGGCGGCAGCGAGACACGGAAGTGGCCGTCGGCATCGCTGGTGGTCTCGGCGACCGTCCGTTCTGGATCGCCGCCGGTGATGGTCAGCCGGGCGCTCAGAGGCCGGTCGGGACAGGGGCTCCCCTCGCGGACCACCGGGCAGCCGCCGTCGACCATGGTGCGGCCCTTGATCCCGGAGTCGGACCTACCCGGCGAACCGGCTCCGTGAGAGTTCCCGCACCCGGCGGTCAAGACCGCGGCGGTGAGCGCCAGGACTGCGAGCGCGGTCCGGAGGTGGCTCTTCATAAGGGTTGGACTTCCCATGGTGCTGGTCGGTTCCTCTGAGGCGGGCATGGCCCGGGGCCGAGCGGAGACGGTTCCCCGCCCGGCCCCCGGATCGCTTGCTGCGGGTGATGCTAGGAGAACAGGACGTTGTGCATCTCGGGGTAGGCCCCGGTGGCGCCGCAGTTTCCGCCCTTCATCGCATAGCCGGCGGCCCTGACCCCGGCGTCAACGCCGAGCGGTGGCACCCGCCTGGAGTGCCGCCGCTCGCACCGGCATCACAGAGGCATCGGTTTCGGCCGGAACGAACCCCTCCAGCATCCCGCACCGGCATCAGCCCACGTCAGGGCAGACAGAAGCACCCCCGGCGCGCGCCACGGCATTTAATACGCCCCCGGCGCGCACCGAAGGTGCGGTGAGTCGCTGACCTGCGCGGATTGGTTGTGCCGGCATCGTTGTACAGCGGGGCGAGCGCCCATGGTCGACCGTGGTTGTCCGCACTTACGGGCACGGATTGGGCACGCCCCCGCCGCACACCCGTCCTCGCCGTCCTCAGCCGCCTCGGTTCCTGACGGCGCGGCCGACACCGGGGCGCCCCGGGACGAGCCGCTGTGGGCCCCGTCCGACGCGAGACCGACCCACACGGTTGACACCCAGGCGTGCGCCGACCCCGCGGTCACCACCCTCAGGCCGGGACCGGCGAGGTTGCGGTGCTCGTCCTCGGGCCCAAGCATGGGCTCAGGAGAACAGCGACAGAGCACATCGGAGGGGAACGTCCCGGGAGGAGAGCCATGCCGTTTCCTGCCCCCCGGTCTGCCGGCCGTCGCAGGACAGGGCGCACTCGACAGGCATGCCTGCGATCGACATGACCGACGACGACCGGCCGCTGCGCTGTCTGGTCACCGGTGCCACCGGTTACATCGGCGGCAGGCTGGTGCCGGAGCTGCTGGCCGCCGGGCATTCCGTGCGCTGCCTGGCCCGCGCCCCCGGCAAGCTGCGGGACCATCCGTGGTCTGGGCAGGTGGAGGCCGTGCGCGGGGACGTGACGGACGAGGGGGCCGTGCGCGCGGCCATGGAGGGCATGGACGTCGCGTACTACCTGGTGCACGCGCTGGGCACCGGTCGGGGCTTCGAGGAGACCGACCGGCGAGCGGCCAGGATCTTCGGTGAGCAGGCGCGTGCCGCCGGAATCCGTCGGATCGTCTACCTCGGCGGTCTGAGCCCTTCCGGAGTACCCGAGCACGCACTCTCACCCCATCTGCGGTCCCGGGCCGAAGTGGGCCGCATCCTCCTGGCCTCGGGCGTGCCCACCGCCGTACTGCGGGCAGCTGTGATCATCGGGTCGGGTTCGGCCTCGTTCGAGATGCTGCGGTATCTGACCGAGCGGCTGCCCGTGATGGTGACCCCGAGCTGGGTGCGCACTCGCATCCAGCCCATCGCCGTCCGCGACGTGCTGCGCTTCCTCGTGGGATGCGCGAGGCTTCCGTACGACGTGAACCGCGCCTTCGACATCGGCGGACCGGACATCGTCACGTACGAGGAGATGATGCGGCGGTACGCCGTCGTCGCCGGGCTGCCGAAACGCGTCATCCTCCCCGTTCCGCTGCTCACCCCCCGGCTGTCCAGCCTCTGGGTCGGTCTGGTCACCCCGGTACCGGGCGCCCTCGCGCGCCCGCTGGTCGAGTCGCTGAAGCACGAGGTGGTCTGCACCGAGCGGGACATCGTCCGTTATGTGCCGGACCCGTCGGAGGGACCGGTCACCCTCGACCGGGCGATCCGGCTGGCTCTGAGGCGCGTGCAGGACGCGGACGTCGCCACCAGGTGGTCCTCGGCCTCGATTCCCCGCGCCCCCAGCGACCCGCTGCCCACCGACCCCGACTGGGCGGGCGGGAGCCTCTACACGGATCACCGCGAGCGCACGGTCGCGGCGTCGCCGCAGGCCCTGTGGCGGGTGGTGGAGGCGATCGGCGGCGAGCACGGCTGGTACTCCTCGCCGCTGGCCTGGTCCCTGCGGGGCTGGCTGGACACCCTGGTGGGCGGTGTCGGCCTGCGCCGGGGCCGCCGGGACGCGACGCGGCTGCGGGTCGGCGACAGCCTGGACTTCTGGCGAGTGGAGGAGATCGAGCCGGGACGGCTGCTCCGGCTGCGCGCGGAGATGCGGCTGCCTGGCCTGGCCTGGTTGGAGATGGCCGTCGACCGGGATACACAGGGACGCACGGTGTACCGGCAGCGGGCCCTGTTCCATCCGCACGGCCTGGCCGGGCACGCCTACTGGTGGGGCGTGGCCCCCTTCCACGCCGCGGTCTTCGGCGGCATGGCCCGCAACATCGCCGCCGCGGCCGAATCGGCCGCCCCCGAACCGGCCCGCACTCACTGAGGGGGCTCAAGGAACTGTGCGCGTTTCGGTCGCCCTGTTCACCGCCGATCTTCGGGTGCACGACAACCCGGTCCTCCGGGCCGCCCTGAAGGATGCGGAACGTGTGGTCCCGCTCTTCGTCGTCGACACCGGCATCCGCCGCACCGGCTTCGCCGGACCCAACCGCGCGGCGTTCCTCGCTGGCAGCCTGGTCGATCTCGACATGACCCTGAGGGCTCGGGGCGGTCGGCTGGTGGTGCGCGTCGGCGACGTGGTCGAGGAGACCTGCCGGGTGGCGTCGGAGACCGGGGCCACCGTGGTGCACATCGCGGGCGGGGTGAGCCGCTATGCGGTACGACGCGAGGACCGGCTGCGCGCGGAGCTGGCCGGTGACCGACGGGAACTACGTGTCCACGACGCCTCGTTGACGGTCGTACCGCCGGGGGCACTGACACCGGCGGGCAAGGGCCACTTCGCCGTCTTCACCCCGTACTTCCGCCGATGGGAGAGCTTCTCCGTGCGCGGCGTCCTGCCGGCACCGGACGTCGTACGGCTACCGGACGTGGGCTCGGCCGGCCTTCCTCGCGCAGAGTCCCTCGCGGCGGGTTCCACGTCGCCGGGCCTGGCCGTCGGCGGGGAATCAGAGGCCCGCCGCAGGATGTGGTCATGGCTGGCGGGTCCGCTGTCCGCGTACGCCGACCGGCACGACGACCTGGCCGCCGACGCGACCTCCCGGCTCTCCCCCTATCTGCACTTCGGCTGCCTCTCGCCCACCGAACTGCTGCACCGGGCTCGCGCCCAGGACGGTCCCGGTGCGCATGCCTTCGTCCGCCAGCTCGCCTGGCGGGACTTCCATCACCAGGTCCTGGCGGCTCGCCCCGACGCGGCCGACCACGACTACCGGCCCCGGCACGACCGCTGGCGCCGCGCGACGAAGGAGTTCGAAGCCTGGCGGGACGGCCGCACAGGCTACCCCGTCGTCGACGCCGCCCTGCGACAGCTGCGCCACGAGGGCTGGATGCCGGGCCGGGGCCGCCTGCTCGCGGCAAGCTTTCTCACCAAGACGCTGTACATGGACTGGCGGGTGGGAGCCCGCCACTTCCTGGACCTCCTTGTCGACGGCGATGTGGCGAACAACCAGCTCAACTGGCAGTGGGCCGCCGGGACCGGCACGGACACCCGCCCGAACCGGCTCCTCGACCCACTCGCCCAGGCACGCCGGTACGACCCCCGCGGGGAGTACGTACGACGCTGGCTCCCCGAGCTCCGCCACCTCGACGCCACGGCGGTCCACCGCGTCCCCTACCTCGACGCAGCCACCCGTGCGGGCCTGGACTACCCCGCCCCGATCGTGGATCTCGCCGCGGCTGCCGCCCGGTTCAGGGAGCGACGGGGCGCCGAGTGACCGGAACAGAACAAACCCCAGGCCGCTGGTCCGAAAATAATGGGTGAGGTACGGGTCGAGCGGGTGCTGTGACGCTGGTGGGTGTCAGGGTTGGACGGCCGAGTGTTGCAACGCCCCAGCACGACGGGTGCTGGCGCACTCGACAGGGCGGCGAAGCGCCCGACGGTCTGACGTCCGCCTCCGTCGGCCCGCTGCCTCCCCCGTTTCGGGGATCGGCCGGGGCTTCACGCTCTGCCTCCATCTGAATCCGTGCTGGCTTGGGCTGCAACCGCGTAGCGGGACACCGTGGGAATGGCGTCCGGGAGGCGGGGCACATGAGTCGTGTAAGACGCATGCGAACGGTGGCTGCAAGGGAGGCTTGCGATGCTCATGGCGCACCCCGCCGTGCTGAAGAACTTGATCGAGCAGTACGAGACGCTGCGTGTCCTGCACGCGGAAGAGGGGCATGAGGAGGTGCGCCGGCGGATGGACGACATCGCTTACACCCTGTGTGTGTCGACTGGTACCAGTGATATCGACGCCGCCCTCGTCGCAGCCCGGCACCGGCTACCCGGTGCCCGTGTCGAAGACGACTCCCTCCTTGCCACCTGACTGCTTCGTTGATCGGTGCCGATGACTACCGAGCCGCCGACTTTCACCAGTCTCGAGGAAGTTGGCGACGATTCAGGGCTGCTCGCCTGCCTTGTTAGCAGCTGACGGGTAGTCGATGAGGGCCCTCGGGGCTGGTGGGCTCGCGTGTTGAGGGGTCGCCTATTCACGGCCGAGACCAAATGAGGCTCGCGCTGAGTGATCAGCGCGACCCCCGGCGGGCGTTGATCGCTAGGGACTACCGGTGCCTGGTACGGACGTCGTGCAAGGCGCCCGACCATGCCAGAAGGCACGAAGGCAGCCTTTGCCGTCAGCTGACTTGGCCGCCCGTCGGCCGCAGCGAGAGCACCTGCGGACGTGCCGGCGTTCGTACTCCTCCGGCGTCACTGCTCAGCCCTCCGTCAGCCTGACCCGCTTGGGGCGGCGGACGGCCAGGTCGATCGGCGCGTTTTCGCCGACGGCCCGCCGGACGGTCAGGCGCAGCCCCCAGGGCCGGCCCTTGCGGACCGGATCCGCGCCCTCACGCCGCAGCGCGGTGATCAGCTTGCGGAACTGCCGCGGGCTCAGCCCGGTGAATGGGGCTATCCAGGACGGTTCGGACGCCGCAATCCGTCTCGCTCTCCGTCCCCGGCTCGGCGAAGATCAGCTGTCACAGCCCACGGCTTCGTCCGTGGCACACCCGGGGACATCGTGCTGGGAGCCGTCGTGAGCCGTCTGACTACTCCGCCCGGTGCAGAGGGTGCTGGCTGTACCGGAGTGCCGGGTGCAGGGAAGCACCGTCAAGAGCTGTGCGGCCGGGCGAGGCGAGGGGCGGCGTGGTTGTCGGGGAGCCGTAGCGGTGGCCTTGGGGCTGCTGTGTTGCCGGGGACGGGGAGGCGGAGGCGCTGGTCGGCGAGGTGGCCTGGGTGGTGGCGGTCGTACCTGCGCCCCTGCCGGACGGCGGGGTGCTCGGTGACGCGGACGGGGTGCCCGGCGACGTGGACGGGGAGGTGCTGGTCGTGGGAGCGGCCGAGGCCGGCGTCCGGCCGAGCGCCGTCAACACCGCGTCGGTGACCACTCCGTCCGCGTTCGTGGTGAGGACGACGGGGTCGGCGGCGCCGAGCAGATGATCGCAGCCCAGGTTGGTGAACGTCTGGTTGGCCCGTGCCGCGAGGAAACCGAAGAGGTTCGGCGCCATGGCCGGGTCCGGCGAGGGCGCCTTCTCGAAGAGTGGCTTGTCCTTGAAGACGCGCTGGATGCCGGCCGGATCGCGGAAGAGGGTGGTGCAGAAGGCCGCTCCGTCACCGTCGGCGCCGGCACCGGCCGCGGGCATGTCGACTCCGGCGCGGTACGCGTCGGTCTTTGCGACGCTGCCACGGCCGTCGACGAGCGTCATCGGGTCGTTCCGCGGGACCAGCGCGATCGGCGCCTTCTGGTGTGCCGCGGCGGACAGTTCGTCCAGCGCGAGGGCGGACGTGGCCCGGCCGTCGCCGGACTGGTCGGGTGCGGTGAAGGGCTTGCAGCCAAGGGCAGGGTCCATGAACTGGGTCAGCAACAGGTTGTCGCTGCCGTTGGCCAGATCCTTGGGGGCGCGGGTGGTCGCCGACCTGGTCCTGCCGTTGTGCCGGTGGTGGCGGTCGCCGCGGTTGGTCAGCCGGGCGGACTTCTTGAGTGCGGCCCTGCTCGCGGCGTTGTTCTGGGCGATCCGGCCGTGCCCGTCGGCGAGGTAGTGGGTCACCACGTTGTCGCTTCCGTCCTGGTCCACGACGGAGAAGTCCCGCGTGGTCGGGCAGGGCAGGCCGTCCTTGGCTCTCCCGAGCGCCGGAATCCTGAGGTGCCCCTTGGCGATCTGGACGTTGGCGGCCCGGAAGAAGGCCGGCGCATTGCAGTACGCGAACTGGCCGAAGACCGATCCCGGCAGGCCGTTGACACACTGGCCCTGGGCTGGACCGTCCCGACGGCCACTCGCCCGCAAGGTCAGCTCGGCGCTGTTGAAACCGAACCAGATACCCACGGTCGAGCCGCGCGGCACCGAGGGCCGGGCGGTGGGCGCGGCCGGTCTCGTACCCTTGTCGATCACCAACGGGTTGTAGACGGTCAGCTTGCCGTTCGGGGTGACGATCGCGGCTTCCACGAACGCCGACTGATCGGGATTGGCCTCGTGGCAGGGTCCCTGTGCCGGATCGGTCGCGACGAGTCTGTACGGCGTGGCCAGGCCACGGGCGGTGAGCGGATTGTCCGGTACCAGCAGCGTGCAGTTCGGATCGGGTTTGCGGGCCGCCGCGTCGGGCTGCGCGGCGGCTGCCTGGTTCTTTTGCGGGCGGTGCTGGGCACGGACGTCCGCCGCGAACACCGACCCCGCGACGACGGCGAGAATCACGGGGCCGCCGATCAGCGCGAGTGACACCTTCGACAGCTTCCGGTGCCGGGCGTGCTCCCGCCGCGCAGTACGCGACGACTGTGTCAGGTCCTTGCGGGCCACTGCGGTGCTCCTCACTGTGCGTCCTGCCGTGGGAAGTGGCCCACGCTCGCGCGGGCGCACGACGGTCATGACAGTCCGGACCCTTCTGGGCGTGGCGGAGGACGAGCAACCGGATCGCCCCGCACAACGGATCCCATCGCGGTTACGTGCCGCGCGCACGGTCGGTTCAACCGCGCGCCAGTCATTGCCGAACCTTGAACGAGCGGGAGGCTGAATCCATG
The DNA here is from genome assembly GCF_055581585.1 of Streptomyces sp. NPDC031426. Lineage (NCBI taxonomy): Bacteria > Bacillati > Actinomycetota > Actinomycetes > Kitasatosporales > Streptomycetaceae > Streptomyces > Streptomyces sp. NPDC031426. The sequence continues at coordinate 71,448 of NZ_JBVIJE010000025.1, forward strand.
GGGGCGCACGCTGACGAGAGGCCAGCCGGATCGGCTCGGGGCGGACCGCGAAGGGGTCATCGTGCCGGGGAGCCGTCGTGGCCACTCCGCCGGGTGCAGGGGAGGAAAGTCGTGCGGTGATGCCGCCCAGTGGGTAACGGAGCACATCGCGAACCGGAGCGAGCTCGCTCTCCAGGTACGAGCCGGGCGCTGTGGTACGGGGTGGGGTTCGGTGTTGCGGGGGCGAGTGACGACCGGGTCCGGGATGTGATCCACAACTTCAACACGGACGGGTTCGACTCGCTCTACCCGAAGTACAAGGGTGGCCGGCCGAAGACCTTCACTCTCCCCGAACGCCGGGAGATCAAGAAGATCGCCAAGTCCAGGCCGGCCGAGCACGGCCTGCCGTTTTCGACCTGGAGCCTGGCCAAGCTGGCCGACTTCCTGGTCGCCGAGGGGGTGGTCGACGACATCAGCCACGAGGGCCTTCGGATCATGCTCCGCGAGGAGGGCGTCTCATTTCAACGCATGAAGACCTGGAAGACCTCCCGCGACCCCGACTACGCGACCAAGAAGGCCCGTGTCGAACACCTCTATGCGATCGCCGACGGTGACGTCATACCCGAGGAAGGCGAGCCCGAAGTCAATTTCTGCGTAGATGAGTTCGGGCCGCTCAATCTCCAGCCGCACCCTGGCCGGCACTGGGCCGAACGCGGCGGCAGACACAAGGACCCCGACCGCGACCCCCGTCCTCGCCGCCGGGCGACCTACACCCGCCCTCACGGGGTCCGCCGCCTGTTCGCCGCCTACGACCTGGCCAAAGACCAGCTCTACGGGCACATCAAGAAGACCAAGAACAGGTCGAAGTTCCTGGAGTTCTGCCGTTACCTGCGCTCCCTGCACCCGAGGGACGTACGCATCGCCATCGTCTGCGACAACTCACCGCAACATCAGGCCGCCGGAGGCGATCACGCGGAAGGAGAAGGCGGCGCCGCCTCGTACGGCTACAAGGCAGCCTCAAGGATTCTGAGTACGACCACCTCCCATCCCTGCAGCTCGAGGGTGACCCGAACGACGCCCGCAACCTGTGGGTGGAGCGGGCCGATCCGGGTCACAAGGCGGGCGGCGGCATCAACAACAAGCAAGAAGGAACCCGTGGAGACGAAGGTGGACACGGCCGTCTGCTCCGGGAAGGTCTCCCTTGCCGCCATGCAGCGCGCCATCGTTACCGACTGGACCACAGCCCTCAGCACGCTCGGCATCAACTGAGCTTCCTCTGCTTCATGAACAGCAGCTCCGCTGCTGGTGTGGCATCGTGGTGGCTTGCTGGGCCCGCCGCTTTCCCCCGTAGCGGCGGGCCCAGTTCTCGTCTTGACTCTCCGCCCTCGCTGCGAACGGCACGCCGAACGGCCCACTTTACCCGGGGGGACCGTGGACGCACGCCGTGCGTCCGCTGCTTCCGAGAAGACCGCAAGGCCTGGAATCCACCGGCGATCGCAGCACTCCGCGGCCTCCACCAGCAGGCCTTCGCGCGCGGCGCTTCACCCTGATCCCGCTGTGCGTCCGGGAGCTGGCGCCAGCCGCCGACTCATGATTCAGGCGAATTCGCCCTATGGTTCGATCGCCGAGCAACAGTGCCGTACTCTCTGCTAGTCCTATCGTCGGCGTGGCGGAGAGTCACGCCAAGTGGGGGGAACTCAGCCCAAAAGTGAGTAGAACTGCCGGGCACCGCGCGAGTCGGCGCGGTGCCCTTCTCGTGGCCGCCGCCGGCGTGATCACCGCGCTGGCCGGAACTCTCTTCGTCTCGGTCGATACGGCGGGCGCCACGAACGCCCCTCCGGCGTACACGTCCGCGATACCGGACACCGCCCCGCGTCTCCCAGCCGCCGCGCCGCACTGGACAGCCTTTGCGGCCAAGCGCTTCTGGACCGCGCAGCGCATGGCAGAAGCAAAGCCGCTTCCGGACGCCAAACCGCGGACCGCGGGCAAGGCCGCCCACCCCACGCTCCAGGGGCTGGTCAAGCCGTCGGTGACCGGTGACGTGAACGCCCAGGACCTGCGCGAGGTCCCGATGGACGCCACGCCGACCGACACCGCCGGCCCGACGGACACACCCACCGACACCTCGACCCCGGATCCCTCCTCCACGGCTACGGACACCCCGACCGTCGGCTCGACGGACACCTCGTCCGCCTCTCCGAGCACCTCCCCGAGCGCGTCCGGCCCCTCAAGCCCCACCGCCTCGCCCAGCCCGTCCCCCACGAGCACGGGCGGGACAGGCCCCGTCAGTTCCTCCTTCGGCGGGCTGCCGATGGTCGGCCGGATGTACATGCAGACCAGCAGCGGCTCCTACTTCTGCACCGCGAGCGTCATCAACAGCCCGCACCACAACATTGTGCTCACCGCCGGGCACTGTATGGATGGGCGGGCAGGCGGCGGCTCACTCGCGTTCGTCCCGCAGTGGACCGCGGCCAATCCCCAGCCGTACGGCATCTTCCCCGTCGCCACCGACTCCGAAGGCCGCAGCCGGGTCTGGATCGATCCCCGCTACTACGACCGAGGACACGTCCAGGGCGCCCCGTGGGACGTGGCATTCGCCCAGGTCGGCGCGCGCAGCGACGGCAAGCAGGTGCAGGACGTGGTGGGCGGCAACAACCTGGCCACCGGCCGCGGCTACGCCTTCCCCAGCATTCGGCTGGTCGGCTACCCCGGGACCGCCACGCGGCCCCTGACCTGCGACAACAACACCACGCAGTACACCCCGACCGACGGCACCCCCGGCTCGTACCTCCGGATCGCCTGCAACGGCTACGCATCCGGCACCAGCGGCAGCCCGTTCCTGGAGAACTTCGACCCGACCACCGGCACCGGCGACGTGGTCGGCAGCATCGGCGGCTGGGACACCGGCGGACCGACCGACGACGTCTCCTACAGCTCCTCCTACGGCTCCGACATCCAGAACCTGTACAAGGCGGCGGTCGCCGGCACCGCCCCCGCACGTCCCAATGTGCTGCCCGGCGCCTCCACACTCACCCATGCCACCCTTGTCACCTCCGGCTCCTTCACGCCCTCGCCTTCGCCCGATCCGGACAAGAGCGACCTGATCGTGCGCTGGTCGGACGGTGAGCTGACGCTGTACCGAGGCGGTGGCAACGGACGGTTCGACAAGGAAATACGGCTCGCCGCGGCCAACACCACCTGGACGAAGGCCGTCTCCATCACGGCCGGCGACTTCACCGGCGCCAACACCTACGACCTGCTGGTGCGCTGGAGCGACGGCAGCCTCACCCTCTTCCCCGACGTCGACGCGCGCGGCCTGCACAGCCAGATCACACTCGTTAAGCCGGGCACCCTGTGGCAGCACGAAGTCTCCATGACCGCGGGCCGCTACACCACCGACGACCGCTGGCCCGACGACCTGATCGTGCGCTGGTCCGACGGCGAGACCACTCTCTACAAGAACCTCAACTCCACCGGCCTCCACGCCCAGGTCCGCCTCAACCCTCCCAACTCCACCTGGACGCATGCCACATCCCTCACATCCGCCGACCTCGCCGGAACCAACGAGTCAGACCTCGTGGTCCGCTGGTCCGACGGCGAACTGAGCCTGTACCCGGACATCGACCAGTACGGCTTCCACACAGAGGTCCGACTGCGGGCTCCAAGCACTCTGTGGACCCACGCCACGCTCACCACAGCGGGCAACTTCACCAGCACCGACAACCGGACCAACGACTACCTCGTGCGCTGGTCCGACGGCCAACTGTCCATGTACCAGGACAGCGGCAACAGCCTCGGCACGGAAGCCGTACTCGCGACCGCATCCGGCTCGACGCTGCCCTACTCCCGGCGCTGACCAGGAAGTCCTCCGGGCCTCGGCCCAGAGGACTCCTAGCGTGATTTGGTGGAGACGAAGCTGCACACTGCCGCCTACTCCGGGAAGGTCATCCTGGCGGCTGCGCAGCAGGTCATCGTCGCCGACGGGACCACAGCCCTCAGCAGGCTCGGCCTCAGCTGCCCCCCGCGTTGGCCGCCACCCGTGCCTCGGCCGGTGACAGTGCCACCATCGCCCCAGCGCGCGCTCGCCCAGGCCGCGCAGGCCAAGGCGGAGTTCCGTAAGGAGGCCGCCAAGGCCGCCGAGGAGCAGGCCAAGGCCGCGGCGGACGCGGCGAGGGTGCACCGGGACAACGCCGAGAAGGACAAGGAGACGGCGGAGGCCAAGCTCGCCGACGCCCTGACGGCCGAGGGCGACGCGAAGGCCGCCGCCACCGACGCCCACGCCAAGCGGCTCGCCGCGGAGGCCGAGGAGAAGACGGCCACGGCGCAGAAGGAGACGGCCGCCGCCAAGCAGGCCGAGGCCGCGCAGGACAAGGCGAACGCCGAGGACCAGGCCGGCAAGGCCAAGGACGCCAAGGACAAGGCCGACGCCGCCATCAGGCGGCCGTGGACGCCGGCAAGGCGGCCGAGCAGGTCGCGAATCCGGCCAACGACGCGATCCAGCTCGGCTCGGCCTACGCCGACACCGACTCCGCCGCCGGCCTCGTCGTGCTGACCGGGCAGGCGTCCAAGTCCGTCGCGGACCAGCAGCAGGCCGTCGCCGACGCCCACGCCATGAACGCGGCCGCCGAGGCGCAGGCGGCCAAGGACCTCGCCGACCAGGCCAAGGGGGACGCCAAGGAGGCCTACCAGCACGCCGCGAACGCCGCCCAGTACGCGGCCGACGCCCGCACCTACTCCAAGCAGGCCCTCGGCTACGCCGCCGACGCCGCCAAGGCCGCAGCAGCCGCCTCAGCCTCCTTGGCCCGCACCATCGACTACGACAAACAAGCCGCCGACGACGCCGCAGCCGCCGACACCGCCGCCGGAAACGCCGACAGCTACGCCAAGGACGCACTTTCCCGGGCGGCACCCAGGTGCTGATGGCCGACGGGACACGCAGGCCGATCCTGGACCTCCGGGTCGGCGACCTGGTGCTGGCCACACCCCGCCTCCGGTCGGGCTCGGCCCGAGCCGGTCACCACGGCCTGACCGGCAGGGAGTGGCTGGCGCGGATCGAAGAGGTGTGGACCGCGAGCATCCGCGAGGCCGACGCCGCATTCGACCCGCCCCCGCCGCGACCGGTGACGGACGTCGCCACCATCAGAGGCGCGGTCCCTCATGCGGGGCCGCGCCTCCGTCCTGGGTCAGATGAGCGAGTTGTAGATGCTCCAGCCGTAACCGATGGAGGTGCGGGCCAGGAAGGGCGCTGAGGCGTTGCCGGTGCCCCGGTACAGCCACAGGCCGCCCTTGCTGTCGCGGGCGATGAGGTCCGCTTTGCCGTCCCCGGTCAGGTCGGCGGTGCCGACGATGGAGTTGTAGTTGTTCCAGCCGTAACCGATGGAGGTGCGGGCCAGGAAGGGCGCTGAGGCGTTGCCGGTGCCCCGGTACAGCCACAGGCCGCCCTTGCTGTCGCGGGCGA
>NZ_JBVIJE010000025.1:76980-113813 GCF_055581585.1 Streptomyces sp. NPDC031426
ACGACGAGGTCCGCCTTGCCGTCCCGGGTCACGTCACGGGCGCCCACGATGGAGTTGTAGACGTTCCAGCCGGGGCCGACCTGCTTCCGGGGCGCGAAGGGTGCCTTCGGGTTGCCGGTGCCCTGGTAGAACCACAGCGTGCCCTTGCTGTCACGGCCGACGGCGGTTCCAGTGCCGTCCGCCATCTCACCGCTGACACTCGTGACGATGTTGTAGGTGTTCCAGCCGGTTCCGATGGCGGCCCGGGCGGCCAGTGCCCCGGAGGGCACACCGGTGCCGCGGTACTGCCACAGGGTGCCGGAGTTGTCCCGTGCGAGCACGGTGCCCAGATGCGACGCCGGGGGCACGCCGATGCCGGTGAGCGGCTCCAGTTGTGCCCCCTGCCCGGCGTCACCGGTGACCTCGTACGTGGCCGACTGATTGCCGCTCACCGTCGGGGCGAAGGTGACCGTCTGGCGGACACTCTGCTCGGGACCGATAACCAGGCCCTCGGCAAGCTGGTCGGCGCTGCTGAACGCACCTGCCGGGGCCTTCGCCTTGGTGACGGTGACCGGGATGTTCCCCGTGTTCGTGATCGTGAAGGTCCGTGTGCTCGACGTGCCGCGGACAACCGCCCCGAACGAGAGAGTCGTCGGATTGAACACCAGGTGACCCTGGCCGCTGATCGCGTCGCCCTCGACCGGGATGGTGAGCGCACCGCTGGTGCTGCTCAGCGTGATCGACGAGGAGTTCTGGCCGGTGGCCGTGGGCGCGTACCCCACCTGCAGGACGATCGAGCTCTGGGCCGGGATCACCGTCGGGTTCGCCGGGTCCGCGCTCGGCAGGTCGGCGGCCGTGAACGGTCCGTCGGGCGAGGTGACGGAGGTGATGGTCTCGGGGGCGGTGCCCGTGTTCGTCAGCTGGACGTTCGCGGTGGCCGTGGTCCCCGTGGGCTGGTTGTCGAAGGACACCGTGCCCGGGAACGCGGCCAGACCGGGCTTGGTACCGACGCCGTGCAGGCTCAGTGCGAAACTGCCGGCGTCGGTGGACACGGTGAGCGTTCCGCTCGCGCCCAGGACCGCGGTGGGTGTGAAGGAGACGGGTATCGACAGCTGCCCGCCCGCCGGGATCGTCGGCGGCAGCGACGAGGTGTCCGCGGTGAACGGACCGTCGACGGTGACGCCCTTGATGCCGAGGGACTGGGACGGGCTCTGGTTCTCCGTCAGGACGACGTCGGTGCTCGCGGAGCCGCCCACCGACACGAGCCCGAAGTCGACCGGTCCGCCCTTGAGCGGGCTACCCACCGGGTTGCCGAAGGCGTAGATCTTGCCGTCCCGGGTGCCGACGAAGACCTGCCCGCCGTCGGTGGCCGGGGTGGCGAACTTCGGTGCGGTACCGATCGGCGCGGACCAGACCAGCGGCAGGACACCGTTCGCATCGGGAACCGGGTCGTACGCGCGCAGCTGGGCGTTGGCGCCGCTGGACCCGCCCGACCAGACCACCCACACCAGGGCGCTGCCCGAGCGCGTTCCGTCGGAGGTCACCACGGGCGATCCGCTGGTGTAAGGGAAGGAGTCCTGGCTGGACCCGGCGACGGTCAGCGCGGGGTCGCCCGAGCCCGTCACGCCGCGGTGCAACGCCACCAGTGAGCCACCGTTGCCGACGACGTAGACATAACCACCGTCACCGCCCCAGACCCCGGGGTGGCCCCACTGGCCCTTGAGTGGCCCGGTGATCCCCACCACGTCGTCGGTCCCGCCGGTGCCCTGCGAACTCCCGCCGAGGTCGTCGCGGTCCAACAGGAAGACTCGGCCGTCCTTGCCCTGCTGCACCAGCAGATGCGGGTGGGAGGCGGTGCCGAAGCTGTCCGGCAGGCCGACCGGCCCGCCGGAGGCCAGGTCCTTGTCCTGTTGGTCCAGGGTCGGCGCGTTGGACGGGCTGAAGAAGTCGGCGGCCTTCAGGCTCCGGTCGGCCTGCACCTGCAGCCGGACCACGGACTCCGCGAGAGTGCCAGGCGGGGCGCTGCCAGGGCCGGGCGCCGGGCTGACGCCGTTGCCGGTGGCGAGGAAGATCCTGCCGGGACCGTCCGAGACGAGTCCCCCGCCGGACTGCCAGATGCCGGCCCCGCTGTTGCTGGCGCCGGTCTCCGTCGCCCACATCGAGGTCACAGAGGGACTGGTGGTGCTGACACCGACCACATAGCCGCGATAGGGCTTGGCATCGCAGTGTCCGCCGAACGCCGCGTACACCACCCCGTCGAGCAGCAGCAGGCCCGGACGCTGCATCTGGTACGCGGGCAGGAAGGACTGGGTGGGGTCGTTGGACGGGGTGCCCTGGATCGTCACGGGGAAGCCGGATTTCTCCGACCCCGTGACCGGGTCGAGCGCGTGCATGTACCAGTGCGGGCTCAGGTGGGTGGGACCGTCGTCGACCTTGGTGGTCAGATAGACCGCGCCGCTGGCGGGGTCGTATACCGGGGTGGCGGTGCTGCCGATGGTCGGCACCAGATCGCCGCAGTTGAGGGTGGACGCGGGCCATGCGGGCCCGAAGCTGCGCCGCCACAGCACGGCTCCCGTGGCGCGGTCGAGGCCGTAGGCTTCGTTGTTCTCGGTGACCGCCACCACGGTGCCGCCGACGACGATCGGCTGAGCGTATATCTGCCCGTCGAGCTGCGCCGGAGCCTTCCAGAGTTGCCCGAAGGAAGAGGAGCGCACGTCGGACGGGCCGAGATCCGGTTCACTCCTGTCCCAGCCGGTCCGGAGGGTGTCCGCCGAGCCGGTCGTCTCACTCGCCTGCGCCTGAGAGACGCCCAGCCCGACCAGGCCTGCGGTCACCGCGCCGGTCAGGGCGAGCACCAGGCCGCGCCACCGGGTGTGTCTGCGTCCGTGTGCATGTCTGGTGGCACCCACCACCGCATCGCCTTGTGACATCGCCAAGGAAACCCCCCTGAGTCCCCATCCCCGAAGGCCCTCACGCCCTCCCCGCGCGCCACGGCGGCCTCCACGATCGCGGGAGCCTGCGTCACACGGGCCACAACCCGCGCATCCAATCACAGACCGGCGTCCGTGCCTACGGTTGTGAATATTTGATGGATGCGGTCCCGTCGCATACTCGCGCACGGTCGACGTGTCACCGCCTGACGGGGCATCGGACGGTCACCGGGGCAACGCGGTTGTTGCATAAGGGGTTTCAGGTCCTGTCCAGTCGTCGCTGCGCAGCTGTACGTGGCGGTTGCGGCCCGCGGCCCGGTTGAGCTGCGGGCGCGTTCCAGCGCATGACGTCGTGGTGGCCGAGGGTGGTGTTCGCGGGGTCGACGAGGTCGTGGTCGGTTCGCTGACGGCCGGTGTGAAGCATTATCGGCGAATCCCGCTGCCGCAGAGCGCACGGTGGTCACTCTGCGGCAGCGGCTGTGCGGTGGGTGCCGGTCAGGCGCCGGTGCCCGGCTGGAAGGTCGTCACAGTCGCGGCGGAGGAGACGGGCACGGCACCGGCTTCCCAGTCCGCGTGCAGGGAATCCTTCTCGTCCGGCGGGGTGATCAGGACAGCCAGGGGCGTGGCCTTCTTGGCCCCACTGACCTCCGGGTTGGCGAAGGACAGGCCTGCCCAGGCGCTGTTGCCCGGCGCCAGCGTGATCTTGGTGGGGCTTCCGGTACCGCGCCTGGGGTCCGGTCCCAGCTGCTTGCCAGATGCATCCACAAAGGCGGCGCCCGGATACCCGTCGATGGTGCAGGTACGTCCCGAGAAGTTGGTCACGACGAGGGGGAAGTTCTCCTGCCCGGCGCCAGGGTTATTGGCGCCGACATGAGCCTTCAGGTCGGACGTGTGACAGCGAGTGCTCACGGCGCCGCTTCCGGTGGCCGAAGTGCCGCCTGAACCCTTGCGCGAACTGGTGTTGGCGGAGGTGCCGCCCGTGCTCGTCTTGGTGCCGGCGGCGCCTGAGTCGTCACCGGACGCCGGCCGGGCCTGCCCGTCCGCCGTCTGCGGGGCACTGGCGATGCCTCGGCCGTCGTTGCAGGCTGTGAGCAGGCTCAGGGCGGCTACCACCCCCAGTGCGGACACCACGCGTCGTGCCATCAGGAAGGTTGCCTTGCTGTCGGTGTCCGGGCTCGCCGTGCCGCGCCGGAAGGTCGCCATATTCTGCTTACTCCTTCAAAATTGGTGCCCGACATGGGCGTGTGTGAACGGTGCCGTGTGCCCGTCGTCCTTGTCCGATGCGCGTCAGCCGGGAAAAGTTCGCGCGAGTTCGACGTGTGCGGTGGGGTGCTCCCCCCATGCGTGTCAGGCGGTGAGGTGGCGCGAGTCCGCCGTCCCGTCCGGGCCCCGGCGAACGAGCGCAGTCCGGCCGTCCTCCTCGGGCTGCGGCTGCACCCACCAGACCTCGTCGCCGACCACGCCGACGTACGACGGTGCCGCGATCTGACCGGCGGCCAGGCCGGCCGTGGCCGTCTCGGCGCTGATGGGGGAATGCCAGGAGCCGAATGGAGTCACAGTGCTCATCGCGTGGCCATCCGAGGTGACGGCGCAGGGCACGGTGCGAAGACATGCATGGAGCTCCCACTGAACAAGGTGTAAGGGATACGACAGGTTGCGCGCGGCCTCGGTGGTCACTCGCCGCCGTGGGGCCGGACATCTCATGACCGAAGTGTGCGCGGCGCCGCGTGGGCGGTGGCCGCGGCTAGGCGCGAAGGGCGCGGTAGAGGCCTCGGCCGGTGCGCTGGACGCGGGAGGAGCCGACGAGGCGATCGAGCGTGCTGCGCACACCGTTGATGCTTGCGCTGTCGGAGTCGCGGCCCAGAGCCGCGGCGACGTCACGGGCCCGGACGTCGACGTCGCCGGCCGAGGCGAGGTACTCCATGATCTGCTCGGTGAGCTTGCCGTACTTCTTCGTGCCGTCCGCGTCCGCGTCGGACCCGGCCTTCGAGGCGACCGGCTTCTGGGCGTCGCTCCGGGCCGCTGCGGCCGGATCACGCATCAGGGTCTCGAGGGCGCCAAGAGCCCGCCGCACCGAGCCGAGATGCGCCATGACCGCGGCGAGTTCTCTTTCGAGCGCCTGCTTCTGGATCTGTAGGCGGGCCAGGTCCTCCTGCAGGCTCTCGGCGGTGACCTCGATGTCATGTGCGGTGTGGGTTCCGGACACCATGTGTTCCTCTCCTCCTCAGCCCTGCCTACCGCGCCTCGGCTCGCCTGTGCGCCGCCCGCGCCTCGACACGGGAACGAGTACCCATCGACATCATAGGCACTGGCGCACAGCGATTGGACACGCATCGATCGCACGGTTTCGCCAAAACGCGTCACTCGATGCAACCCACAGCACAACGGTCGTTGCCATTCGGTGTCCCTTCAGCCAGATGACTCACAGCGCTGCGCACCATCCGGCGGCTCGGCCGAAGCGGGGGCACCGCTGCGCAGCAGGCGGAGTGTGTCGGAGAGCGCCTTGATGCGCACATCCGTCTCGTCGATCTGCTCTTGAAGCATGCGCACCCGTGCCTCCAGCAGGGCGGCCTCGGCCGCCAGGGACACGCTGGTGACGGCGGGGTCGGAGTGTTCCTCGGGGTCTGGTGGCATCAGGCGTCCCTCTGCTCCCTCACTACGATGGCTCACGGAGGGCGCGTGCGCGCCGTCCTCCGCATTGACCGGACAGCCGAGGGGGATGTGACAGGCCCCGCTCGACTTCACGCCGATGGCGAGCGGGGCCGGGCTGGCCGCGCTACCCGGGCACGTCCAGGTACAAGGTTGCAATGGTGGGCCAGTTCGGCACGTGAGAGTGTGAGATAGTGTCATTGCAGTCGCCGGACGCCGCCGTGCGTTGCGGCGGCGGAGAACCAACCGTGCCGCGGCGGTCAGACCGGCGGCCTTCCTCTCCAGCGCCACGACGCGCGCGCCCCGCGAGAGGACATCCAGTGCATTCAGCAGAACCCGGCTGATCTCCTGAACCCGCACCTCCTCGGCGGCGCCCGGCCAGGTGCCGCGATCCTCGCTCCGGCCCGCCGCATCCCGGCCGGGACGCGAGAGGCGTCTCAGGCAGATCCAGATCGCCCTCCTGGAAGACAGGACCGGACCGACGCGATCCGCCCGCGCCCGGCGCCCAAGCAGCCGTACCAGTGGCGGTACGTCTGGTACGGCCACGCTCTCGGCGGTATGGGGACTGCCCCGTATCCAGTAGGCGACATCAGCAGATACCGCGGCTCGTCGAGCAGCTCGGCGAGCGGTACAGCGTCGGCCGCGTCTCGTCGGCGTGCACTCTCCTGCAGAGTGTTCCAACGGATGGACCGGACACACCCGAGATCTGTGACACCCCATCGGCTGCGCCCCGGACCGGTGTCACAGATTCTTGGGTTGTCCGGTCTCATGTGGCAGCCCCCGGTACTTCGTCATGAAGACGAGAGAGCGTGATCGATTTCCGGGGTCTTTCACCGCATGAGAATTCCGGAGGTTTCGTTGCCATGTCCGCTGAGCGAGGAGATCAGGCCGCCTACTGGCGGGATCGGGCAGCTTGTCTGCGTGAGGACCCTGAACTGTTCTTCCCTGTGGGAAACAGCGGGCTGATGGATGAGCAGATCGCCGAGGCCAAGGCCGTCTGCGGACAGTGCCGTGTCACCCGGCAGTGCCTCGACTGGGCCGTTCTCACGGGTCAGGTGCACGGGGTCTGGGGCGGTACGACCGAGGGCGAACGCCGTGCGATGAGGCGGCGAGAGATCTGCCAGGTCCTGAACGCGGTCATCGCGGCGTGAGTGAATCATGAACGGTGGTAACGGCATGGGTGAGCCCGGCCGGAAAAGCGCGGAGCGGCGCACAGGGACGCGGGAGAGAATCCGGAGGATCTTCCCGGACCACTGGTCGTTCGTGCTGGGAGAGATCTGCCTCTACAGCTTCGTTGTCCTCCTCATCACGGGTGTGTATCTGTCCCTGTACTTCCATCCGTCCATGAAGGAGGTGCGATACGAGGGGAGCTACGCACCGTTGAGGGGCGGGCTGGTATCGGAGGCGTTCGATTCGACCATGCACATATCCTTCGACGTCCGTGGCGGCCTGCTGATCCGGCAGGCGCATCACTGGGCGGCGCTGGTCTTCGTCGCGGCCCTGCTCGTCCACATGATGCGCGTGTTCTTCACGGGCGCCTTCCGCAGGCCTCGCGAATTCACCTGGATCGTCGGCTTCCTGCTGCTGATCCTCGGCATGTTCGCGGGGCTCACGGGCTACGACCTGCCGGATGACCTTCTGTCCGGGACCGGGCTCGCGGTCGTGAACGGAACGCTCCTCTCCCTCCCGATCGTCGGAACCTATCTCTCGATGTTCCTTTTCGGCGGCGAGTTCCCGGGCACGGATCTCGTGGCCCGCTTCAACGTGATCCACGTCCTGCTCATCCCCGGTCTCATGGTGGGACTGCTGGTCGTCCATCTGTTCCTGATGCTCCGCCATAGGCACGCGCTGTACCCGGGGCCGGGGCGCAGCGAGAACATCGTCGTGGGCCTGTCGGCGAAGGTGCGCGCCGTGAAGTCCGCGGGCGTCTTCTTCCTGGTGGCCGGCGTCATTTTTCTCATCGCCGCGGTCGCGCAGATCAACCCCATCTGGTCGTACGGCCCATACCGGGCCGATCAGGTCTCGGCCGGATCGCAGCCCGACTGGTACATGGGGGTGGCCGACGGGTTGCTGCGGGTCATGCCCGGATGGGAAGTCACTGTCTGGGGTCACACCTTGGCGCTTGACAACCTGATCCCGCTGATGACGGGCGTCGGTCTCTTCCTCGCCCTAGGCACCTACCCCTTCGTCGAGGCCTGGGTGACCGGCGACAAACGGGACCGGCACCTCCTCGACCGGCCGCGAAATCAGCCCGTGCGCACCGCACTCGGCGTCGCGTGGCTGAGCTTCTATGCGGTGGCACTGATCGGTGCCGCGAACGACATCATCGCCATCCGCCTCCATGTCGCGGTCGAGTCGGTCACGTGGGCGGTTCGCATCGGCCTGGTCGTCGTCCCGTGCGCGGCGTACGCCCTGACCAAACGGTGTGCCCTCGGCCTCCAGCGGAGGGATCGCGACATCGTGCTGCACGGCCGTGAGACCGGGATCATCAAGCGTCTGCCGCACGGCGAGTTCGTCGAGGTGCACGCACCGCTCAGCCAGGAGCGACTCCACCTGCTGACACAGCACGAGCAGTACGAACCGATCGGCACCGGTCCCGAGGCCGACAGCGCGGACCCGGCCACGACGGTCCGCGTCACCGGGAAACTGCGCGCTCGGCTCAGCCGCGCCTTCTACGGTGAAGGCGCACAGATCGCCAAGCCGACCGCGCAGGAGTACCAGCAGATCACCGGCGGGCGCAGGCGCTGATCGCGGTACGCGGCTGTGCACACCGACGGGTCGGGATCAGCGTCCGCATGTGGAAGAGCCGGGCAACGATGACGATGCCCGGCTCTCGTCGGTCGTGGGGACTTCGCGAGCCGTTCCGGCCAGGCGGCGGCTTCCGCCCGATCCAGTCGTACGGCGGACAGGTCGAGGTTCGGCTTCACCTTGTCGCTCAACAGCACGCCGCCTGTGGCCAGAACGGCGTTCCAGACGAGTCCCCAGCCGGAGCGGCGCATCACCGCCGTGCCCTCGAGGCCGATGCGACGCTGAGCGTATGTGTCCCGGCCGGCTCCGCCGAACAGGAGGTCGAGGTGAACGGGCACTTCGACGTCCTTGATGCGGCGGAGGCGGATCCGGGCCGGTGACATGCGCGTCCCGATCCGGTGGACCCGTGTCTGAACTGCCGTCTGGACGCTGAGGTAGGCCCCGGACCGGGTCGGACGGGAGCCGTCGAGTTCGAGCAGCCCCTCGCAGGCGGTGGAATTCCCGCGTACGTTGGTGATCATGGCGTGCCGCACCGAAAAGCCGATCGTGCTGTGGTCAGGGTCGATGCTGCAGAGGCCGGTGAGCGGCTCGTAGCGAGCAGGGCGAATGAGAGTGGTTTCCTGGCGGCCGAACATGGCGGTCCGGGTCCTTCGCGCGTGATTCGGTGTGAATGCAAAGGTGGCCCCCGCCTTTTGGCAGGGGCCACCTTCAGTGCTTACTGCTGTTGGGCGAGCCAATCGCGGCTCGGCACCCGCCTCCTCCGCCATCTGGGCCGGCACGCTCACGGCGGCGGCTGGCAGAAGGTCTGCGGTCTCGCCCTGTTTGGCGACGGGAAGGTCTCTGCCATCTTGCGGCATGTGCCCGTACCGGTCCACCGGGCATCGGAGGCGGGCGTCACCACGGTGTGAGCGGACACGGACCACATCGGCGCCGCGCTTCGGCCCGCGAAGAGCGTTGCGTCCGGCTAGGAAGCCAGCATGATGTTCGTCGGTGCGCCCTGTCCGGCCATCTTCGCGTAGGGGCAGAGCGAATCGGCCTTCTCCATCAGGGGGGCGGCGACGGCGGGATCCACGTCCGGCCACTGGACCACCAGGTCCACGCGCAAGAGGTAGCCGCCGTCCTCCGGGTCCCGCCCGAACGCCACGGTCGCCTCGATGGAGATTACCGAGGAGTCGAGTGCGGCCTGCCGTGCCACCAGGCTCAGCGCCCCGTGGTAACAGGCGGCGAAACCAGCGGCGAACAGTTGCTCCGGATTCGTCCCCTGCCCGTCCCCGCCCAGTTCGATGGGCATACGCAGGTCGAGATCCAGTACTCCGTCGGCCGAGCGGGCCCGGCCGGTGGCGCGGCCGTGACTCGCCAGGCCACCGCTGACCGTCACCGTCGTGGTGTAGATCGGAGCGAAGGACTCTCCGTCGAAGTCCTTCTCGGTGGACAGATCGGGCAACCTGACCGGCTCGTTCATCGCGTGACCCCCTCGACGTCACGGGCCACCGCGGGGCGCTGAGCCGGATCGGATGTCCGAGGGTGGGCAGCCGCCGGCCGCTGGGCAGAGCCCACAGCCTCGTATGCGTTGGGTGTCATATTGTGTGCGCCTTTACGTCGCGAGGGCGTGTCAGTTGCGGACAGCTAGTTGACCGGCATGTCACTCCAGTTGTGACAGTCCTCGTGGAACACCCGCCCGATCGGGATCCGTGGCCGTCCGCAGCGCGCAGAAGCTGCCTCAAGCGTTCAGCGAAGGCTACGTAAGGGATCAGTTTCGCCGGATTCATCACCCACGTGATGCGTTCGATGCCGCGCGCGGACACATCGACCCAGAGGAGCACCTTCGCGTTTCCGCCCGCCGAGACCAGGACGGCGGGTCTGCCGTTGACCTCGGCCCGGCGGACGTCCGACCGAGGCCAGAAGCGCGGGGCGAAGGCGGCCAGATACCCGGAGACGTGCGGCAGCCCGAAGATCGGGATCTTCCATACCCCGGGCATCCTGCCGCCGTTGGAGTAGCTCACGACATCCTCCGTAAAGGCATCCTCCAGCACTGCCAGATCACCGGCCTGCGCCACGGCGAGGAACACCTCCAGCGGGCGCCGGTGCGCGGCACAGCCGGCGGGCGCATCTGCTCCGGAAGGGTGCATATCAAGCAAGACCGGCCATGCGCCTCGTCTGTGACAGTCGGGGTGACCGCCGTCTGGCGGCGTCGGGACGGATGTCACACGCTCGGCCCCGGTCCGGTCCATCTGGGGACGAGAACGGTGGACGGTGGGGAAGAGAGAGGTACGAGGGACTGTGCCGAGGACATGTCTCATAGTCGACTTCGGCGGTGTGCTCACGACATCGCTGGACGATGCGGTGCGAGCCTTCGAGGAGCGCGAAGGTCTCCCCGAGGGAGCAGTGGGGAAGACCTGGTATCTCGACTCGGAGATGGTCCGCTTCACTCATGAACTGGAACGCGGCCGGGTCGCCCAGGTCGACTGGAACCGCCGCCTGGGACGGAAGCTGGGTGTCGACAGCACGAACCTGCTGGGCCGCATCCTCGCGGACTGCCGCCTCGACGCGCCCACGGTGTCGGCGGTTGCCATGGCCCGTGCTGCGGGACTGAGGGTAGGCCTGCTGTCGAACAGCATGGGCCTGACACCGTGGAACATGTATCAGGGCCTGGATCTCGACGCGGCCTTCGACGCGGCCCTGCTGTCCGGGTGGCACGGGCTGCGCAAACCGGAGCCGGCGATGTACGACCTGATTCTCAAGATGCTCGAACTGCCCGGCGAGGAATGCGTCTTCGTCGACGACAACCCGGGCAACCTCCGGCCGGCTCAGGCACTGGGCATGGCCACCGTCCTGCACCGGAACGCGGAGGACTCGACAGCGCGGCTCGGGGAACTGCTGGGTGTCACCCTCGGGCCGGACCCCCACTGAGGCACCTCACGGCAGTTCGTCGGCGAACGCCGCCGTCTCCACGATGGCCTTCACCGCCATCAGATAGTGGGCGGCGTCCGCGCCGTCGATGAGCCGGTGGTCGTACGACAGCGTCGGGTGCAACACGTCGCGGATGTCGACGGTGGGACCGTCGGCGCTGAAGTTCGACGGGAACGCCTGCTCCGAGGCTCGGCGACAGGAGGTCACCGAGCAGGACGTGCGCGTAGTCGCCATCGAGCCTGGATTCGTCGCGACCGAACTCGCCGTCGCACATTACGGATACGGCCCTCCGGCCGTGGCCAAGGGCATGGCCGAGTCGAGGCGCACGCTACGACCCGAGGACTTCGCCGCCGTGATTGTCTACGCGGTCGGTCGGCCGGCCCGAGTACCGACACCTACCCGGCGCGGTACAGGCCCCGGCCCGCACGGTGGATACGGGAGGCGCCGACCAAGCGGTCGAGAGTGCTCCGCACGGCGTTGATGCTGCCGCTGTCCGTGGCACGGCCGAGCGCCTCGGCCACATCGCGTGCCCGGACGTCGGTGTCGCCGACTCCGGCGAAGTAGTCCAGGATCTGCTCGGTGAGTTTGCCGTACTTCTGCTGCCCGCCCGCCTCGTCGGAGGGCCGCGGGGCCCGGCCGCCTCCGTCAGGCACGGCGGTGGAGTCCGGACCCTGAGCGGAACCTCCGGCCGTGGCCTTGTCGACCGGAGCCGTCATGGGCGCCTCCGGTCGCGGTTCCACACGCGCGGCATTGCCGGTCTCGTGCGTGGCCGTGGCGCCGACGGCTCCGGGTGTTGCCGCACCGGCGGCGGACATGAGCGTCTGGAGCGCGCCAAGAGCACGCTCGACGGAGCCGAGATGGGCCTTGACCGCGGCCAACTCCCGCTCCAGGGCCTGCTTCTGGACCTCCAGCCGGGCCAGGTCCTCCCGGAGGCCATCGGCGGTGACCTCGATCTGATGTGCAGCGTGGTTTACAGACACTGTGTTCCTCTCGCCCCTCAACCCTGTGGTCGCGTCCGTGTCCTCTACCACGACATGTTGTCCGGCTCGCTACCAGTAGCACCGGACATCATAGGCAGGAACACCCGTGCGCCGAGGGCGACCGGGTCGGCCCCTGCCGGCTACGCGAAGGCGCAGCCCGGGTTTGGGGCATCCTCCGAGAAGGGGGCGCCGTGCGGCAGCACGTAGAGGACTTCGAGCACGACATCCGTGGTTCCGCGGTTCTCACCGATGTGCACGTGACCGGCGCCCGCCGGTTCCTGGATCGAGCTTCCCGCCGGGTACAGACCGTCCGAAGCGCAGGTGGCGTCGAAGTGGCTCAGCGTTCCCTGCTCGACGTAGCCGTACAGAGTGCCGTCGTGGTAGTGCCACCCCGTGCCCTGGCCCGGGGGAATGGTGATCTTGCGCAGTACGTAGTCCCGGTCGCCGACGGTGGTCCGGGCGATGACCTTCGCGGTGACCCCGGGGCCGGCCGGCGTCGCGCGGGCCAGGCCGACGGGGAGGGAGACAGCGGCCGGCAGGGCACCGACCGCTCCCAGACGTGACAGGTTGCGCATGAAAGTCCCTTCAGGGGATACAGGTTGATGAATGACAGCCCGGCTACTGCCGGGGTGAGGCACAGACCGGTACGGCCGTGTGCCAGCACATTCGGAACGGGAAGCAGCATGTGACACTGTCTTGTGCCATGCGCGACAGTGGAACGGAACCCGCCACGGCACCTCGGCAGCTGCGTCGGCTCACCGTTCCGTCCGGGTCCGTTCCCGTCAGATGCCCGGCGCGGTCGCGTACCGCGAACGGGAGTCGAGGAAAGCGGCGATCTTGCTCGGGTTGAAGACCCACATGACCCGGTGAATCCCCTGGCGCGAGGCCGCGACGGTCATGAAGGTCGAGGGGCGGCCGTGCCGGTAGAGCAGCATCCCGCTGCGCCCGTTGGCCTGGACGGGCCGTACCTCCACCTCGCCCCAGAACCTCGGATACGCCGTCGACAGGTTCGCCACACGGGCCCGCCCCAGCACGGGGACGCGCGCGGCGCCGCGTATGCCGTTGCCGTCGGACAGACTGACGGCCCCCGGGGTGAGAAGCGCCTCCAAGGAGGCGATGTCGCCCTTCTGCGCCGCCGCCACGAACGCCTCCAGCAGGCGCCGGTGTTCGGCTGCGTCGACACTTCCGCGCTGCTCCGTGTCGAGGTGAGTGCGGGCGCGGCTGACGATCTTGCGAACGTTGACGATGGTCAGCTCGAGCATCTCGGCTATCTCGGCGTAGGCGTAGTCGAACGCCTCGCGCAGGACGTACGCGGCCCGCTCCGTGGGGGTCAGCTTCTCCAGGACGAGCAGGATGGCGAGCTCCAGGGCTTCGGCGCGCTGGGCGCCCACCTCGGGGTCGCCGCTCGTGTCGACGGGTTCGGGCAGCCACGGGCCGATGTAGGTCTCGCGCCGCACCCGGGCGGACTGGGCCACGTTGATCGCCAGCCGGGTGGTGGTGCTGGACAGAAAGGCCGCCGGGCTGACGACGACCGAGCGGTCCGTCTTCTGCCAGCGCAGCCACACCTCCTGGACCACGTCCTCGGCCTCGACCGCGCTGCCAAGTACGCGGTACGCGATACCGTAGAGACGTGGCCGGAGTTCCACGAAGACGGACACGGCCTCGTCCAGGGCATCTTCCGCGGGGGGTGTCTCGGGATGCATGATCCTTCTGTCTCCGTTCCTCCGGGTTTCAACAGGGCTGTCAGATGGCGCGATGCGCCGGCCGTCCGGTGAGCAGCCGCTGGGATGGAGCGGTGTTCGGGCGGGGCGGAGCCACCCGCAGGGCCTTCGTCGATCGCGTCCACTTCATAGACCATGAAGGCCCCTGTTTTGTGACACGTTTTGCGTGTTACTTCGGACGCTTTGTTGGAGACGTGTTGAATGTTGGGCGTTCGAGTGCCGGCCTCGCTCCCGACATTCCCCGGAGAACCCAGTGTTTTCTGACCCGTGTGTGCCGTGCTAGGGCCCCGGCTCCCTACGGCGGGCCGGGCCGGGCAGTGGCCTGGTTCCAGGGGAGCAGTTTGTCGGGATTGATGACGACCCAGGCCTGGACGACCTGACGGCCGGCGACGTCGAGGCTGGTGACCGCGGCGACTCGCCGGTCGTACCGAACGACCAGTCCGGTCCGGCCGTTGACGGAATGCGTGCACACCGTCGTCCGTTGTCGGGGAGCCAGCAGCGTCAGCAGACTCCGGGCCACCTGCTCCCGGCCGTGCACGGGCCGTACCTGCGCCCGCACCTTGCCGCCCCCGTCGAAGAACGCCGTCGCATCCGGCGCCAGCAGCGTGGTGAGCCGATCGGTGTCCTGCCCCTCGCATGCCTCCCGCACCGCGCGCACGACTGTGTCGTGCTGCTGCGGCGTGGTGGGCCGCCCACGCCGGTTCCGCAGAGTCCGCCGCGCCCGGTCCGCCAGTTCGGTGCACGCCGGCGCGGACTGTCCCACGATGTCGGCGACCGTGCCCGGCGCCATCCCGAAGACGTCATTGAGGACGAAGGCGGCGCGCTCGGCCGGAGACAAGGTGTCCAGCGCCTTCAGCAGGACCGCGCTGACCTCCCGCTCCAGCATCCGCCGCCGTTCCCCGGCCGCCGCACCGGACACCGGCCCCGCCCGGCCGGGACGCCGTCGCCCCGGCCGCGCCAGCCGCTCCAGGCAGATTCCGCCCGCGACCCTGGACAGCCACGCCCGCGGCTCCTCGATCGCCGCCCGCTCCGCCTCCGGCAGCTCGTACCATCGCCGGTACGCCTCGGCGACCACGCCCTCGGCCTCGACGGCACTGCCCAGCATCCAGAACGCGACATCCAGCAGATGCCGTCGCTCATCGAGCAGTTCCCCGATCGGCAGCGCCTCATCGACGAAGTCCATGCCTCAACCTCCTCGTCCGACAGCACCCTGACGCCGCGCACGGCGTCATTTCTCCTGGTCCCTCGTCAGACCAGACCGGACAGGTACAGGTCTTGTGACACGACGGCGGCGCGCCCGAGCGTCGCCGGCGCGTAGCCGCCGTTGGGCGGCGCGTGGGACGGGCGGGCCCGCGGCTCGGCCCTCGCCTCGGTGTCACACGAACGCCGATGTCAAGTGCCGTCGTTCCCCTCACTCCGGGATGGCGTGTTCCTCGAGTCGGCGTCCCGTGTGGTGTCCGGAGACCAGGGTGAGGGCCGACGCGCCCTCGTGCGCCTTGCGCATGTCCGAGGCGCAGGCGGCCGGACCACGTCGCTCGGCACCGGCAGTTCGGGCATGCACTAGGGGCTGCGTTCGACAAGGAGTGTGTGTCTCTATCTGGGACCGCTGCCGATCACGGCATTCCTGTTCCGCTTGGGCTCGGCGAATTGGGCGATGGCTTCGCCCGGGCCCTCCGACTGTGCGATGGCGTCGTGGTCCACCGCCATGCAGGCGCGGCGGAATTCCGGGAAACCGAGATTGTCGAGGTGTGCGTCGAGCAGGGCGCATCAATCTCGTCGGCGCCGGCCAACGTCACCCGGGGGGTCTCAAGAGCCGTGAGTTGCGTGTCCGAGATCGAGGCGTTGAGCGGCCGCGCGAGTTGACGTCCCGTTGCGCCGGTCGTGCAGGGTGAAGTCGGCGCGGACGGCCACACCGGACTGCAGCAGCTTCTGGTGGACCAGGGGGTCTCGGCCGGGGTGCGAGACGACCACGCTGATGTACCCCTCGGGCAGTCCGGTCACGGCGTACTCGCCCCGCGCGTTCGTCGTGGTCCGCACCAACTGCCGGCCGCCGGTGTCCATGACGGTCACCGCGGCATGACGGAGGGGCTGCTGTTCGCCGTCACGGACCGTGCCCTCCAGCATCGGCAACAGCTCGCCGAAGTGATGCGGGTGGACCGGGAGCGCGGTGGGTGTGGGCATCTCCAGGGAGGGGTCCTCCACCGGCGGTTCGGGAATGTCCTGCTGCTCGTCCTGGGCTCCCCGTCGTACGGCCATGCGGTGGTGCCGCCAGGCGTCGAGGCCCAGCAGCGCCGTACCCGCGGTGATCCACCCGCCCAGGACGAGGACCGGCTTCAGCACCCCGGCGCCGTCGAAGTACAGCACTCCTCTCAGGGCGTCGACCGCGTTGCCCAGCGGCATGATGGCGTGCAGGGCCTGGAAGAACCCGGGCAGCAGTTGGACGGGGACCAGGCCGCTGGAGGGAACGCTCAGCACGACGTACAGGCCCAGACCCGTCAGGGGGAAGAAGTGCTTGACGAAGGGCGCCATGCCGAGGGAGAACGTGGCCACGGCCGTGGTGAGCAGGAAGGCGATCGCCAGGGCCGCGGGGTCGTTGGGGAAGAAGCCCAGTCCCACGCCGACGAGGAAACCCACGGCGCTGAAGAGGCCGGCGGCGCCCGCGACTGTGATGAGCTTGTTGCGCCGGTTGAAGGTCACCGCCCGCAGCAGGGTCGTGGCGAGTATGTAGCCGGGGACGTTCCAGGCGATTCCGAAGTAGACCAGGGTCGCGCCGGATCCGTCCTTGCTGACCGTGGGGGCCACGTCCGTGACGGTGAGCTTCTGGTGGTTGTGCGCCGCGAGCTGGGCGAAGCCCTTGGTCAGCGCCTGCTCGAGGGACGCGCCGTTGGCCTTGGCCACGTAGAGCACGGCATGTCTGCCCGTGGCGGTGAAACCTGCCACGGCGTTCCGGTCCAGCACCGCCCGGCGGGCTTCTCGGGCGTCTGCCACGGCGGTGACGTCGAACCCGCCGGGATGCTGCCGCTGCAGAGCGGTCTCGACCCTGTATTCCACCGCGGGATCGGCGATCACGAGCTTGGCGTGGTGGGGCTGAGGCTGATGAAAGGCCATGGGGAAGCAGAAGAGCAGGCCGAGGAAGAGCACTGCCGGGATCGTGAGGGTCTCGACGAGGACTCTGGCCACGGATACGCCCCGGGGCTGCTCGATCCGGTGTTTCACAGGACCACCACCCCTCGGCCGCCGCGGCGAGCCATGCCGCACAGCCCGCGGGGCACACGGCCGACCGGATGCCCGGCAACCCCCGGGCCGCCTCTCCGGTACCGGTGGTCCCTCACTACTCGCGGTCCAAACAGTTTCACGGCGCCCCTCTCGGCTGCCCCGCGCCCGACCATCGCCATGGCGCCACTCGATTAATGTACCGATCGGCACATCTACGCCTGCTGGACCTTACGCGTACCGGTCGGTACAGTCAAAGGGTGCCTCGCCCCGTCAACGCCGAGAAGCGCGCCGAGCTGCTGAAGCAGGTGGTGAACCACCTCCAGCACCACGGCGTCGCCCAGATGTCGCTGAGTCCGCTCGCCGAGTCGATCGGCACCACCAAGCGGATGCTTCTGTACTACTTCGGCAGCCGCGAGAACCTGCTGGCGCAGGCACTGGCCGCTTGCCGTCCCGACGCGCACGCGATGTTCGACGGCGTCCGCGACAGCGCGGGACTGCGCGAGGCGGCCCATGCCCTGTGGGAGGCGATGACCGTCGGGGAGCAGTCCGGGCCGGTCCGCATGCTGCTGCAGCTGCTCAGCCTGGCCGCCACCGATCCCGAGCAGTACGGCGACATCGCGGCCGAGACCGTCGAGGTCATGATCGGCCCCATCTCCGCGGCCTACGTCCGGCTGGGTCACCCGCCACAGCAGGCGCGGACAGCGGCCACGGTCCTCGTCTCCGGCCTGCGTGGTCTGTGCCAGGACCGCTTGGTGACCCATGACGCCGCCCGTACCGACGCGGCCGCCCGCCAGCTCATCAGGGACGCCGTCGAGGCGGCCGACTGAACTTGTGACCCCGCCCTCCACGGGGTCCCGGTATCGCTCCTGCAGTCGCGAGGCAGGCTGGTAGTTCGGTCCCGCGGTTTCGTCCACGCAGGCAAGCAGCAGTGAACACGGGGGTTCGAGGTGCGGTCGGGCAGCACCTCCACGGTCCGGTCGGCCTCGACATCGAACAGCACGGTTCCGTAGGTGCATCCCTTGCGGACGGCGAACTCGTCTACTCCACGTACCGTGGGGCCCGGCCCGGCCCGACGCGGCTGGCGCCGTCAGCGGCCTGAGCAGACGAGTCCGACTCGCCGTCAGTCGCCGCGCTCGTTGGCGATCGACTGCGGCCGGCCCGTCAGGCCGGTACTGGAACGGCGGTGGCCGCTCGGACAGACCCGGCACCTGCTCGACGAACGTCGTGCGGGAACAGCTCCTGCGGTCGCAGAAGTGCTGGCGCACCCGCAGTCGAACGAAGACCTCGCCTGGCCTGCTTACGGCAGTTCGGGCACCGGCCTGGACCGAGCCATCGACGCCGCCTCCACCACTCAGACGTCGCGGGAGTCGCTCACCCCTTCCATCCGCACATCGATCCCGGGAAACAGCACATGCTCAACGGCCTTGCGCGCCGCGGCAGGTGACATCCTGCGGAAGCGATCCCGCGTTCCCGCCGCTGATCCGGGGATTCACGGTACTGCGGACAAGGCCTTGCGGGTGTACGTGAACGGGTTCGGCGGTGCAGGGCGCTCTTGGTCTGGTGTGTTGTGTGTCTCCGACTGTCACAAGTGGAGTGCCTCGTCGGTCAACTGGTCGCCTGGAATCCGAGATTCCCCAAGACGCGAAGGTGCTCAGAGGATGAAATCCGATGCAGTTCGTTCCTTGGGCTCCAGTCATAGCTGGGCGTCTCGCAGCACGTGTCGACGGGAGGTGACGAGGCGGACGGGCGCTGACCTCCCCCAACGATGTGGGCTCTCCAGCGGCTGTCGGCTCCCTGTAAACCCGTGTCGTGCTGCATCGACGGAGTCGTGCGGTGATCGAGGGGATCTGGCCGCCGAATCCGTCCACCGGCAGGGCTTCGACGGAGACTCCTTCGCCCCCGTCTGCATCACGACGGTGGGGGGAGCGAAGGGACAGCGAGTCACGGGCGGGCTTCGGAAGAGCCCGCACGGCCGACGGAGTCCTGGACCTCGACCTGCGCATGCCTGCCGAACTGGGAGAAGACGGCCAGGGGACGAACCCGAGCAGTTTTTCGCCGCCTGCTTCCACGGGGCGCTGAGCCTGGTCACGTGGCCGGACATCGATCCTGCCGTCGCCGCCCGCCTGGAGAAGGTCGATTCGCTGCGCCCCTGCGCGAAGCCGGCCCGCCAGGGCACGCCGGCGATCATCACGCTGGCCTCGTAGGACAGGCCTCGCAGAGCCCGGAAGGCCGGGAGTGAGGCGTCCGAGCGGTGGAGAACGCATACGCCTGCACGCGGTACGCGGGCCTCCTCGAAGCGCGCGGCCGCAGACGATTTGCCGTCACGTCCGCTCTGCACGACCTACGGATCTGCGTGTCGACCGCGTCGTGAGCGCTGTGGCCCGACGACGTCTTCGTGGCCGAGGTCCCCCGCGCACAGCAGCTGATCCGCGCGTATGAGCAGACGGGCTGCCCTGTGCTGGCCCTCATGCCGATGGATCCCGCCGACTCCGAGCGCTATGGCGTGCCCATCGTCAGGGAAGACCTCGGAGACGGCCAACTGCGCATCACCGGCCTGGTCGAAAAGCCCGAACCCGCCGCCGCCCCGTCGTCGTACGCGGCCATCGGCGGCTACGTCGTCACCCCCGGCATCATCGACGAACTACGTGTGCAGACCTGCCGGTGGTACGAGCACAGGACGGGTGAGGTCTACCTGACCGACGCCATCAACGCCTATGCCTCCACCCGTGCGGTGTACGGGCAGGTCATCAAGGGCCGCTGGCACGACACCGGCAACCCGGCCGACTACCTGGTCGCACAGATGGCGTTCGCCCTCGCTCACCCGGAATGCGGCCCCGTCCTGCGCGGCCTGGTCGCCGGACTCGACGTCGACCGTGCTGCCGCCATCCGGCCGGGAATCAGCACCTGACCTACCGTTTCCTGTGTTGGGCCGCCCGCCCGCAGCGAATGGCCCAACACAAGGAGCACCTCATGGCACCTCAACGGGTCTTCGAACCGTCCTCGGTCGAACAAGCCGGATTCGTTGCTTGCCCGCCCCCAGCGAGGCGTCTTTGTACCGGCGTGGGACCAGACCGCCGAAGCGCCGGGAGGAGCAGTGCAGTCGGGGATCGGAACCGGGACCTCGTCGGCGGCCCATTCCCATGGCGCCCCCTCCGCCTACTCCTGGGGCAACCGGTCGAAGTGGACCTCGAGGGCGGGGGCGAGCCACTCCACGAGGTCCTCGAAGTGGAGTGAGGCGAGCGGTTCGACCGCGAGGACGTAGCGCAGCATCACGGCGCCGGCCAGTTGCGCGGACACCAACGACGTGAACACCGGTGTCCGCTCGGTCTCCTCGGGCGCGATGCGGCCCAGACACGATGCGAAGGCTGCCTCGATCTGATCGTGGAACGCCTTGGCCGTCGCCTCGTCCGACAGGCTGCTCCGGTAGACGGCGACCAGCGCGGGGCGGGTCGACTCGTCCTCCCAGAAGGAGAGGAATGTGCGGGCGATCCACTTTCCGCGGCTTTCCAGCCCGGCCTCCGCCTCCTTGTCCGTGAGGGAGTCGAAGAGGGCGGACAGGCCGATGCGCGAGGAAACAGCGTCCCGGAAGAGGCCACCCTTGTTGGCGAAGAAGTAGTGGATCAGCGCCGGATCCACCTGTGCCTGCTGGGCAATTCCGCGCATCGTGGTGCCCGAATAGCCCTTTGCGGCGAAGAGTTGGAGCGCGGCCGTGAGGATCTGGCTCCTGGTGCTGCTCTGTCCCTGTCGCCGGCCCTTACCGCGCGAGGGCCGTAGGCCGCGGGTCGCGGCAATACGGTGGGCGGCATTGTTCTGGTGCGGACTCCCGGCTTTGTCGTCCATGGCCCTCTCCGTGAGTGATTGAGGCGACGGACGTCGCGGCGGAGGCCCCTGACAAGGGGCTTAGCCCCAGGCGTTCCGGGCTGTGGGGTGCGCACGCGAGCCGGGACTCTCATGACAACCGGTCTTCTGCCGCCGCGGTCGCGCTGTGGCGGGCACGGATGACCGCGATCACGGTGTCAGTGGTGTGGTCGAGGTGGCTGCGGCCATCGGGCAGCCGTGCGTCCGGGCTGATGTAGCTGCGCGGCCCGAAATGGGTGGCCGGGTCGAGCCGATGCACGGTGATTTTCCCGGCGCGGTCGGCCCGGTTCCATCCGCTACGGCGGAACAGTCGCCAGCGCTGCGGGAAGATCCAGGTGCCGACCCGCTCAATCCAGTCGCTCGCGCTGGTGAGTTGGTGCATGTGCTCGGCATGGGTGAGGTCGTTGGCGCCGTTGTGGAACCCGCCGAGCGTGATCAGCAGCAGCGGGGCGCGTAGGCGGGTGCGCAATTCTTCGACCGCACCGGTGGCGACCTGAGCGCCGCCGCTGTAGCTCAGCAGCACCACGGGGATACCGCTGTCGGGCTGGTAGCCGGCGAGGCGGAGCTGTGTGGCGATCTGGGAGCCGATGGCCCGGTTGTACTGGGGGCGGTACCGGGGGTCGGCGGCGACGAATGTCTGCATGACATTGTGCAGGAACAGCAGCAGCCCGACGCGGCGGCGCAGCCACGCCCAAACCGGCCGGTCAGCAAGCGGGGCGGCCAGCGGCGAGTAGGGCTGCACCTGACCCAGCACCCGCAGCTCCGGCGCTCGGGCGATCAGGGCCTTGACCAGCCGGCCGCCGTCCCGGGTGTCGCGGGCGCGGCGTTTCCCGATGCCGTCCAGATAGACCAGGTAAGCATCCGGAGGACTGTCAGCAGCCGCACCCCGGGCATGGGACATGCCCGCCCGGAGCTCGGTCGTGGGGGCCCGCCAGCCGGCACTGTAGACCAGCACCTCGTACCGGGCCAGCAGAGCTTCGACGAGCAGAGCCGGCCCGAGCGCCCACACCCAGAACATGAAGTTCGTCATGCGATCGCCTCCGGCGCCGTGGTCGCACCGACCGCCACGACCCATCGCCGAACGGCCTCTACCGCGACACCGATCCCTGCTCCGGAGACGGCCACGCAACCGGCTGCGGCCCACCAGCCGAGCCCGGTCGCCGCAGCGAGCGGACCGGCCATTCCGGCCCCCACCCACACAAGGAGCAGCAGATGGAGCAGGGGCCCGAGCAACGGGAACGCCACGACGGCAGCGAGCACCAGCGGGGTGACCAGGCCCGGTGTCCACACCAGCCCCCCGCCTGGCGGCCGGGGGGAGTGCACGAGTTCGGCCAGGGCCCTCGCGGTCGGCGGCCACAGCGCGAACGCAGCACCCTGGACGAGGCCACCGAGGAGCAGCAACCCGGCCACATAGGTCCGCGACACACCAGGTCGGCGTGCCACCAGAGGCAGGACGCGCCCGACGGCCTCCGACAGCCCGGCCAGCACCAGCAGGATGACGACAAGTGACATCGCTCAACCTCGCTGTGCGGGAGCTACCGGAGCCGACCGACCGACCGAGCCGGCCCCATGCAGGTACCGCTCGAGTTCGTCGGCGGCGCGCCGGTATCCACCGGCCTTGTGCTGGGCGTCCTGCAGGGTGGTCGCGGCTGCCCAGAACCGGGAGTCGCCGAGCAGGCGCCCGGCGAGGGCGCGCACGGATCCCTCGGTGACGTCCTGGGCGCGGATCGACAGGCCGGCGCCGAGCTCGGCGACGCGCCGGGCCACCATCGGCTGGTCGGCGCCCTGCGGGACCACCAGCATCGGAACCCCGGCGTACAGGGCCTCGTTGACGCTGTTCATTCCGCCATGAGTGACGAACAACGCCGCGTGGGCCAGGACTTCTGGTTGCGGCACGAAGCGGCGGGTGAGCACATTGGCCGGCAACGGTTCCAACGCGGCCGGATCGGTATGCCCGGTGGCGACGATCACGGTGCTGCCCAGCGGGGCGAGCGCGATGGCGAAGCTGCGCAGCAACTGCGGGGCGGCTTTGAACACCGTGCCCAGCGAGGCGTACAGCACAGGTTCCTGCAGCCGTTCGGCCGGGAACGACGGGTCGATGGGGCGGGCGCCGACACTTGGGCCGACGAACCGGTAGGACTGGTCGAATTCCTCGACCGCCGGCTGGAAAGCCCGCGAGGTGTAGACCAGGTTGAGCGGTTGGCGGATGTTCACCAGGTCGAGCAGCGGCAACCCGCGCATGTCGAAGCGGCGGTGCAGCCCGCAACGAGACCGCAGGTAGCCCCGGGCACTGCGGGGTTGAGCCTTCGCCGCGACCAGAAGCTCCCACGAGCCGCGGGTGACGCTGGGGACATGCCGGTTGTAGGCAAACGTGGTGAACGACGATGCCGCCGGCACCTTGAGTTCACGCGCGGCGACCGCGCCCCACAAGCAGGCGCTGTCGTGGACGATCAGGTCGGGTCGGACGCGGCGCAGGTCGGTGAGCACAGTGGGAAGCAGGCGGACGGCGGTGCGCGCGAGCGCCTCCATGAAGGTGACCGGCGTCGGGGGATCAGGGAGCGGCTGATCACCCCCGGGGTAGGGGTACACGGTCGCGCCGGTGGCCTCGATCTCCTCACGGAACGCGGCCGGGGTGTGGTACGTCACCGTGTGGCCCCGCCGAACGAGCTCGGCCACGATCGGCAGTGTCGGATTGACGTGCCCGTGCATGCCGATGTTGAGGAACGCGATGGTGCTCACAGACCGACTCCCGAAGTGAAAGAAGTTGATGTCTCGCCCGGGCGGGCGGCTGCCGTCGAAGCGTTGTCGACGCCGTGCAGGTACGGCCCGCTGACGCGCATCCCGTCGAGGAAGCGACCCGCCGTGCGGGCCGCGGAGTTGATCAGTCGCTGGGATCGGCGGAAGTCCCTCGGGGCGGGCCAGGCTTCGAAGCCGCTCGGCAGCACGACGATCGGGATGTGCTCGGACACCTCGCGCAGGTCACGCCCGATCTGATGGTGCAGCGAGAGCCGCCTGACCCGGGCGACGATCGCACCGGCAGGTCGGCGCGGGGTGGTCGGGCGCGACGGCGAGTTCTCCGGCCCGGTCGCCACCACCATCACGTCGGCCGGCCCGGTCTGCGGATCCGCCAGTACCGGGACGCAGGCGACCACCCCGCCGTCGACGAGCACCCGGCCCTCACGGTTCATCGGGCGCAACATCTTGGGAATGGCTGAGCCGGCCGGCGGCACGGACTCGAGGTCTCCGAGGCCGATCAGCGCCGGTTCGCCGGTGACCGGGTCCATGGTCACCGCGGTGAACGAGACCGACAACTGCTCGATACGCGACGGCAGCCCAGCACGAGCGATGAGCCGGCGCGGGCCGCGGCCGGTGAGGACACCGGCCCGGGAGACCACGTAGCCGAGCGGATACACCTCACGCTGATGCGATGGGGTCCACGTGTGGTCCAGGCACGGGGCGGCGGTGTCGGGACGGGTGGCCGCGATGACGCCGTAGCGGGCACCCAGCGAGGTTCCGATGACCATGTCCGGGACGAGTCCGCGCTGCTCCAGCGCGTACCTGAAAACAACGTGCATCGCTCCAGGCACGCCACCGCCGTCCACCATCGTGACCATGGGCCAGGGAAGGGCGCGCGAGCCCGCCGACGCCGGGGCTTTGGACGGGCGGCGCGATGACAGGAGACGTGTCCCTTTGCCTCCCGTCACAGTTCGACACCGCTCACGGCCACGACCGTTCGACGAGTAGCTTCCGCTGCGGAAGCGTGCCAGTGAGGTTGGTTTTTTGCGACAAGTAGCCCTCACGTTCCGCCTTTCTCACCATGGCGCCGAATCGGATTGGTTTCCCCACTAGGGACCGGGCGACTACCGGGTCTGTGACACCGCGAGCCGGGCGTGTCTGGTGGAAAGACCCGCTGGTCCGGCGCAAGTGCCGCTGATCAGGGCCCCGGTGCCTCGGCGGCTCGGAATCGAACCGAGCGACGCCGGAAGCCCTTGTGCCGCCGTTGAACGCGTGCATGCTCCGCAAAGTCCGGGTGGACGGGCTCCCGACGGCACCTTGTTGAACCCCGGGATGAAACTCCGGGAGGACACACCAAGGTCGGGGTGCTGGACGGCTCCCACCACTGCGGCGCCGTGCCCGTGAAGCATGGAGGCGTAGGTCTTCTGCGGTCCGTGTGCCAGGCATCGGCCGCCCCTGCGCGGTCGGCCTGGGCACTGGTGATCAGGGGGAGGATGACTGCGCAGTCGGGATCGTGAACGCAAGGGCCGTGCGGCAGAGCCGGACGTGGGACGTGGGTCGCGTGCCGGTATCTGGCCCTGCCTCAAGGGCCAGGTTCTACCGGTGTGAGGGGGAGGGCTGCGCAGCAGACGCGGCTGATTTGGTTTCATTCGATACCGTATCGGGTGTGTGGATGGCGGTAGTGTGGCCTCATGTCCGCCGATGTTCCTCACCAGACCACCGCCTCGCGTGTGACCGACCGTCCCGGGGACGCCTCGCCTTTCGCTCTCGGTCTGCTGCTGCGCCGGGCGCACTGGCGTGCGGCCGCTGTGATGGGGGAGGCGCTTCGACCGCTCGGTATCGAGTTGCGGCATTTCGCGGTACTGATCGAGCTGGTCAATCAGGGGCCCATGGTGCAGCGGGACCTTGCGGCGGCGACGGGATCGGACAAGGCCGGGATCATGCGCATCGTGGACGACCTGGAGCGCAAGGGTCTTGCCGTACGCAAGGCCGTTCCGGGGGACCGGCGGGTGCGGGCAGTGGAGATCACCCCTGAGGGGCTGGAGCTCTTCGATGCCGCCCACGTGGCGGCGGAGCCGCTGGCCGAGCGTCTGGTTGCCGAACTGGGGCGCGGCGAGCATGAGCGGCTGACGGATCTGCTGACCCGGTTCGCCCATCCCGCGGACGGAGAAAGGTAGGCGCGCCCCTGCACCGATTGGCTGTCACGCGTGCGCGCTTCGCCGTGTGCGGCTTTCGTGGCGAACCCCGCCCTGAGGGCTGCGACCGTTGTCGCTGTGCGCCTCCCTGGCTTCTGGCGGCGGTCAGGCCTTCGCCGCGGACGGGACGGAACTGTGCGCACGGCTACCAGGTGTATGTGTCGCGAGCATTGGAACTGTCTGGAGACATGCGGCATGGTCTCCCGGCCGCACCGTGGTGCTCGGCCGGCTATTCACCATGTGCGGCCACTGATCGAGAGTGTCCTCTCAGGCCATCCCGTCGCGTAGGCCGCCGCCCGGCCAGCCCACCGGCCCCAGGCGTGGAGCGTTCCCATGGCCATCGGAGAGGACGCAGGAAATGAGGACGCCGTGTGACGTCCTGGGGCGAAGCGTCACACGGTGTCTTCGCGCCGGGAGGGTTACGCGGCGAGGCGCTCCGCAAGTGCCTTGGCCTTGGTTGTCGCCTCTTGGAAGGCGCGCTCGCGGGAGGCCTCGTAGAGGGGGAGCAGCTCGGACATGGCCGGGTTGCGGGGAGCCATGGTGAGTTCCGGGACGATGAAGTCGAGGTCCAGGCCGAGGGTGCCTTTGAGGACGGCCTGAAGGTAGTTCTGCACGAAGTCGTAGCCCTCGCGCGGGGTGCCCGGCGCGTAGGAGCCGCCGCGGCTGGCGACGACGGTGACCGGGGTGCCCTGGGCGGAGGGGGTCTCGCCGGCGGTGCGGCCGAGCAGGAGCACGCTGTCCAGCCACGCCTTGAGGGTCGAGGGGATCGAGAAGTTGTACATGGGGGCGCCGATCAGGACGGCGTCCGCCTGCTCCAGCTCCTCGATGAGCTTCACGCGTGCGGCGAACGCGGCGGACTGCTCCGGCGTGCGCTCGGTGGGGGCGGCGTATCCGGCGGACCATGCGTCGGCGGTGATGTGCGGGACGGGGTCGGCGGCGAGGTCGCGGTAGATCACCGTGCCCTCCGGGTCCTGCTCCTCCCAGGCCTGACGGAAGGCGTTCGCGACCGAGCGGGACGAGGACGTCTCGCCAGGGAAGACGGACGAGTCGATGTGCAGCAGCGTGGCCATGGCTTTCTCCAAAGAGCGGCGCCCGAGGCGGGAAACCAGGGGCTCTGGATCGACGCTCGACGATAGTCGAACACGAGACGGTATTGAGTGATACTATCGCAGGTGAAATGAACGTGGACGCTGAGCCAGGTCGAGGAGGCAGACAATCTTGGACGTCTACGAGGCGGTCAGGAGCCGACGAGCGGTGCGCGGATTCACCGACCAGCAGGTCCCGAGGGAGGTGCTGGAGCGCGTGCTGTCCGCGGCCGCTTGGTCGCCCTCCGCATCGAACATCCAGCCGTGGCACACGTACGTGCTGACCGGCCGGCCGTTGGCCGAACTCAAGAAGTGCACCGGCGAACGCCTAGCCGCAGGCGACCCTTGGGACGAGCCGGAGTACGAGCAGTACCCCCCGGCACTGAAGTCGCCCTACCGCGAGCGCCGATCAGCCTTCGGTGAGCAGCGCTACGGCGCACTCGGCATCCCGCGCGAGGACCTGGAGGCGCGCCAGAGGGCCGCTGCCGCGAACTGGGACTGCTTCGGCGCGCCAGCTGCCCTGTTCTGTTACATCGACCGCGACATGGGCCGGCCCCAGTGGTCCGACGTCGGCATGTATCTGCAGACCGTCATGCTGCTGCTCCGGGCCGAAGGGCTGCACAGCTGCCCGCAGATGGCGTGGGCGAAGTATCGCAAGACCGTCGCGGAGGTCCTGTCACCCCCGGAGGAGCTCATCCTCTTCTGCGGCATGTCGATCGGGTTCGAGGACACCACACTGAGCCAGCCCCGTACGGGTCGGGCGCCGCTCGACGAGACAGTCACGTTCGTCGAGGGTTAGCCCTTCGCCCCAGCACGTGCGGTCTTGTGCCGGCCGTCCCGACGACGTGTCCCACTGCTGCATGCAATGACACCGTCGGGTGCGTGTGTGGTGGCGGTGCCGCCATCGGGACGAGTTCACCGTGTGGTCGCGGTGCGCAGAATGGCGGCAGGGTACAGCTGGCGGCAGACGACGGATTTCGGCTGGTGTGAGGCCCACGGGATGGGGGGGTGCCGACCGGATCACCGCCCTTTTCCCAGCAACCGGGAGATCGGCCAGCGCCTGTTCATCTCCCACCGCACCGTCGGGGCCCATCTGTACCGGATCTATCCACGCCTGGGCATCACAAGCCGGGGCAAGCTCGCCGCCGCGCTTGCCGCCCTCCACGAAGAACAGTCCAAGGCCGATGTGTCCGACGACCCGGAATGATCTGTCGGCATCCGGCATCCGGCATCCGGCATCGGCTGAAAGATCTCCGGATTTACTTCCGGTGGGCCGACGGGTGCCCGTGAAGCTTCGACAGGACCGCTGACGAGGCTCGCACATGGTCACGACGAACCGGCACCACGCATCCGTTCGAGCATTGCCGTCTTGACAACGCCTCAGATCGTCACCGGCAGACCGTTCTGGCCGTCCGGCTTCTGGAGGGTCTCCTGTCCGGTCCTGGCCGCGAGCAGCGTGTCGGCGACCGCTATGGCCTCCTGCACGTTCCGGGTTCCCATAGTGACGCACAGCGTATAACTCACGTCGTCAAGCTCGCGTGCCTCGTCCCGCCTCCCGCTTCTGGCGAGCTCGATCTGAAGGGACGCGTACCGGGTCAGCAGCTTTCTGACGACCTTCGGATCCGGAACGAGCAGCACGGCCATGCCCCCTCTCTCGATGTTCGAGTCGAGTGCCTCGTCGCGGACAGAGGTCGCGCCCGCTGAGTCCTTGCACACTGTCGTGCACCTCCGTGGTTGTTGCCCTGCACAGGTGAATGACCGTTCATCGCCGGACGGGTCGATATGCCACCCCTGGCGTCCGGCGGCGACAGCGTCCGTGCGGCCGAGGCTCGCACCGCTGCCTTGAAGTGAAGACCGGATGCACCCAACTGCTGTGACGGATTTGACGGTTCCGGAATCACAAAACCGAGGCGGAGGGGCTGACGAGGTCGTTGTCGCAGGGGCCCGCCACCGGCTGATCAGCAGGGTTCCACCCATGGCCGTGTCACACCGTCCTGCCACGTCTTGTCTATCTGGTGTCGAACAACAAACAGAGGGACCAATGCGTGAGATTCTGATTGTCGGTGGCGGTTACGCGGGCTTCTACGCTGCATGGGGCCTTGAGAAGAAGCTGCGTAGGGGTGAGGCGCGGGTCACGGTTGTCGACCCGCGCCCCTACATGACGTACCAACCCTTCCTGCCGGAGGTGACGGCTGGATCGGTCGAGGCACGTCACGCTGCGGTGTCGTTGCGGCGGCATCTGCGCAGCACCCGGCTGATAGCGGGGAGCGTGACCGAGATCCGACATGCTGACCGGACGGTGGTCGTCCGACCTGCGAGCGGAGGAGTCTGTGAGCTTCAGTACGACACCCTCGTGGTCACTGCCGGCGCCGTGACCCGCACCTTCCCCATACCCGGGCTGGCGCAGCACGCGATAGGCCTGAAGCACGTGGAGGAGGCGGTGGCCATTCGTGACCGGCTGATGACGGCGTTCGACCAGGCGGCGTCGCTGCCGCCTGGCGCTGAACGGCGAAAGCTGCTCACCGTCACATTCGTGGGCGGCGGGTTCTCCGGTGTCGAGGGCTTCGGTGAACTGCTCTCGCTGGCGACTGCGATGGTCAAGTTCTACCCGGAACTGAGCTTCGAGGATCTGTCGTTCCACCTGGTTGAGGCCCGAGGGCGAATCCTGCCCGAGGTGGGAGACAAGCCAGGTGCCTGGGTCGTGCGCTCTTTGGAAGAGCGTGGCGCGCACGTCCATCTGAACACGCAACTGCTCTCCGCCGAGGATGGCCACGTCGTGCTTTCCAGCGGAGAGGAATTCGATTCCGCGCTGATCGTCTGGACCGCCGGCAACGCCTCGAACCCGGTCGTGCACAACCACACGGATCTCCCCGTCGACGAGCGAGGCCTGCTCGTGGTCCGGCCGGATCTCCGCGTGGATACCGACGGTGAACCCGTATCGGATGTGTGGGCGGCCGGCGACGATGCGGCCGTTCCCGACCTGGCTTCGCCCATACCGGGGGCACACACGGTGCCGAACGCCCAGCACGCCGTGCGGCAGGGCAAGCGCCTTGCGCGGAACATCGCGGCCAGCCTTCAGGGGGGCAGGATCCGGGACTATCGCCACAGCAGTCTGGGAGTGGTGGCGACGCTGGGTCTCGGACGAGGCATCTTCCAATACAAGAACATCGTCATCAAGGGATTTCCCGCCTGGCTGATGCACCGGGGTTATCACGTCCTGGCTGTGCCGAGTTGGGAGCGCAAGGTCCGCGTTCTCACCGTCTGGCTCACCGCCGCGCTGTGGGGCAGAGACCTCGTTTCCCTCGCCTCCGTTCAGCATCCACGGGACGCGTTCGTCACGAACGGCAATCCGCACCACCTCGGCGAGAGCCGGGCGAGTGACCACACGGCCGCATGAGCATGCCAGAGAGGTTCAACGGCTGAGAGCCAGCGGCGAGGCGCGTGCGGGGGCAGGCGCTGGAAGTCGTTCACCCGGTGATCGCCAGGCAGGCAGGGTCGTTCGTGTCACCCGCACCGGCGCCCGTAGTCCCTCCTCGGTGCGGCTTCCGGCGCGGTGACCTCTTGCCGGGCGCTGACGCACACATCGCCGACTCCTTACGGTGACTGGCCTTACGGTCGGCTCACTCTTTCCGGACCTGGAGGACGCTCGCTGGTGGCCGGTGCGTCGAGCGTGGCCTGCCTCGCCGACGGTCCCCTCAACCGACCTACCACATCCGCCCAACTGCCGATGAGACGGCCTCAAACGAGCGCACCTGTCTGCCGTTCCCGTGATCGCCTCAGGTCGGCCTACTGGCACCGACAGGTGACGGCAGCAGACCGCTCAGCAGCCCTGAGCGCAGTCCGGGTGCGCAGCATGGCCGACAGTCCGAACGTGCATGCCTTCACGCACCCTCGGTGAGGCAATCGACCCGCCCAGATCCGGTATCGCCGCAACTGGGCTTCCCGCAGTTCCTGTGGAGGACCCCATGGACGTGAGTGATGAGGCCGCGCGCGGCCTCACCGACATCGAGGCATTCCTGTACGAGGAGTCTCATCTGCAAGCAGCACGTCAGCGCGTGGCGGACTTCACCGCGCGGGCGCCGGGGCTGACCCAGGAGCAGAAGTTGGACATCGAGCGGTGGTATCTCGACGAGCAGAGGTACGTCGCCCGCATACTGACGGATCACATTGCAGACCGCATCAGTGCGGTGGAAGAGCAGCATCACGTCCGCTTCGGGCGCTGGCTGCGAGGGACGATGACCGCGATGGCTCTGATCACCGTGGCCATGCTCTGTGTCGCTGTGATGCTGGGGACGTTGGACTGAACCAACGGCGTGCTCCGCCCACAGCTGTTCCGGTTCCCAGCCTGTCGGCAGTGGAACAGGCGGACGCATCCCTCTGCCCGGGCGGCCGACTCCCTCACCCCGGCACGTGACGGAGGCGGTCCCTGCGCCAGGTCGCGGCACGGTCGCGGACTTCGGCAGCGGTCCGCAATCAGTGCCCTCGATGCTGCGACGCAGCGTCTGTGCAGCCCGGGAGCTGCCGCAGAGTCATCGGCCGGGCGGCGCAACGCTCCTGTCAGCGAGGGTGAGCGTGGCGGAGCATGGACCGGTAGACGACTCGGAAAGCGTGCGTTCGAGGATGCGGATCGATTCGGTGCTGGTGTCCCAGGCCTGGCGTCGGCGTTCTGGGTAGGCCCGCGCTTCGAGGTGGTAGTGGGATGGCGAACTCGCGGGAGCAGTAGCGAAGATGCCATTGGCGGAGTGGTGTATCGACGGCAACTCGGCTTCCAGGGCGTTTAGCACGTGCACGCCATCTGGGCCTGGACGGCGTCGGCGTCGGGCTGTTCGACGATAGTCCGCAGCAATGTGGCCACCCGGGGCTCGGCCGACTTTGGGGACCTGGCTCAGCAGGCGCGGGCGTCATAGGTGCGGCATCGCTGCCGGCTCGAGCCGGGCAGAGTGGCGTCGATCGCGTGGACCAGGTCCATGCACGCGTCGGAGATGAGCAGTTGGACGCCGGACAGACCGCGGACGATCAGCGAGCGCAGAAAGACCGGCCAGCCGACGCCGTCCTCGGCGGTGGCCACGCCCAGGCCGAGGTCTCGCGGTGCCCGTCGGCGTTGATACCGGCCACGATCAACGCGTGGACATTGATGATGCGGCCGCCCTCGCGAACCTTCTGGGACAGCGCATCAATCGAGACGAACGAGTACAGGCCGGCATCCAGAGGCCGGTTACGGTAGGCGGGGCCGTGGGTCACGTTGTCGACGTCCCCCAGGTTGCAGTCCCGAATCCCGGAACAGCGCCCGTCGCTGCCGGTGGCGATCGTCCTCACCACGATTCATGCTCTGAGTATTGGTGTCGTCTGTCTGTCTGTCTGTCTGTCTGCCTGCTTCGCGCGGTGCGGGAGCGGCTTTGTACAGCTCGCCGACGTCCGGCTCGCCTGACCGGTTGGGGCATGGGGACGGTCGGGCAGCAGGGTGGGAAGGCGAGTTGACCGGTGTGCCGGTCACGCCGGATGGCTGGGTCATCCTGCGGCCGCAAGGCTGGGCGGCCGTTGATGTCGGCCCGGGACAAGCCCAAAGGGAGGTGCCCTGTTGGCGTTGATTATCCGCTGGGTGCCTCCCCAGGCCCTGGTCGGACTTGTGGGACAGCGAGAGGGCAGCCGGCCTTGTTCACGACACCCTGGCCGACGACGGTGTCCCGTACGGCGATTGTGAGGTCACCGCACCCGGCGACGCGCGCCGTCGACCACCGTCGGGATCACATTCGTGTGACCTCCGGCATCCTTCGCACCGTGGGCGGCCGACGCGACGAGCCAGGCATCGGCTTCGATGCCCAGCTGCGGTCGGCCGAGTGCCGGCAGCTCCCCGGCAGCCGGCCGCGAGAGGAACCAGCTGCCGCCCACGATCAGCGGCGCCTTCTTCACAGGCATCTCCAGGCGCCTTGCGCCTGCTCCGGCTGCACAGCAGAGATTTCAAGATTCAGCTTCACCTTGTCGCTGATCAGGACCCCGCCCGTGGAAATTTGGTCTGCACTGGGAGAGGCAGGAAAATCAGCTCTCCTTGTGGCAGGGTTTCGCAAGAATCAGGCGGTGGCCACCTGGTGTACTCGAAGGAGATCGGACGGGCGTGTCGCCGTTACGTGGCTCGCGGTGTTGCACCGGGTCATTCGGCAAGCTTTCCGTCGGTCGAGACCTCTTCCATCAGCGCGGAAATCTCGTCCGGGACGGCCGGAATGCTCTCGCGCGTGACACCAGTCGTGGGGGACCACACGAGATTGACCTGAAGGGCGGGATCCTGGGCGGGGTAGTCGCTGCGGTTGTGGCAGCCGCGGGTCTCGCGACGTTCGAGCGCTGCTTCGAGGGTGGCCCTGGCTGACAGGGCTGCGGACTTCAAGTCAAAGGCGTGCGCGAGATCCTGGAAGCCGGCGATGTCCGGGTGCACGCCGACGTTCTCCATCCTCTTCTCGATCACCGCGAGCTCCTCCAGCCCGGCGCGCAGGCCGTCTTCGTCGCGTACGACTCCCGCATGCTCGGTCATGGTGTTGCGGACGGCACGCTGCAGGGCGCGGACGTTCTCCGGTCCGTCGGCGGCGAGCAGATCGTCGATCTCCGCGCGGGCCTGTGCGACGGCCGACGCGGACCGCGGCTGGGCGGTCAGGGACTGCGAGTAGGCGGCGGCGGCCTGGCCTGTGATGCGGCCGAAGACCAGCAGCTCGATGAGACTGTTCCCCCCGAGGCGATTGGCGCCGTGCAGCCCGCTGGACGCCTCACCGATGGCGTACAGGCCGCGTACGTCGGTGCTGTGGTCCTCGGGGCGCACCCACACCCCGCCCATCGAGTAGTGCGCGGTGGGCGCGATCTCGATCGGATCGCGGGTGATGTCCAGCATCTGGAGGTCGAGCAGGGTCTGGTAGACACGGGGGAGCCGCGTCATGATCGTCTGCCGTGGCAGGTGGGAGACGTCGAGCCACACTCCGCCCTTGGGGGTGCCGCGTCCTTCCTTGATCTCCGTGTAGGAGGCCAGGGCCACGCGGTCGCGGGTGGACAGCTCCATGCGCGCAGGGTCGTAGCGGGTCATGAACCGTTCCCCGAGCGCGTTGCGCAGGATGCCGCCCTCACCGCGCGCGGCCTCGCTGACGAGGGTGCCGGCCGCGTTCTCCGGCTCGATGATCCCGGAGGGGTGGAACTGGACCAGCTCGGGGTCGCGCAGGCGGGCCCCGGCCTCCACGGCCAGGCGGAACGAGTCGCCCGTGTTCTCGTCGCGCCGTGAGGAGGTGCGCCGCCAGATACGGGTGTGGCCGCCCGCCGCGAGAATGACGGCGTCGGCATGGATCAGATAACGCGTTCCACGGGCGAGGTCGAAGCCGTAGGCGCCGAAAACGGCTCCATCGTGGACCAGAAGCCGGGTGATGTAGACGCCGTCGAGCACCGGGATGTCGAGCTGGTCCGAGCGCCTGATCAGCGTGCGCTGGATTTCCAGACCGGTGTAGTCACCGGCGAAGGCGGTTCGCCGGAACTTGTGCGCGCCGAAGAAGCGCTGGGAGATCCGGCCGTCCTCCTCCCGGGCGAAGGCCATGCCGTACCGTTCCAGGTCGTGGATGCCCTGGGCGGCGCCCTGAGTGACGATCTCCACGGTGCGGGGATCGGCCAGCAGATAACTCTCCTTGAGAGTGTCGGCGGCGTGCTGTTGCCAGCTGTCCTCGGGATCCATCGTGCCGAGGGCCGCGTTGATTCCTCCGGCGGCAAGTGCCGTATGAGCGTCTTCCTTGGGGCGCTTGCCGACTGCGAGGACGTCGACACCGGCCTCGGCCAGTTCGATCGCTGCTCGCAGCCCAGCACCTCCGGTGCCGATCACCAGCACCGTGGTGGAAATACGTTGTTCGGTGACAGTCACCGTCTACTCCGATCGCCGAGTGGTTGTCACTCACTACGACCACACCGTCCCGGGATCTGTGACACCCTCCGCTGCTGACGCTCGCGCGGTGGGTGGCGTCCACCGACATGGACGTGGGCGAGAAGCGATGTCGATCACCGCGGTCTTCGCCCGTCCCCAGGGCGGACCTGAGCCGTCACTGCCGCTCACACGACGCAGACACAGGACGTTGCCGAGGGCAGTCGGCAGCACCTGGGGTGACCCTTGCACAGCGACGGAGCCGAATGTACGGCTTCCCCCCTTCGCCGCTGATGATGAGCGGGCCTCTGCGGCCCCGTGCTCCCGCGCAGCCTCCACCGCCTTGACCGCAGTCAGACCACCGTTCAACCCCTCATCGTGTGACAACCCCGGCGAAGGCCTCGACGAGATACTCGCGGGCTGTCACAACATCGTGGCCTTCATGGTCATACCTCTACCCGGACGGCCGCCTGCACGAGCCAGCTCACTGCCGATCATCTCAGTGGGACGGAAGAGGAGAAGATGACGTACGTCATTGCGCAGCCCTGTGTCGACGTCAAAGACAGAGCTTGCGTCATGGAATGCCCAGAGGACTGCATCTACGAGGGCAACCGGATGCTCTGCATCAGCTCTTCCGAGCGCGTGGACCGTCGTGCATCCACACCGGCGTTGACGCCGATGTGTGGTCCCCTGCTGACAAGGCACTGTCCCAGCAGACCCGGCGATGCCCCCGCACCCAAGAGCGGTCGGCAGCTCGAAGAACGGGCAGGTCGCCACGCTCCCGACCGCTTCCGGTGGTTACCCAACAGCAGTGTCTGGGACAGGAAGGTGGGCGATGACGTCCACGTCTACGCCGGTGACCGTCTTGGCCCGGGCGGAGTGTTGATCACCGAGGAAATGTGTGGGAATGACCGTACACTCCGGAGACCAAGCCTTCCGGTCGACCTCCGCTCCTGGCGGTACGCATCGCCTCGGCTCCCGCATGCGTCACGAGCGGCTGGTGTCCGCCAGGATGCGCACGTCGCAGGACCGGTTCGCAGACGCGATCACCGCCTTCTCCGGCACGATGGGGTTCGTCTACCTTCACGCCGCCTGGTTTGCGGTGTGGATCGCCCTCAACCTGGGGCTGCTCGGCTCGGCAGATGTCTTCGACCCCTACCCGTTCGGGCTGCTCACCATGATCGTGAGCCTGGAGGCCATCTTCCTGTCCACGTTCGTGATGGTGAGTCAGAATCGGCAAGCGGCACGGGAGAACGTGCGGGCCGATCTGGATTTCGAGACCAATCTTCGCGTCGAAGTCTGGGCGGTGCACATAGGTAAGGCGCTCGGCATGGATCCGGAGGAGATCGAGCGTCACGTTCAGGAGATCATCCAGCAGAGCAGGAGTGCGATGGACCCGGCGTCCGAGGCTCAGCCGGTGGACCCAGAGACCTTGTGAACGTGGCCCTGACCACCGGTGGACGCCTAGATCGTTGTCGTCCCCGGTGTCGCGGCGTGCGATGGTGAGCAGTCCTCCCGCTCACCGTCAGCCGTCGTGGTTTAGACGGTGTCCTATGTGGTGATGCGGAGGAGTCGCTTGTAGCAGCACAGTGCTGCGGCGAGGCCGAGAAAGGCGAGGTAGTTGCGGGAGTGGCGTTCGTAGCGGGGGCTGAGTCGGCGGTAGCCGGACAGCCACGAGATCGTCCGCTCGATCACCCACCTTCGGCGGCCCAGCCGTTCGCTGGACTCGATGCCTTTACGGGCGATGCGCACGCCGATGCGCTTGCCGCGTAACCATTTTCGCAGGTGGGGGATGTCATACGCCTTGTCGGCGTGCAGGCGTTGGGGCTTGAAGTGGCGGCCGCGGTGGGGGTCATGTCTCGTTTGGTGACCCTCGACCATGGGCTTCAGCGCTTCGCTGTCGTGGGTGTTGGCGGCCGAGACGCCGACGACCAGGGGCAGTCCGTTCGC
>NZ_JBVIJE010000026.1:0-113808 GCF_055581585.1 Streptomyces sp. NPDC031426
CAGCTCAGGCACCGGGACTGGGAGGCTGCGGCACGCGAGGGCCGGACCATCGCGCCGCTCATCACCAGGCTCAACACCATCCGACGGCAGCACCCGGCCCTGCGTCAACTGCGCGATCTGCACTTCCACCACGCCGACAGGGACGCGGTGATCGCGTACTCGAAGCGGAGCGGGTCGAACACGGTTCTGGTGGTCGCCAACCTCGACCCCCACGACACCCAGGAGGCAACGGTCTCGTTGGACATGCCGCAACTCGGCCTGGACTGGCACGAGTCCGTGCCGGTGCGCGACGAGCTCACCGGCGAGACCTACTACTGGGGCAGGGCCAACTATGTGCGCCTCGAACCGGGCCATCGGCCCGCGCATGTCTTCACCGTCCTGCGACCGTCCAACCCGCAGATCGGAGGGTCACCCACAATATGATCGTGAATGAGCCCGTCCCGGACACCTTCGAGGACACACCCGTCAAGGACCGGGACCCGGAGTGGTTCAAACGCGCCGTCTTCTACGAGGTCCTGGTCCGCTCCTTCCAGGACAGCAACGGCGACGGCGTCGGTGACCTGAAGGGTCTGACCGCCAAGCTGGACTATCTGCAGTGGCTCGGCGTGGACTGCCTGTGGCTGCCGCCGTTCTTCAAGTCACCGCTTCGGGACGGCGGTTACGACGTCTCCGACTACACCGCCGTACTGCCCGAGTTCGGTGACCTCGCCGACTTCGTGGAGTTCGTGGACGCCGCCCACCAGCGCGGCATGCGCGTGATCATCGACTTCGTCATGAACCACACCAGCGACCAGCACCCGTGGTTCCAGGAGTCGAGGCGGGATCCGGACGGTCCGTACGGGGACTACTACGTCTGGGCCGACGACGACAAGCAGTTCCAGGACGCCCGGATCATCTTCGTCGACACCGAGGCCTCCAACTGGACGTACGACCCGGTACGCAAGCAGTACTACTGGCACCGCTTCTTCTCGCACCAGCCGGACCTCAACTACGAGAACCCGGCGGTGCAGGAGGAGATGATCTCCGCGCTGAAGTTCTGGCTGGATCTCGGCATCGACGGGTTCCGGCTGGACGCCGTGCCGTACCTGTACCAGCAGGAGGGCACCAACTGCGAGAACCTGCCGGCGACCCACGAGTTCCTCAGGCGGGTGCGCAAGGAGATCGACACCCAGTACCCCGACAAGGTGCTGCTGGCGGAGGCCAACCAGTGGCCGGAGGACGTCGTCGACTACTTCGGGGACTACTCCTCCGGCGGCGACGAGTGCCACATGGCGTTCCACTTCCCGGTGATGCCGCGCATCTTCATGGCCGTGCGGCGTGAATCCCGCTACCCCGTCTCGGAAATCCTCGCCAA
Organism: Streptomyces sp. NPDC031426; assembly: GCF_055581585.1. NCBI lineage: Bacteria > Bacillati > Actinomycetota > Actinomycetes > Kitasatosporales > Streptomycetaceae > Streptomyces > Streptomyces sp. NPDC031426. The sequence goes on from NZ_JBVIJE010000026.1 coordinate 1,355, forward strand.
GACACCGGCCATCCCCTCGAAGTGCCAGTGGGGCATCTTCCTGCGCAACCACGACGAGCTGACCCTCGAAATGGTCACCGACGAAGAGCGCGACTACATGTGGGCCGAGTACGCGAAAGACCCGCGGATGCGCGCCAACATCGGCATCCGCCGCCGCCTCGCGCCGCTGCTCGACAACGACCGCAACCAGATCGAGCTGTTCACCGCGCTGCTGCTGTCCCTGCCCGGCTCGCCGATCCTGTACTACGGCGACGAGATCGGCATGGGTGACAACATCTGGCTCGGCGACCGCGACGCCGTGCGCACCCCGATGCAGTGGACCCCCGACCGCAACGCGGGTTTCTCGTCCTGTGACCCGGGACGCCTGTACCTGCCGACGATCATGGACCCGGTCTACGGCTACCAGGTCACCAACGTCGAGGCGTCGATGTCGTCGCCGTCGTCGCTGCTGCACTGGACCCGGCGCATGATCGAGATCCGCAAGCAGAACCCCGCCTTCGGACTGGGGTCCTACACCGAGCTGCAGTCCACCAACCCGGCGGTGCTCGCCTTCCTGCGGGAGTACGAGGACGACCTCGTGCTCTGCGTCCACAACTTCTCCCGCTTCGCACAGCCCACGGAGCTGGACCTGAGCCGGTTCGGCGGGCGGCACCCGGTCGAGCTGTTCGGCGGGGTCCGCTTCCCGGCGATCGGCGAGCTGCCGTACCTGCTCACTCTCGCGGGGCACGGCTTCTACTGGTTCCGCCTGCGGCGGGAAGCCGCGTAGTGGGCCCTCGTGGGGCGGTTTCCACCGCCCCACCCGGGGCACGCATCAGTAACACCCCGACGACCCGGGGAAAGGACGTGACGCCCATGGCGGAAACGGTCACCTCTTCCAGCACCACTCCTCTCCTCGCCTCGCTCGACCCCTTGTTGCGCGAGTGGCTGCCGAGGCAGCGCTGGTTCGCCGGCAAGGGGCGCCCGGTCACCGGGTTCACCCCCGTGGCCGTCACCGAACTGCTGCCGCCCGACGGCCGGCTGGGCCTGTACCACCTGCTGCTGCGCGTCCACCAGCCGTCCGCGCTGGGCGCCGAGCCCCATCCGGGCGACTGCTACCAGCTCCTCATAGGCGTGCGCGAGGCGCTGCCGCCCCGGCTGGCGCCCGCGCTGATCGGGCATGTGGCGGACGGGCCGCTCGCCGGACGCACGGTGTACGAGGCCCTGTACGACCCCCGGCCCGCCGAGGTGCTCCTGGAGGCCCTGCGCACCCGGGCGCGCATCGGCGGGCTGCGTTTCGAGCGGGAGCCGCGCCAGGAGATCCGCGAGGGTCTCGTGGCCCGGCTGATGACCGCCGAGCAGTCCAACTCGTCGGTGGTCTACGGCGATACGTTCATCCTGAAACTGCTGCGCCGGGTGGTGCCCGGCGTCAACCCCGACCTGGAGATACCCCTGGCGCTGGCCCGCGCGGACTGCCCCCGGGTGCCCGCGCCGACGGCCTGGCTGCACGCCGAGCTGGACGCGGATTCGTATGTGCTGGCGGTGCTCCAGCCCTTCGTCAGCGGGGCGAGCGACGGCTGGGAGCTGGCGCTGCGCGAGCTGGCCAAGGGCGAGGACTTCGCCGCCGAGGCACGGTCGCTGGGCCGGGCCACCGCCGAGGTGCACACCGCGCTCGCCCGCGCCCTGCCGACGGTCACCCTCGGTCATGTGCAGCTGCAGTCGCTGGCCGACGGGATGACCGAGCGACTGGAGGCGGCCGTCCAGGCGGTGCCCGGCCTGCGGCCGTACGAGAGCGGACTGCGCTCCGCCTACGCGGCGCTGGCCTCGCTCGCCGCCGAGGGCCGCACCTGGACCGCTCAGCGGATCCACGGCGATCTGCACCTGGGCCAGTGTCTGCGCTCCCCTTCCGGGGAGTGGTCGCTGATCGACTTCGAGGGCGAGCCGGCCCGGCCGCCGGCCGAACGGCGGATGCCGCAGCCGCCGGTGCGGGACATCGCGGGGATGCTCCGCTCCTTCGACTACGCCGCCCACTCCGTGACCCCGCCCGCGCCGGACTGGGCGCGCGTGTGCCGGGCCGCCTACTGCTGTGGGTACGCGGAGGTGTCCGGCCGCGATCCGCGCACCGATCCGGTGCTGCTGCGGGCCTTCGAGACCGACAAGGCGGTCTACGAGGTCGTCTACGAGGCCCGGCACCGCCCCGACTGGCTCCCCGTACCGCTCTCGGCGATCCGTCGCCTCGCCGCGTGAACAACCAGGAGGCTCGTCCGTGACCCCGAAAGGCAAGAAGCACACCAGGACCAGGGAGAAGACGGTCCCGAGGCAGAAGGTGCCGGCGCACGAGCGGCCGGCGGCCGCCGTCTCCCCCGCCGACCGGGAAAGGCTGCTGCACGGCACCCACCATGACCCTCACTCCGTCCTGGGCACCCATCCGGTGCCCGGCGGCGTGGTCTTCCGGGTCTTCAGGCCGTACGCGCTGTCCGTCACGGTCGTCACCGGCGAGCTGCGGGCCGAGCTGCACGACGACGGCGACGGGTTCTTCTCGGGGCTGCTGCCGCTCGCGGGCGCACCGGAGTACCGGCTGCTGGTGGCGTACGAGGGGAACGTCCTGGACACCGAGGACCCCTACCGTTTCCTGCCCACCCTGGGCGAGCTGGACCTGCATCTGATCGGTGAGGGCCGGCACGAGCAGCTGTGGCAGGCGCTCGGCGCGCATGTCACCAGCCACCAGGGGGTCACCGGCACCCGGTTCGCGGTGTGGGCGCCCAACGCGCGGGGCGTGCGGATCGCGGGCGGCTTCAACTTCTGGGACGGGACCGGCTTCCCGATGCGCTCGCTGGGCTCCTCCGGGGTGTGGGAGCTGTTCGTGCCGGGGATCGGCGCGGGCGAGGTGTACAAGTTCGAGATCACCCGCCCCGACGGCTCGCGCACCCTGCGCGCCGATCCGCTGGCCCGCCGTACCGAGGCCCCGCCCGCGACGGCGTCGATCGTGGACGTCCCGCAGCACGAGTGGGCCGACGCGGAGTGGATGGCGCACCGGGCCGACACCCCCGTGCACGAGGCGCCCTTCTCCGTCTACGAGGTCCACCTGCCCTCGTGGCGCCCGGGCCTCACCTACCGACAGCTGGCCGAACAACTCCCCGCCTACGTACGGGAGATGGGCTTCACGCATGTGGAGCTGATGCCGGTCGCCGAGCATCCCTTCGGCGGGTCCTGGGGCTACCAGGTCACCGGGTTCTACGCCCCGACGGCCCGGCTCGGCACCCCGGACGACTTCAGGTATCTGGTGGACCGGCTGCACCAGGCCGGCATCGGGGTGCTGATGGACTGGGTGCCGGCGCACTTCCCGCGCGACGACTGGGCGCTGGCCGAGTTCGACGGGCGGCCGCTGTACGAGCACCACGATCCGCTGCGGGCCGCGCACCCGGACTGGGGCACGCTGGAGTTCGACTTCGGCCGCCGGGAGGTGCGCAACTTCCTGGTGGCGAACGCCGTGTACTGGTGTGAGGAGTTCCACATCGACGGCCTGCGCGTGGACGCCGTCGCCTCGATGCTCTACCTGGACTACTCGCGCGAGCCGGGCCAGTGGACGCCGAACGAGCACGGCGGCCGGGAGAACCTGGACGCGGTGGTCTTCCTGCAGGAGATGAACGCCACCGTCTACCGGCGCTGCCCGGGGGTGGTGACCATCGCCGAGGAGTCGACGGCCTGGGACGGCGTCACCCGCCCCACCCACCACAAGGGCCCGAGCGGCTTCGGCGGGCTCGGCTTCGGCCTGAAGTGGAACATGGGCTGGATGCACGACTCGCTGGAGTACATGGGCCACGAGCCGGTGCACCGCAGGTACCACCACCACGAGATGACCTTCTCGATGGTGTACGCCTACAGCGAGAACTACGTCCTGCCCATCTCCCACGACGAGGTCGTGCACGGCAAGCGGTCCCTGGTGTCGAAGATGCCCGGCGACTGGTGGCAGCAGCGCGCCGGCCACCGCGCCTACCTGGGCTTCATGTGGGCCCACCCCGGCAAGCAGCTGCTCTTCATGGGGCAGGAGTTCGCGCAGGGCGCCGAGTGGTCCGAGGCACACGGCCCCGACTGGTGGCTGCTCGACCCGTCCTACGGCGCCGAGGCCGACCACCGGGGCGTACGGGATCTGGTACGGGACCTGAACGCGCTGTACCGGGCGACCCCGGCCCTGTGGCAGCGGGACACCGACCCGGCGGGCTTCCAGTGGATCACCGGGGACGCGGCGGACGACAACGTCTTCGCCTTCCTGCGCCTCGACGCCGACGGCAACCCGCTCCTCGCGGTCTCCCACATGTCCCCGGTGGTCCGCCACGACTACCGGCTCGGGGTCCCCGAGGACGTGCCCGCCTGGCACGAGTCGCTGAACACGGACGCCGCGCGGTACGGCGGCGGCGACGTCACCAACCCCGACATCATCAAACCGGAACCCCAGGGCTGGCACGGCCGCCCGGCCAGCATCCGGCTGACCCTGCCGCCGCTGGCCACTCTCTGGCTGCGGCCCGCCTGACCGGGCGGCGCGCGCCCTATAGTGCCTCCAGGTCAACTCAGGTACACCACGGGGGGATTGAGGCGCGTGCGACTTTGGAGATCAGTGACCGCTTTGCTGTGCGCCGTGGCCGTCCTGCTGCTGGGCGGCTGCGGCACCCGGGTGGCCGGAGGCGCCTCGCCCACTCGGACCGGGCCGGTCCCGTGGACCACCTTCGGCCCGTCCGGAGTCACCGGTGCAAGGATCGGCGCCGACCACCGCACGCTGAGCCTGGACGCGCGCGTGCCCAGCGGCGAGCACCCGTGCGTGCGGGATCTCAAGGCGGTGGACACCGACGCCGAGTACGGCACGGTGCCGGGCACCGTACATGTGCAGATCACCTTCAGCTCCCCGTCCGGTGACAGGCGTTCCGGGTGCACCAGGGAGACGACGGCCACGGTCCGGGTACGGCTGCCCAAGCCGCTGGGCGAGCGGGAGCTGGTGGTCGACAACGACATCGTCTTCACCGCCGACGGCGCCAAGCCGCCCGCGCTGCGGCTGTGCGGGGAACTCGGCTGCCATCCGCCGGCCACCGACTGCACCACCGCCTCCTACGAGCAGGCGATGATCGCCGTCGACGCCCCCATGCACTCCTACCGGGACGCCGAGCACTGCGACGGAAAGTGGCTGGTGCTGGACTTCTCCTGGCGCACGGGACCGGCGTGCGGCGACGACACCAAGGACCCCGCCTGCGCGTCCCGCCTCGGCGACCGGTACTTCTTCCGGGCCGAGCACTCCGGCTGGCAGCCGTTCCTCGAGAGCGCGGCCGGCGGGTGCCGGGCCGTGCAGCGCAGGGAACCGGCCTTCCCGACCGCGCTGTGCGCGTCGCTGGAGCCGCTGTCCTCCTCGCTGCACCCGAGCTACCCGCCGCCGTCGCCCACCGGCGGTTCGCCTAGTCCCCGGTGACGCCCGCGGCCAGCGCCTTGGGCCGCTCGTCCGTGTACAGCACCCCGAGCCGCTGGGTGGCCCGGGTCAGGGCGACGTACAGGTCGCTCGTGCCGTAGCGGGCCGGTTCCACCACCAGGACCGAGTCGAATTCGAGGCCCTTGGCCTGGCGGGGGTCGAGCAGCACGACCGTACGGGTCAGATCGGGCTCGGCGCCCGCCGTGACGCCGTCCAGCCGGCCGGCCAGCGAGCGGTGCAGCTCGCGCGGGGCGATGACGGCGAGGCGGCCCTCGGCCGGGGTGAGTTCGGCGACCGCCTTGGCCACTGCCTCGGGCAGGTCGCCGTCGGCCCGCCGCACCCAGGGCCGTACACCGGTCGACCGGACCGAGCTCGGCGGCTCGAAGTCCGGGTTCTCGGCGCGGACCACGGCCGCGGCCAGCTCCATGATCTCGGCCGGGGTGCGGTAGTTGACGCCGAGCCGGGTGTGCTCCCAGCGGTCCTCGACATAGGGGGCGAGGATGTCCGCCCAGGAGCCGACACCGGCCGCCTCGGCGGTCTGGGCGGGGTCGCCCACCAGGGTCATCGAGCGGGTCGGGCTGCGCCGCATCAGCAGCCGCCAGGCCATCGGCGACAGCTCCTGCGCCTCGTCCACGATGATGTGCCCGAACGCCCAGGTCCGGTCGGCCGCGGCGCGCTCGGCGGCGCTGCGGTGGTCCGCCTCCTCGTGCCGCTCGGCGAACCGCTCGGCGTCGATGATGTCGTGCGCCGACAGCACCTCCGACCCGTCCGGGTCACCGTCCTCCTTGTCCTCGAACTCGTAGGTCCGGGAGGCGTACGACACGTCCAGCACGCCCTGCGCGTAGGCGATCTGGGTCTCTCGTTCGCGCTCGGCACGGGCCCGTGCCGAGCGCTCGTCCTCGCCGAGGAGTTCGGCCGCCTCGTCCAGGAGGGGGACGTCGGCGACGGTCCAGGCGCGGGTCACCGGGCGGCGGATCGCGTCCGCGTCCGCCTGAGGCAGGTAGCCGTCCGGCTCCGCGAGGAAGTCGGCGACGAGCCGCTGCGGGGTGACCCGCGGCCACAGCTGGTCGATCGCGGACCAGACCTCGGGGTTCTCGGCGAGCTCGTCGCGGATCTGGGTGATGTCGGAGGCGTCGAGCAGGCTGCTGCCGTCGTACGGGTCGGTGCCGACGCGTTCGGCGTACAGCTCGGTGAGGGTGTTGAGGATGTGGCCCTCGAAGTACTCACGGGCCGCGTTGTGCGGCAGCTTGGCGGCGCGGGTGCGCTCGCGGGCGACGGAGACCAGCCCGTCGTCGAGCATCAGCACCTCGCGGTCGTGCTCGATCGCGATGACCGGGTCCGGCAGGGCCTGCCGGTCGCGTACGACGGCGGCGAGCACGTCGGCCATGTCGGCGCGGCCCTTCACGGCGGCCGCCTCGGCGGTGTCCGTCGCGGTCGCCTTCACGCCGGGGAACAGCTCGCCGACCGTGGCCAGCAGCACCCCGGTCTCGCCGAGGGAGGGCAGCACCTCGCCGATGTAGCCGAGGAACGCCGGGTTGGGGCCGACGATCAGCACGGCCCGGCGGGCCAGCAGCTCGCGGTACTCGTAGAGGAGGTAGGCGGCGCGGTGCAGGGCGACCGCGGTCTTGCCGGTGCCGGGCCCGCCCTCGACCACCAGCACCCCGCGGTACGGCGCCCGGATGATCTGGTCCTGCTCGGCCTGGATGGTCTGCACGATGTCGCTCATGCGGCCGGTGCGCGCCGAGTTCAGCGCGGCCAGCAGCACGGCGTCCGCGTTGTGGTCCTCGTACCCGGTGCGGCTGGCGTCGCCGAGGTCGAGGATCTCGTCGTGCAGGGAGGTCACGGTCCGGCCCTCGGTGCTGATGTGCCGGCGGCGGCGCAGGCCCATCGGGGTGTGACCGGTGGCCAGGTAGAAGGGACGGGCGACGTCGGCCCGCCAGTCGATGAGGACGGGGGTGCGCTCGGCGTCGTCCTCGCGCAGCCCGATCCGGCCGATGTGGTGGGCGGTGCCGTCGGCCAGGTCGATCCGGCCGAAGCAGAGCGAGCCGTCCACGGCGTTCAGCGCGGCGAGCAGCCCCGAACGCTCGGCGACCAGGATGTCCCGCTCCAGCCGGGCCTGCATGGGCTTGTCGCCCTGGGCGAGCGCGTCCGCGACCGAGGTCTCGGCGTCGCCGCGCAGCACGTCCACGCGCGCGTACAGTCCGTCGATGAATTCCTGCTCGTGCCGCAATTCATCGTTCGGAAATTCGGTGTTTGACAATTCCGCTCCCGCCCGGATATACTGTGCTCAGTGAACTTCTCCGTGACTTGTCGAAATGAAGTCACGAACCACTAAATATACGCACAGAAATCCCCCGAGCGCAATTGCTCAGGGGATTTTTTCGTGGACGGCTCCGCTTTACAGCACGTCGGCCAGTTCCTCCAGCAGCCGCCGCTTGGGCCGCGCCCCCACCATGGACCGCACCGGCTCACCGTCCCGGAAGACCATCAGGGTCGGCGTGGACAGCACCCCGTAGGCGACCGTCGTCCCCGGATTGCGGTCGACGTCGATCTGCACGATCTTCAGCCGGTCGCCCTCCTCGAAGGCGATGTCCTTCAGCACCGGCGCGAGCTGCCGGCACGGACCGCACCAGTCGGCCGTGAACTGCACCAGCACCGGCAGGTCCGAGCCCCGTACCTCCGTCTCGAAATCCGCGTCCGTCACCTCGGTCAGTCCGCTCACCAAGCTCATCGCGAAAGCCCTCCCAGCTCGCACACGGGCTCCGGGCCACCCGGAACCAGCGCCTCGGCGGCCAGCGCGTCACGGGCCAGCTCGGCCCGCCGCAGCTGCCCGGCGACCGTCTCCCGCACCGCCGACAGCTGCCCGATGAGCGCGTCCAGCTCCGCCAGCTTGCGGCGGTAGACCTGGAGCGAGGCCGGGCAGGAGTCGCCGTCCGGGTGCCCGGCACGCAGACACTCCACGAAGGGGCGGGTCTCCTCCAGCTCGAACCCGAAGTCCTGCAGCGTCCGGATCTGCTGGAGCAGCCTGAGGTCGCTCTCGTCGTAGATGCGGTGTCCCTTGTCGTCGCGCCGGGCGGGCAGCAGCCCCCGTGCCTCGTAGTAGCGCAGGGTGCGGGTGCTGGTCCCGGCCCGCGCGGCCAGCTCGCCGATTCGCATGTCTACGACCGTAGGTGTTGACGTCGGCGTCAAGGCAAGGCCGGGGGCCACGATGCACCCTCAGACGGTCACCCCCGCCGACTCCTCCACCTCCATCAGGGAGGCGCTGTGCCGCTCCTCCTCGAAGGCCCTGCGGCCACCGCGCAGGCCGAACAGGCGCTTGGCCAGGGCGATGTAGAGGACCGCGAGGATGTTGAGGACCAGGGTGGTGATCTTCAGATAGCTGACCTTCTCGGTGAGCTCGTAGATCTCCAGGGGGAGGAAGGCGGCGGTGGCGACGACCGTCAGATACTCCGCCCAGCGCTTGGCGTACCAGAGGCCGACCGCCTCGACCAGTTCGATCAGGGCGTAGACCAGCAGCAGGGCGGCGACCAGCAGCAGCGTGGAGTGCTTGTAGCCGAACGCCTTCTGGATGGAGCCGACCACCGGTGAGTGGTCGAGGTCGTAGTGGAAGTGCCTGAAGACCGGGCGGAAGGCATCCAGGTTCTCGTTGAAGAGCCGGCGCACCGCGTCCTGGCTGTTGCTGAACTTCCACACCGCGACCGCGACAAGGACGATGAACACCCCGCGCACGGCCCGCTCGATCGAGAGGAAGCGCAGGATGAACAGGTCGCGGAGCACCTTGCCGCGCGGCACCAGCGGGGCGTCCGCGGCCGGTCCGGAGCCGTGCGGCTCACCGAGCACGAAGTCGCCGCAGCGCAGACAGCGCCACACCTCCCCGAGCGCGGTCTCGGCGTGCAGCCGGATCCGCAGCCGGGGGTCGTCGGGCGCGTAGGTCACGTGCCCCTTGCGCGCGCAGGTGCGCCGGTCCCAGTCGATCTTCATGTCCCCCGTGCCTCCATACAGGTACTGACTCACACGTACTGACGCCAGGCACGAACGTGCCGTTCCGGTCGGTCCGGAGCGGCACGTTAGCGGATGGAGGCGGGAAACCGTCAGTCGGCCGAGCTGTTCACCAGCTCCCTCTCCTCGGTCTTCACCTCCGGCGCGGCGGCTTCACGGCGTGGCAGCAGGACGGCCACGAGGACCGTGCCGATGCCGAGGATCACCGCGCCGACCAGGCTGGTGTGCGCGACGGCGGAGGAGAAGGAGGAGCCGACCGCGTCGGCCATCTGCCGGGCGCCCGCGGCGAGTTCGGTGGCCTGCTGCTTGAGCTGTGCGGCCTGCTGGGGGTCCTTGGCGCGGGCCGCCTGTGCGGCCAGCGCGTGTGCCTTGTCGCCGATTCCCTGGGCGACGGCGTACCCGGCGCCGACCGAGTCCCGCGCGGTGTCCAGGGCGCTCGCCGGGAGCTTGCTGCCCGCGCCGGCGTCGCGGAGGTGGTTGCCGTACGACGTGGCGAGCAGCGAGCCGAGGATGGCGATGCCGAGGGAGCCGCCGAGCTCCAGCGAGGTGTCGTTGACCGCGCCGCCGACGCCCAGTTCGGACTCGGGGAAGGCGCCCATGATCGCGTCGGTGCAGGGCGAGAGGGCGAGGCCGATGGCGAGGCCGAGGATGATCAGGGGGGCCAGGAAGTCGGCGTACGTCGAGGCCGCGTCGACCCGGGTCAGCAGCGCAAGGGCCGTCGTACCGCCGACCATGCCCGCCGTGACGGTCCACTTCATGCCGACGCGCGGGGTGAGCCAGCCGGTCAGCGCCGAGCCGACGAAGACGGCGCCGGCCAGCGGCAGCATGCGTAGGCCGGTCTCCAGGGCGTCGTAGCCGAGGACGAACTGCAGATGCTGGGTGAGGTAGTAGAAGGCGCCGAAGACGGCGAGGAAGAACAGGGCGACGGCGAGGTTGGAGCCGGCGAAGCGGCGGGTGGTGAAGCGGCGCACGTCGAGGATCGGGCGGGGGTGGCGCAGCTCCCAGGCGATGAAGGCGACCAGGCCGATGCCTGCGATGACCGCCGCCGTGACGGCCTTGACGCCCCAGCCGAAGTGCGGGCCCTCGATGATCATGTAGACCAGCGAGCCGGTCCAGATCACCGACAGCAGCCCGCCGGCGTAGTCGATGCGGTCGTGGTGACCGGCCTTGGAGGGCGGCACCAGGACCAAGGCGGCGACGATCGCCACGGCCGCGATGGGCACGTTGATCAGGAAGGTCGAGGACCAGCCGTGGTCGCGCAGCAGGGCGCCGGCGACGACCGGTCCGGCGGCGATGGCGAGGCCTGCCGTCGCCGTCCACAGGGTGATCGCCTTGGCTCGCTCGCCCCGCGGGAAGGTCGCGGCGAGCAGGGAGAGCGTGGCGGGCATGATCAGCGCCGCCCCGACACCCATCACGGCACGGGCCGCGATGACGGTCGCCGCGCTGTCGGCGAGGTACCCGAAGACCGCGCCGCCGCCGAAGACGACGAGGCCGAGGACGAGCGCGCCGCGCCGGCTGTACTTGTCGCCGATGGCGCCGAGCAGCAGCATCAGCGCGGCGTAGGGGACGGTGTAGCCGTCGATCACCCACTGCAGGTCGGCGCTGGTCAGCCCGAGGTCCTTCGTCATGTCGGGCGCGGCGACCGTGAGGGCGGTGTTCGCCATCACGATGATCAGCAGGCTCAGGCAGAGCACGAGCAGTGCCCACCAGCGCCGGGCGTAGGGGCGCTCCATCTTCTCGACCGGTTCGGTCATGACGAGTCGCATGTCAGGGGTCGCCTTCCTCAGGTGTGCGACGAGTACGTGATGCACGGCATGGATTTGCACAGCGTCGTGCAATTGCACAACACTGTGCAATGTACGTCGTTGCACAGCACTGTGCAAGTCGAGTGAGACGCAGCGGGAAGGCGGAGGGAAGGCAGAATGACGGCCATGACCACGGGTAACACCAGCCGCGCCGACGCCAACCGGCGCCGCATCCTCGACGTCGCCCTCGCCGAACTGCTGCGCGATCCCGACGCCTCCATGGACCAGATCGCGCGCGCCGCGGGAGTCGTACGACGGACGGTGTACGGCCATTTCCCCAGCCGCGAGGCACTGATCAGCACCCTGGTCGACGGGGCGGTGGCGGCGCTGGCGGACGCGGACGCCCGCGCCCGTGCCGGGGTGGCCGACCCGGCGGAGTCGGTGGCCCGCTCGGTGCTCGCCATCGGGGAGATCGCCGACCGCTACCGGCTGCTGATCGCCCTGGCCCAGCGCACGGTCACCGTCCAGGGCATCCGCGAACGCCTCGCCCCGTTGCGCGAGGGCAAGGTCCGACTGCTCCAGCAGGGCCTTGATCAGGGCGTGTTCAGCTCACCCCTGCCGGCGCCGGCACTGGCGTACGTGCACGAGCAGGTGATCATGGCGGTGATGGAGGCGGTGAACGACGGCCTGCTGACAGCACAGGAGGCGGGCCGCTCGGCCACGGTCACGGTGCTGACCGCGGCGGGCGTACCCGCCTCGACGGCCACCGAGCTGGTGGCCAAGGTGAGTGAGGAACGAGAGAAGCCGGGCGGCTGAGGCACGGGGGAGCCCCAGCCGCCCGGCGGTGGTTCCCGGATGCCCGGCCCGGGTTCAGGCGGGGCCGGGCATCCGGAGTTCCTTTCGGGTGATCGGGGATCAGGCCTTGGCCAGCTCCCCCTCGCGGGGCTCGGGAACCTCGGCGACCGTGCCCTGGCCCTCGTCCATCAGCGTGGTCTCGTCGAACGGCAGCTCACCCGCGAGCACCTGCCGCACCCGCTCCTTGTCGATCTCCTTCGTCCATGTGCCCACCAGCACCGTGGCGACCGCGTTGCCCGCGAAGTTCGTCAGCGCACGGGCCTCGCTCATGAACCGGTCGATACCGACGATCAGCCCGACCCCGTCGACCAGCGCGGGCTTGTGCGACTGCAGACCGCCGGCCAGCGTGGCGAGACCGGCGCCGCTGACGCCCGCCGCGCCCTTGGAGGCCAGCAGCAGGAAGAGCAGCAGCGGGATCTGCTCGCCGACGGACATCGGCGTGCCCAGGGCGTCCGCGATGTACAGCGACGCCATGGTCATGTAGATCATCGTGCCGTCGAGGTTGAAGGAGTAACCGGTCGGCACGGTGATGCCGACGACCGGCTTGCTGACTCCCAGGTGCTCCATCTTGGCGATCAGCCGCGGCAGCGCGGACTCGGAGGAGGAGGTGGACAGGATCAGCAGGAACTCCCGCCCCAGGTACTTGAAGAGGGAGAAGACGTTCAGGCCCGCGACGGCGCGGAGGATCGCGCCGAGCACCACGAAGACGAACAGCACACAGGTGACGTAGAACCCGAGCATCAGCACGGCGAGGCTCTTCAGCGCGTCCAGTCCGGCCGAACCGGTGACGGCCGCGATCGCGCCGAACGCGCCGATCGGCGCGGCCCACATGACCATCGACAGGATGCGGAAGACCAGCCGCTGGATGTGCTCGATGCCGCGCAGCACCGGCTGCCCGACCGAGCCCATGGCCTGCAGCGCGAACCCGGCGAGCAGGGCCACCAGCAGCGTCTGGAGGACCTGGCCCTCGGTGAAGGCGGAGACGAACGTGGTCGGGATGATCGACAGCACGAAGTCGACGGGCGGCAGCGCGTCCGGGGACACCTGGGCATGCCCGGTCTGCTTGATCGCGTTCGTCAGGTGCAGCCCGTCACCGGGGTGCAGCACATTGCCGACGACGAGCCCGATGGTGAGCGCGACGAGCGACATCACGAGGAAGTAGCCGAGGGCGATACCGCCGACGGCGCCGACCTTGGTGGCCTTCCGTACGGACCCGATCCCGAGCACGATCGTGCAGAAGATGATCGGCGAGATCATCATCTTGATCAGGTTCACGAAACCGGTTCCGAGCGGCTTCAGCTGGACAGCGGCGTCGGGCCAGATGAGGCCCACGGCGATGCCGAGCGCGACCGCCACGATGACGGCGATGTACAGATAGTGGGTCCGGTCCCGCTTCACGCGGGGTGCGGCAGGTGCCGTATCGGGGGTTATGGCGGCCACGACTGCCCTCCTTGACGTCTTCGTCGGCGAACAACCGGCGTGCGGCTCACGTCCGGGGGTTGTTTGGGGAATGCCGTGACTATCTCCCGACCTGTGAGGGCGGTCACCCTTCCGTTCATTTAGTTCACGCTTAACCGGAGAGGCACACTGCTGACATGCGCTTCCCGTCCCTCCCCCGACCTCGCAGCCTCGCCGGCCAGCTGTTCGCCGTGCAGGCCGTGCTGATAGCGGTGGTCGTGGCCGGGTATGCGCTGTTCACCTACGTCAGCGACCAGCGGCAGGCCGAGGACGCGGCGGTCCGCCAGGTCACCGCGGTGGCCCGCTCGATCGCGGACGCCCCCTCGGTCCGCTCGGCGATCCACACCTCCCACCCCACGGTGGAGCTGGAGCCGTACGCGCTCATGGTCATGCGGGACGCGGACGTCGACTTCGTCACGATCATGAACCCGGCGGGCATCCGCTGGACCCACCCCGACCGGACACAGATCGGCAAACGCTTCCTCGGCCGTATCGACCCCGCCCTGCACGGCCACACCTTCACCGAGACCTACACCGGCACCCTCGGCCCCTCCGTGCGCGCGGTGACCCCGGTCGAGGAGAACGGCCGCGTCATCGGCCTGGTCAGCGCCGGCATCAAGGTGGAGGCGATCAGCGCCCGGGTCCAGGGGCAGGTCACGGCCCTGCTCGGCTTCGCGGGGGCCACCCTGCTGCTCGGCGCGGTCGGCACGTATGTGATCAACGCGCGCCTGCGCCGTCACACCCACGGCATGAACGCCACCGAACTGAGCCGGATGCACGACTACCACCAGGCGGCGCTGCACGCGGTCCGCGAGGGCCTGCTGATGCTGGACGGGCAGTACAGGGTGGCGCTGATCAACGACGGCGGCCGCGAACTGCTGGGCCTGGGCGCTCCGGACACGGAGCTGGTCGGCAGCTCGGTGGCCGACCTGGGCCTGCCGGCCCCGCTGACCGGCGCACTGCTGTCCTCCGAGCCCCGGGTGGACGAGGTGCACCTGACGGCGTCCCGGGTGCTGGTGGTGAACACCTCCCCGGTGACGGGCGGGGAGCGCCGCGGCACGGTCGTCACCCTGCGCGATGTCACCGAACTCCAGTCGCTGATGGGTGAGTTGGACTCGGAGCGGGGTTTCACCCAGGCGCTGCGCTCACAGGCGCACGAGGCCGCCAACCGTCTGCACACGGTGGTGTCGCTGATCGAGCTGGGCCGGGCCGAGGAGGCGGTGGAGTTCGCCACGGCGGAACTGGAGCTGGCCCAGGCACTCACCGACCAGGTGGTCGCGGCGGTCGGCGAACCGGTGCTCGCCGCCCTGCTGCTCGGCAAGACGGCGCAGGCCAACGAGCGGGGCGTGGAGCTGGTGGTGTCGGAGGACAGCCGCCTGGACGACGGCCTGCTCCCGGACGACCTGTCCGCCCGTGACCTGGTCACGATCCTCGGCAACCTGATCGACAACGCGGTGGACGCGGCGCAGGGCAGCGTCCGGGCGCGGGTGACGGTGACGGCGTACGCCTCGGACACCGAGGTGGTGCTCAGGGTGTCCGACACGGGCCCCGGGGTCGACCCGGACCATGCCGACCTGGTATTCCAGCGGGGGTTCTCGACGAAGCCGGCCGGGCCCGGCGGACGGGGCCTCGGGCTGGCCCTGGTCCGGCAGGCGGTGACCCGCCACGAGGGCACGTTGACGGTGGCGGAGTCCGACGAGGATGGCGAGGGCGGAGCGGTGTTCGAGGTCCGGTTGCCGCTGCGCACCCCCACGGGTGGCAGCAGATGACGAACGAGCAGCAGCCCATCCGCGTCCTGGTCGTCGAGGACGACCCGGTGGCCGCCGACGCGCATGTGATGTACGTCGGCCGGGTATCGGGATTCACCGCGGTCGGCAAGGCGCACACAGGCGCGGAGGCGCGGCGCTTCCTCGACCGCACGCCCGTGGACCTGCTCCTCCTGGACCTGCATCTGCCGGATGTGCACGGCCTGCAGCTGGCCCGCTCCCTGCGCGCGGCCGGCCATCACGCGGACGTCATAGCGGTCACGTCGGCCCGGGACCTGGCGGTGGTCCGCGAGGGTGTCTCCCTGGGCGTCGTCCAGTACGTCCTGAAACCCTTCACCTTCGCCACGCTCAGGGACCGCCTGGTCCGCTACGCCGAGTTCCGTGCGGCGGCGGGCGAGGCGAGCGGCCAGGACGAGGTCGACCGGGCCCTGGCCGCACTCCGCGCGCCGTCGCCCGCCGCACTGCCCAAGGGCTTGAGCGGGCCGACGCTGGAGCGGGTGACGGGGGCACTGCGGGAGGCTTCCGAGGGGCTGACCGCGGCCGGCGTCGCCGAGGCGGTCGGTATCTCACGGATCACGGCCCGGAGGTATCTGGAGCACCTGGTGGAAGCGGGACGGGCGGGCCGGAGTCCGCTGTACGGGCAGGTGGGGAGGCCGGAGTTGGTTTATCGGTGGGTGCCTCAGGGGCGGTGAGGGCCTCGGCCCGGGCGAGGGCTTGCGCGGCTTCGCCAGGCGCGTCGGCCCGGGCCGGCGCCTGCTGCTTGTACTCCGCCTTGCCGATGACGGGCCCGCGGAAGTCCCCGCCCCGGAAGTCGACGTGATCGCTCACCCGGCCGCACTCCCCGCCCCGAACGGCACGGCGTACTGGACGATGCACACCCCCAGCCCCACGACCGCGACCGCCTCCAGCGCGGACAGGACCACCAGCCCGGCCGAGGCATCACCGCCCGCCCAGTACACGACGAGCGCGCTCAGCGGCACGACGCAGAAGGCGAGGAGGTCCACCACGCACTGCGCGACCTTCCGGGAGACGCGCCCCGGGTCCGTGCGGTGCGCGACCTCCCACGCGAAGACCTCGCCCCCCTCGGCCTGAGCCGTCGCGGCGAGCCGGGGCCCCAACTCGCCCCGCACATAGGCCCCGATCGCCGAGATCTTCTGGTCGTTCACGAGATAGGTCCACCCGAGCACCACGCACACCGGCGGCAGCGCCAGCAGCATCGCCGGCTGTTTGGCCTGGGCGGCGGCGGCGATCACGGCGGCCACCACGGTGAGAGTGACGTAGAGCAGATTGTCCCGGAACCCGATCCGGGTCTTCTGCTCGTCCTTGATCGTCTGGTACTCGGCGAGCAGCAACTGGCCCACCGTGACGTCCCGTTCAGCCACGTGCACCCCTTCCCCAGGCATTACCTTAAGGGTGTGCCGGAGACGAAGCCCACTGTTCTGGTCCTGACCGCACTCGCGCTGGAGTACGCCGCCGTGGGCGCACACATCGAGGGACGAAGGGACCGGCCCCACCCCGGCAACGGAACCTTCGTGGAAGTGGGGCACCTGCCCGGCACACCCTGGCAGGTGGCCGCCGCCGAGCTGGGCGAGGGCGCCAAGAACACCGCCGCGCTCACCGCGTCGCTCATCGGCCGGCTGCGCCCCGAGGCCTGGCATGGCTCCCACGCGCTGCTCTCGGCGGCCCGTGCCGCGGTGCGGGACCTGCCCGACGCACGGGCGCACTTCAAGCCGATCGCCACGGCGGACGTGTCGTCCTCGCCGACGCCGAGTCCGAGATGGAGGGTTGGAGAACTTCATGGACGGGGTGCCGACGGAGCTGGAGGAGGCGGCCTTGCCGGCCTCGGTCAGCATCAACTACGACTGGGCGGCGGTTTCGCGCTGGGCGGGGCGGTCAAGGGGTGAGCCGGAAGGGTGTTCCGTCCGTTACCTACCGAACGGCCGGAACTGTACGTTCCGACAATCCGTGATCCTGGCCGAACAGACCGTAGCCATCGCGTCACAGCGGCCCTAGCTTGTGCGAGGTGCGCCAACCCTCAGCTCCCCCCTTCAACGCCCCCGCGGCCCGCCGGCTGCGCGCCGCGCTCGGCATGGGCCCCGAGCACGTCGCCTACGGCCTGCGTGCCTCCTACGGACTGCCGTACGTCACTCCCGATCTGGTGATCGCGTGGGAACGCGGCGCCGCCGCACCCAGCCACCCCGAACTCACCGCGCTGGCCGGCGTGCTGTGGTGTTCCCCGGGCGAACTCCTCGGCCGGCCGCAGACCCTGCGCGAGCACCGCATCGCCCGCGCCGTCGCGCCCGAGGACGTCGCCCGCGCCGTGGACATGGACCTGCGCGCCTATCTGCACATGGAGGAGGGCGGGCAGTGGCGGGGCAACGAGCGCCAGTCGGCCGCGCTCGCCCGGGTGCTGGATCTCACCCTGCCCGACTTCGTCGCCGTCACCGGCCGCGAGGCGAAACTCGCCGAACTGCTGCACAGCGCGGTGACCACCCGCTGGCAGGCCCATGTGCGTCCGGTGGCGAAGCTGGCACCCGTGGACCGGGCCGTCCTCGAAGGTGTTCTGCAGGAACTGCACGAGGACTACCAGGGCCACATGGCCGCCACCCTGAGCTGGGGCGGCGGCAGCACAAGCGCCAGCGAGTCCGGCCGGGAGTTCCTCGACCGGATCGTGGCGAACTTCTGGAAGGGCGTGGCGGACCGGACGGCCTAGAAGACCGACTCCGCCTCGTCCATGCGGTCCTTGGGCACCGTCTTCAGCTCGGTGACCGCCTCCGCGAGCGGCACCATCACGATGTCGGTGCCGCGCAGCGCGGTCATCCGGCCGAACTCGCCGCGGTGCGCGGCCTCGACGGCGTGCCAGCCGAAGCGGGTGGCGAGGACCCGGTCGTAGGCGGTGGGGACGCCGCCGCGCTGGACGTGGCCGAGGATGACCGGCTTGGCCTCCTTGCCGAGGCGCCGCTCCAGCTCGTACGCCAGCGCGGTGCCGATGCCCTGGAAGCGCTCGTGGCCGTACTGGTCGATCTCGCCCTTGCCGTAGTCCATGGTGCCCTCGGCGGGGTGTGCGCCCTCCGCGACACAGATGACGGCGAACTTCTTGCCGCGGTCGAAGCGCTCCTCGACCATCTTGACCAGGTCGGCGGGGTCGAAGGGGCGCTCGGGCAGGCAGATGCCGTGGGCGCCGGCGGCCATGCCGGACTCCAGGGCGATCCAGCCCGCGTGCCGGCCCATGACCTCGACGACCATCACGCGCTGGTGGGACTCGGCCGTGGTCTTCAGGCGGTCCATCGCCTCCGTGGCGACCCCGACGGCCGTGTCGAAGCCGAAGGTGCGGTCGGTGGAGGAGATGTCGTTGTCGATGGTCTTGGGGACACCGACGACCGGGAGTCCCGCGTCGGAGAGCATGCGGGCCGCGGTCAGCGTGCCCTCGCCGCCGATCGGGATCAGCGCGTCGATGCCGAACTCCTCGACCATGTCGGCGGCGCCGTCGCAGGCCTCGCGCAGCCGGTCGCGCTCCAGCCGGGAGGAGCCGAGGATGGTACCGCCACGGGCCAGGATGCCGCTGACCCCGTCCAGGTCGAGGGTGCGGTAGTGCCGGTCGAGCAGACCCCGGTAGCCGTCCTCGAAGCCGATGACCTCGTCGCCGTACTGCGCAACCGCCCGGTGCACGACCGACCGGATCACGGCGTTCAGGCCGGGGCAGTCGCCGCCTGCGGTGAGAACTCCGATGCGCATCGTGCTGTGTCTCCTGCTCGCTGTCGTTACCGGTGAGCCAGTGTCGATTGTTTCACGTCCACCGGGGCAGTGAGTCACTTGACGGGCGCCTTATCCGGGGCCAGGGGTATTGTCAAGAGGGTTCCGCTCACCTTGGTGGGCGATTTTTATGCCGAAGACGCGACATTCAAGACATACAAGTCACACGAACAGAGGAACGGAGTGGACGCGTGACGCGCAGCGTGTACGTGACCGGGATCGACCGCGGTGACGGCCGCCAGGTCGTGGAGCTGGGGGTCATGGAGCTCCTGACCCGGCAGGTCGACCGGGTGGGCGTGTTCCGTCCGCTCGTGCACGACGGCCCCGACCGGCTGTTCGAGCTGCTGCGGGCGCGGTACCGCCTCTCCCAGGATCCGGCGACCGTCTACGGCATGGACTACCACGAGGCGTCCGCGCTCCAGGCCGAGCAGGGCACCGACGAGCTGGTCTCCGCGCTGGTCGAGCGCTTCCACCTGGTGGCGCGTGACTACGACGTCGTCCTCGTCCTCGGCACCGACTTCGCCGACACCCAGCTGCCGGACGAGCTGTCGCTGAACGCCCGCCTCGCCAACGAGTTCGGCGCCTCGGTGATCCCGGTGGTAGGCGGCCGCGGGCAGACCACCGAGTCGGTGCTCGCCGAGACCCGCAACGCCTACCGCGCCTACGACGGCCTGGGCTGCGACGTGCTGGCGATGGTCACCAACCGGGTGGCCCGCGAGGACCGCGACGAGATCGCCGAGCGGCTCGCGGACCGGCTGCCGGTGCCCTGCTACGTCGTCCCCGACGAGCCCGCGCTGTCCGCGCCGACCGTCGCCCAGATCGCCCAGGTCCTCGACGCCAAGGTGCTGCTCGGCGACGACTCCGGGCTCGCCCGGGACGTCCTCGGCTTCGTCTTCGGCGGCGCGATGCTGCCCAACCTGCTCGGCGCCCTGACCCCGGGCTGCCTGGTCGTGACCCCGGGCGACCGCGCCGACCTGGTCGTGGGCTCGCTGGCCGCGCACAGCGCAGGCACCCCACCGATAGCCGGCGTGCTGCTGACCCTGAACGAGGTGCCGAGCGAGGAGATCCTCACCCTCGCCGCCCGCCTCGCCCCCGGCACCCCGGTGCTCTCCGTGACGGGCAACAGCTTCCCCACCGCCGAGCGGCTGTTCTCCCTGGAGGGCAAGCTGAACGCGGCCACCCCGCGCAAGGCGGAGCGGGCGCTCGGCCTGTTCGAGCGGTACGCCGACACCGCCGACCTGGCCGCGCGCGTGAGCGCCCCCAGCACCGACCGGGTCACCCCGATGATGTTCGAGCACAAGCTGCTGGAGCAGGCCCGCGCCGACAAGCGCCGGGTCGTCCTGCCGGAGGGCACCGAGGAGCGGGTGCTGCACGCAGCCGAGGTGCTGCTGCGCCGGGGCGTGTGCGACCTGACCCTGCTCGGCCCGGTCGACCAGATCCGCAAGAAGGCCGCCGACCTCGGCGTCGACCTCGGCGACAGCCAGCTGATCGACCCCGCCACCTCCGAACTGCGCGACTCCTTCGCCGAGAAGTACGCCCAGCTCCGGGCCCACAAGGGCGTCACCGTCGAGCTGGCCTACGACGTCGTCTCGGACGTCAACTACTTCGGCACCCTGATGGTCCAGGAGGGCCTCGCCGACGGCATGGTGTCCGGCTCGGTGCACTCCACGGCGGCCACCATCCGCCCGGCCTTCGAGATCATCAAGACCAGGCCCGAGTCGTCGATCGTCTCGTCCGTCTTCTTCATGTGCCTGGCCGACAAGGTGCTGGTCTACGGCGACTGCGCGGTCAACCCGGACCCGAACGCCGAGCAGCTCGCGGACATCGCCATCCAGTCGGCGTCCACGGCCGCGCAGTTCGGCGTGGAGCCCAGGATCGCGATGCTGTCGTACTCCACGGGCACGTCCGGCTTCGGCGCCGATGTCGAGAAGGTGCGCGAGGCCACCGAGCTGGCCCGCTCGCGCCGGCCCGACCTGAAGATCGAGGGGCCGATCCAGTACGACGCGGCCGTCGAGCCGTCCATCGCCGCGACCAAGCTGCCGGACTCCGATGTCGCCGGGCAGGCCAGCGTGCTGATCTTCCCCGACCTCAACACCGGCAACAACACCTACAAGGCCGTGCAGCGCTCGGCCGGCGCGATCGCCGTCGGGCCGGTCCTGCAGGGGCTGCGCAAGCCGGTCAACGATCTGTCCCGGGGCGCGCTCGTCCAGGACATCGTCTCCACCGTCGCCATCACGGCGATCCAGGCCCAGACGCCCGCCAACTGAGTACAGAGAGCATCAGAATCACCGTGGCAGAAAACCTCGCGGCGAGCCGCGTCCTCGTCCTCAACTCCGGCTCCTCGTCGGTGAAGTACCAGCTCCTCGACATGCGCGACGCGAGCCGGCTCGCCGTCGGGCTGGTGGAGCGCATCGGCGAGCAGACCTCCCGGCTCAAGCACACCTGCCTCATCTCCGGGGACACGCGCGAGCACACCGGGCCGATCGCCGACCACGACGCCGCCCTCAAGGCGGTCGCCGAGGAGCTGGCCCGGGACGGGCTGGGCCTGGACTCGCCGGAACTGGCCGCGATCGGGCACCGGGTGGTGCACGGCGGCATGTTCTTCACCGAGCCGACCGTCATCGACGACGAGGTGCTCGCCGAGATCGAGCGGCTGATCCCGGTCGCCCCGCTGCACAACCCGGCCAACCTGACCGGCATCCGCACCGCCCAGGCACTGCGCCCCGACCTGCCCCAGGTCGCGGTGTTCGACACCGCGTTCCACACGACGATGCCGGAGTCGGCGGCGCGCTACGCGATCGACCCGAAGATCGCCGACCGGCACCGCATCCGCCGCTACGGCTTCCACGGCACCTCGCACGCCTACGTCTCGCGTCAGACCGCGCGACTGCTCGGCAAGGAACCGTCCGAGGTCAACGTCATCGTGCTGCACCTGGGCAACGGCGCCTCGGCGTCCGCCGTCGAGAAGGGCCGGTGCGTGGACACCTCGATGGGGCTCACTCCTTTGGAGGGGCTGGTGATGGGTACGCGCTCCGGTGATGTGGATCCGGCCGTCATCTTCCATTTGGCCCGGGTTGGGGATATGTCCATGGACGAGATCGACACTCTTCTCAACAAGAGGAGCGGTCTGTTCGGTCTGTGCGGGGACAACGACATGCGGGAGATCCGCCGCCGGATCGACGAGGGCGACGAAGCCGCCGCTCTCGCGTTCGACATTTACATTCACCGGCTCAAGAAGTACATCGGCGCCTATTACGCCGTGCTCGGGAAGGTGGACGCGGTCGCGTTCACGGCCGGGGTCGGCGAGAACGCGGCGCCCGTGCGGGAGGCGGCGATCGCGGGCCTGGAGTCCCTGGGCCTGGCGGTCGACCCGGAGCTGAACGGCGTGCGCTCGGGCGAGTCCCGGCTGATCTCGCCGGAGTCGGCGCGGGTGGCGGTGGCCGTGGTCCCGACGGATGAAGAACTGGAGATCGCGACGCAGACCTACGCACTGGTCGGAAAGAACAACTGAATAGCAGCACCTGAGCGGTGCGGCACTCATTTGTATCTTCCGCCAGACGGAATATTCCGTAGCGAAACAAACCGATAGGATCGCCCCATGCGCCGTTCGAAAATCGTCTGTACTCTCGGCCCCGCGGTCGACTCCCACGAGATGCTCGTCGCCATGATCGAGGCGGGCATGAATGTGGCCCGGTTCAACTTCAGTCACGGCTCCCACGCCGAGCACCAGGCGCGGTACGACCGCGTCCGGGCCGCGTCCAAGGAGACCGGCCGGCCCATCGGCGTCCTCGCCGACCTGCAGGGCCCGAAGATCCGCCTGGAGACCTTCGCCGAGGGTCCGGTCGAGCTGGAACGCGGTGACGAGTTCGTCATCACGACCGAGGACGTTCCGGGCGACAAGAGCATCTGCGGTACGACGTACAAGGGGCTGCCGGGCGACGTCTCGCGCGGCGACCAGGTCCTGATCAACGACGGCAACGTCGAGCTGAAGGTCCTGGACGTCGAGGGCCCCCGGGTGAAGACGATCGTCATCGAGGGCGGTGTCGTCTCCGACCACAAGGGCATCAACCTGCCCGGCGCGGCCGTCAACGTACCCGCGCTGAGCGAGAAGGACGTCGAGGACCTGCGCTTCGCCCTCCGCATGGGCTGCGACCTGGTCGCCCTGTCCTTCGTCCGGGACGCCAAGGACGTGCAGGACGTGCACCGCGTCATGGACGAGGAGGGCCGCCGCGTCCCGGTCATCGCCAAGGTGGAGAAGCCGCAGGCGGTGCAGAACATGGAGGACGTCGTGATGGCGTTCGACGGTGTGATGGTCGCCCGCGGTGACCTCGCCGTCGAGTACCCGCTCGAGAAGGTCCCCATGGTGCAGAAGCGCCTGATCGAGCTGTGCCGGCGCAACGCCAAGCCGGTGATCGTGGCGACCCAGATGATGGAGTCGATGATCACCAACTCCCGTCCGACCCGCGCCGAGGCCTCCGACGTGGCCAACGCGATCCTGGACGGCGCCGACGCGGTCATGCTGTCGGCCGAGTCCAGCGTGGGCGCCTACCCGGTCGAGACGGTCAAGACCATGTCGAAGATCGTCCAGGCGGCCGAGCAGGAGCTGCTCTCCAAGGGCCTGCAGCCGCTGGTGCCGGGCAAGAAGCCGCGCACCCAGGGCGGTTCGGTGGCCCGCGCGGCCTGCGAGATCGCCGACTTCCTCGGCGGCCGGGGCCTGGTCGCCTTCACCCAGTCCGGTGACACCGCGCGCCGCCTGTCCCGCTACCGCGCGATCCAGCCGATCATCGCCTTCACCACCGACGAGGGCACCCGCAACCAGCTCACCCTGAGCTGGGGCGTGGAGCCGCACGTCGTGCCGTTCGTGAACACCACCGACGAGATGGTCGACCTGGTGGACCAGGAGGTCGCCCGGCTCGGCCGCTTCGACGCGGGCGACACGGTCATCATCACCGCCGGCTCGCCCCCCGGCGTCCCCGGCACCACCAACATGCTCCGCGTCCACCACCTCGGCACCCAGAACTCCCAGCACAACTGACGGGCCCCACAAGGGCCTTGTACGGCGCTGAGGGCGCCCCCCTGGACCAGGGGGGCGCCCTCAGCTGTGTGCGGCTCCCGAACGGGCTTTGCAGGACCGGTCAGTCGGTCGTGTACACATGCATGCCGGGCACGTGCAGGTTGCCGCCGAACTGCGCCGCCTGCACCACGTGGACGTTGGTGAAGTAGATCAGCGGAAGGTTCAGCGGGGGCGGACTGTCGGGCGTGAACGTCATCGGGATCAGACCGAACAGGTTGCCCGAGATGCTCTGGGTGTACATCGTGGTGGCGCCGCCCCGGATGGTGGACGTCGAGCCCTGGGCCGCCTGCACGTGGTAGGTCTTGCCGGAGAGCTTGTCGTTCACCGTCTGGTGCAGGTCGCCGATGTCCGTGCCACCGGAGATGACGTACTTCAGCACCTTCTTGGTGGTGCCGGACGCCGTCTTCACCTCGACGATGCCCTGGTAGTCGGCGCCCTTGAGCAGCAGCGAGCTGGCACTGAGGTACCAGGGGTCGTCCGCCACCGGCACCTTGTTGTCGACGCCGCTCTGGTCGGTCGTGGCCGCCGGGCAGTTCTGCGCCGAGGCGGAAGAGCTCGCCGACGGGTTCGGCGTGGCCGACTCGGCCGCCTTGACGGTGTCCTGGGCCGTCTTGGTGACCGTGTCGGTGGTCTTCTTGACCGTGTCGGTCGCCTTCTTGACCGTGTCCCCGACCGTCTTGCCGGCCGTGGAGACGGTGTCCTTCACGGTGTCGGTGCCCTTGGAGCCGGACGACGACGCGTCCGGGGAGGCGCTCGCCGACGGGCTCGCGGACGGCGTCGAGCTCGCGGCGGAGCTGCCGGAGTCCGAACTGCCGCCGCCGAGGATGCCGCCGAGCGTGTCCCCGAGGGTGCCCAGCAGACCGCCGCTGCTCTTGGACGCGGACGGGGCGGGCGTGGCCGTGTCACCGCTGGACGACGAACCCGACGAACCGGAGCCCGAGGAGCCGGAGCCCGAGGAGCCGGAGGTCGCGGACGGCTGGGGCGTGGCCTTGTCGCCGGAACCTGAATCCGACGAAGAGGTCTTGCCCGAGTCACCGGACTGCGTGGCCTTCGAGTCCTTGGCGTCCGCGCTCGCCGAGGGCGACGGCGTGGCCGTGTCGGCGCTCTTCGAGGCGGACGGCGAGGGCGACGACGAGGCGTCCTTGGACCCGTCCAGCGCCTTCACACAGTCCTTGTACTCGTCGGCCGTCAGGCTCTTGGACGTGGTCGACGGGGACGGGCTGCCGCCGTTGCCGGCCGCGAGGGCCAGCGAGGAGGTGAAGCCCATGCCCATCAGCACCGCCGTCGGCATCGCCACGGTGGCTATCGCCTTGCCGGCCGGCATGTGGAACCTGGTGAACAGCGGCTTCCTGGGGGCCGCGTGTCGGGGCCCGGTTCTCGCGCGCGACCCGTCCACATCGGTCGCGCGGGTCACCTCGTCAGCCGGCACTGTGCCTCCCGTTCGCCCCGTTGGCCGGGCTCGTTCCTGACAGGTCGTTCTCCCCCGCCGCGTCCATGCGCTGCTCGGGCAGCGGCGCGGTCTGCGGGGCACCGCCCTCGCCCGGGCCCGCCTCGGCCGGCGAATGCGGCTGCGGCGGAGTGCCCGGCGACCAGGCGACGGCCATCGCCCCTCCGATGAGGGCGAGCAGGAAGCCCATGATGAAGCCGCCGAAGTTGGAGACGGGCAGGGACACCAGCGCCAGCAGGATCGCCGCGACGCCCGCGAACGTCCGTACGTGCTTCTGGAACCAGAGGCTGATGCCCAGGACGATGAGCAGTACGCCGATGATCAGGGATCCCGCTCCCGCCGTCGTCGCCATCGCCAGCGTCAGATGCCCGACCTGGAGGTGGAAGTAGGGGAAGTAGATGATCGGAAGACCGCTGAGCAGGACGTACAGACCGGCCCAGAACGGACGCGTGCCCCGCCAGGCGCGGAACTGCAGCCTCCGGCGGGTGAACTGGCCGGGCGCGGCGGCAGGAGTCTCGGCGCTCATGGAAAACAGCTCCCTGGTGCGGCGTTGCTGTGGTCGTGATGTGTGCCGCGCGTGAAGACGCGGCCGGAGAGGGGACGGGCGGGGGCGCCATCGGCTCCCCCGCCCGTCAACGAGTGCTTAGTAGCACTCCGCGCCATCGGTCGACAGCGACATGTGCAGACCGCTCAGCTTGAAGGTGCCGGCGGTGGTCGCCCACGCCGTCTGCTTCACACCGACCAGCGTGGCCGAGTCGGCCTGCTGGGCGAAGCCGTACGGGTTGGCCTGCTCGCCCCCGCCCTTCATGCCCGGACCCTTGTCGGCGTCCTTGGCGGCAACACCGATGTCGATGTTGTTGAAGGTGGCGTCGGCGTTGAGGTCCGCGACGTCGATGTAGATCCGGTCGGCCTCGACCTTGTCGTGACCCGGCCCACCCGCCCGCAGGATCAGGCTGACCTTGCCGAAGATCGGCACGTCGGGCGTGACCACGGACTGGCACAGGTTGGTGATCTCGGCGTGGGTGAACGCCGACACGGCAACCGGGTGGAGCGTCTTCTTGCCGTTCAGTTCGTAGCCGTTGTCGAGGGCGCCGTACTGCTCGAAACCCTTGCCCTCGAGCGAGTCGGCCGTCACCTTGAACGACTGACCCGACACACTGAACGACGCGGCGAGAGCGCCCTGCGCGAGGGCGACACCTATCGCGGCCGTCGCGGCGACGCTGGGCACCATGACCACAGCGAACCGCTTCCATCTGGTCCCGCCACGCACCTGGGACTCCATATTTCCTCCTTCTCGGACGTACATCTCCTGGCCCGGACTCGCCACCGGTCGGCGGCTCAACCAGGCAGGGATGGGAGAAGTGCTACGTCCTCGGAAAGGAGAGCGCCCGCGCTCGGCGGCGCGAACCGCGCCCGAATCACCGGCGATCACCCCCGAGCGACAACCACTGGTCGCGCCTGACACGCATCACGCACAACCTTGCTGGACAGGCTTCGCCGTTGGGCGAAGACCCCCCTGCCCTAGAGCCGGCGCCACTGCCGTCGGCTCTGCTCGGTGGGGACCCAGATTCTCCCGTGACCCGACCGGCTGCCGGGGGTGAGGGAATGGACCGAGCGTCGCCGATCGTGGTGCATTCTCGCGCCGGGCACAAGGGGGTTCGTTACTGGCTAGTAACGGCCGGATAACCGGAGGACGACCGACCGGTCTCGGAGCGCGACGCTGGGTGGCATCCATGGGCAGAGCAAAGCCGTTGATCCCTGGATCAAACCAGACAGATCAACGGCCTCGACTTACTCCGAGTAACAGTTTGCGCAATTACCAAGCTTTGGTAAAGCAGAGCCGCCGTGACGACTCGTCGGCAAACCTTTCACCCCGGCATCACAAGCCGTGGCGTTTAGCGACTGGTCAGAACAGGGCGCGCGCGAGGGCCCTTCGTGCGCCCACCACGCGCGCATCCTCTGGTCCCACGACCTCGAACAGTTCGAGCAGCCGGCGCCGCACGGTGTCCCGGTCGTCACCCACCGTACGCTGTACGGTCTCGATCAGCCGTCCGAAGGCGTCCTCGACATGCCCGCCCACCAGATCCAGATCGGCGGCGGCGATCTGCGCGTCGACGTCCTTCGGCTTCTCCGCGGCCTCCTGACGGACCTTCTGCGGGTCGAAGCCCTGCACCCGCTGCAGCAGCTCGGCCTGCGCGAGACCCAGTTTGGCCTCGGGGTGGGCCGGGTCGTCGGCCAGCACGTTCTGGTACGCCCGGATGGCGCCGCCCAGGTCGCCCGCGTCCAGCGCCTCGGCGGCGGCGTTCAGCGCCGCGTCGTACGGCCCCGCCTGCTCCTGCGCGACCGCCTCGCCCGGCTGCGCGTCCGGGTCGACGGTCAGGCCGGTGATGCCGAAGCGCTGCTCGGCGACCTGCACCAGCTGGTCCAGGGTCTGCCGGATCTGCTGCTCGCCGGCCGCTCCCTGGAACAGCGGCAGCGCCTGTCCGGCCACGACGGCGAAGACGGCCGGGATGCCCTGCACCCCGAACTGCTGCATCAGCATCTGGTTGGCGTCGACGTCGATCTTGGCGAGGAGGATGCGCCCGCCGTACTCGACGGCCAGCCGCTCCAGGACCGGGCTCAGCTGCTTGCAGGGCTGACACCACTCGGCCCAGAAGTCGATGACGACGGGTACTTCGGCGGAGCGCTGGAGGACGTCCCTCTCGAAGCCCGCCTCATCGACGTCGATGACGAGATCGGCCGGGGCGACGGCACCCGTGCCGCCGTGCCGGGCGGCCTCGGCGCGCGTCTGCTCGGCCTTGGCCTTGGCCTCCTGGGCCGCCTTCACCGCGGCGAGGTCGACGACGCCGCTCATGGACATGTTCCGTGGCTGCATGCGCCTATCCTCCCCCGTTATCGCGCCGGAATGAAAAAGTGTCGTGCGCGGGCGCCGGGTCCCCACCCCACGCCCCCGTGGTCACCGCTCGCGTGCGTCCCGTGTTCGTCCATCACGAGCCCGCACGCGCTTTCGCTACGACTCGTAGCGTAATGCCAGACGGACCCCCCGCGACACCACTCCCCGGTGATCTCCCTCACGACCGCACAGATCCCGCCGGTTATGGTCGAGGGATGCAGAGCCGCACTCCCGCCAGCCGTACCGGGCGCCCGCGCAGCGCCGCCGCGGACACCGCGATCCTGGCCGCGACCCGGGAGGCGCTGGTGGAACTGGGCTGGTCCAAGCTCACCCTGGGGGACGTGGCGACCCGGGCCGGGGTTGCGAAGACGACGCTGTACCGCCGCTGGGCCGGCAAGCCCGAGCTGGTGTGCGACGCGGTGGCGGAACTCTTCGACGAGCTGGAGCTTCCCGACCGCGGCAGCCTGGCCGCCGACATCGAGGGCGTGGTTTTGCAGTTCGCGGCCATCCTGGCCCGTCCGGAGGCCAAGAGTGGCCTGATGGCGGTGGTCGCCGAGTCCACCCGCGACGACGCCCTGCGCGAGCGCATTCGCGCCTCCATCGTGGAGCGCCAGATGCGCCTGGTCCTGCAGGGCCGCGCCCGCGCCCAGAGCCGCGGCGAACTCCCCCCGGAACCCGACCCGGAGGAGTCCGCCCGCACGGGCGACATGATCTTCGACATGGTCGCGGGCGCGGTGGTCCACCGCACCCTGGTGAGCGGCAAACCGGCGGACGAGGAGTGGGTCCGCGACTTCACGCGGGTACTGCTCCTGGGCCTTACCTCGTCCGCCTGAGCCCGCTCAGAAGCCCGCAGGCTCCGTGTACACACCCCACTCGTCCCGCAGCACCCCGCAGATCTCGCCCAGCGTCGCCTCGGCCCGCACCGCGTCCAGCATCGGCTCGATCATGTTGGAACCCTCCCGCGCGGCAGTCAGCATGGCCTCCAGCGCGGAGCGCACCGCGGACTCGTCCCGCGTGGCCTTGCGCGCACCGAGGACGCGCACCTGCTCCCGCTCCACCTCATGGCTGACCCGCAGGATCTCCAGGTCCCCGGTCACAGAGCCGGTGTGGACATTGACGCCGACGACCTTCTTGTCGCCCTTCTCCAGCGCCTGCTGGTAGCGGAAGGCGGACTCCGCGATCTCGCCGGTGAACCAGCCGTCCTCGATCCCGCGCAGGATCCCGGAGGTGATCGGCCCGATCGGGTGCCGCCCGTCCGGGTGGGCCCGCAGGCCCCGCTCCTTGATCTGCTCGAAGATCTTCTCCGCGTCGGCCTCGATCCGGTCCGTCAGCTGTTCGACGTACCACGAACCGCCCAGCGGGTCGGCCACGTTGGCAACCCCGGTCTCCTCCATCAGCACCTGCTGGGTGCGCAGCGCGATCTCCGCGGCCTGCTCGCTGGGCAGCGCCAGAGTCTCGTCGAGCGCGTTGGTGTGCAGCGAGTTGGTCCCGCCGAGGACCGCCGCCAGCGCCTCCACGGCCGTACGGACGACGTTGTTGTACGGCTGCTGGGCCGTCAGCGACACACCGGCCGTCTGCGTGTGGAACCGCAGCCACTGCGCCTTCTCGCTCTTCGCGCCGTACACGTCCCGCATCCAGCGGGCCCAGATGCGGCGGGCGGCACGGAACTTGGCGATCTCCTCGAAGAAATCGACGTGCGCGTCGAAGAAGAAGGACAAGCCGGGCGCGAAGACGTCCACGTCCAGGCCGCGGCTGAGCCCCAGCTCGACGTATCCGAAGCCGTCCGCCAGGGTGTACGCCAGCTCCTGCGCGGCCGTCGACCCCGCCTCACGGATGTGGTAGCCGGACACGGACAGCGGCTTGTAGGCAGGAATGCCGGCCGCGCAGTACTCCATGAGGTCGCCGATCAGGCGCAGATGCGGCTCGGGCTGGAAGAGCCACTCCTTCTGCGCGATGTACTCCTTGAAGATGTCGGTCTGCAGCGTGCCGTTGAGGACCGACGGGTCCACGCCCTGGCGCTCGGCGGCGACCAGGTACATGCAGAAGACGGGCACGGCGGGCCCGCTGATGGTCATGGAGGTGGTGACGTCACCGAGCGGGATGTCCTTGAACAGGACCTCCATGTCGGCGGCCGAGTCGATGGCGACCCCGCAGTGCCCGACCTCGCCGAGCGAGCGGGGGTCGTCGGAGTCGCGCCCCATGAGCGTCGGCATGTCGAAGGCCACGGACAGACCGCCGCCGCCAGCGGCCAGGATCATCTTGTACCGCTCGTTGGTCTGCTCGGCGTTGCCGAACCCGGCGAACTGCCGGATCGTCCAGGTACGCCCGCGGTAGCCGGTCGGATGGAGCCCGCGTGTGAAGGGGTACTCCCCGGGCCAGCCGATCCGCTCGAATCCCTCGTACGTGTCGCCCGGTCGGGGCCCGTACACCGGCTCCACGGGATCGCCGGAGAGCGTGGTGAAGTCTGCGTCCCGCTTGCGGGCCGCGTCGTAGCGGGCCTGCCAGCGTCGGCGGCCCTCCTCGATGGCGTGAGCGTCCATACCATCGAATTTACTTGGACGTCCTAGTAAATGTCGATGGCTGACCGCCGTACGGCGTCCGTACGGCGGTGTGACGCCGGTCGCCCTTACGCCTTGGCGACGGCCGGGGCCCGGTCGGCGACCTTGGCCTCCAGCTCGCGGCTGATCCTCCGCTCGACGAAGAAGGCGGCCGTGGGAATCGTCCCCGCGAGCAGCACCCACAGCTGCTTGCCGATCGGCATCTTCGTCTTGGAGCCCAGGTCGAAGGCGACGACGAGGTAGACGACGTACAGCCAGCCGTGGGCGATGGCGACGACCCGGGTGACGTCGGCGGCACCGCTGATGTCCAGCCCGTACTTCGCGATCATGCTCAGGCACAGCAGGACCAGCAGGACACCGGTGGTGTAGGCCATGACGCGGTAGCGGGTCAGCACGCTTCGTTTCATGCGAACGAGCGTAACCACCCGTTCCGGGAGATCTTGTCCGGGGTCACTCGTCCTCGAAGTCGTGCGCCGCGATGCGCAGCGGGCGGAGCATCGCGAAGATCTCCGCGCACTCCTCCGCGTCGTACACGCCGAGCCCGAAGTCCATCGCCATCAGGTCGCGGGTGGCCGCGTCGACCACCTCGCGGCCCTTGTCGGTGATGACGGCGAGGGTGCCGCGGCCGTCGTTGGGGTTGGGCCGCTTGGCGACCAGCCCGGACTTCACCAGCCGGTCGACCGTGTTCGTCACGGACGTGGGATGCACCATCAGCCGCTCGCCGATCTTGGACATGGGCAGCTCGCCGGCCTTGGAGAAGGTGAGCAGCACCAGTGCCTCGTACCGCGCGAACGTCAGTCCGTACGGCTTGACCACCGCGTCCACCTCGGCGAGCAGGATCTGCTGGGCCCGCATGATCGAGGTGATCGCGGCCATGGGCGGCACGTTTCCCCAGCGCTGCTTCCAGAGCTCGTCGGCGCGCGCGATGGGGTCGAACGGGAGGCTGAGTGGCTTCGGCACGTCATCAGACCCTACCGGCCGGTCATATTCCGGGCAGCCCCGTCTCGGCTTTCGGTCGCTTCTCGGCCCCCGGTTCCTTCTCCGTGGCCCGGGCGGCCATCGCCAGCCCGCAACAGCACAGCACACCCGTCACACCGGCCCCGGCCACCGCCGTACGCAGGCCCACCGTCTGCGCCGCCACACCGGCCAGTGCCATGCCGACGCCCTGGACGGTCATCAGCCCGGCCTGCAGCACGGTCATGGCCCGCCCGCGCAGCTCCCGCGGCACGGCCCGCACGAACCACTGGTCCAGGCCCAGCGTGTACGCCGACCCGGCCCCGGACAGCAGCAGGAGCACCAGGGAGGCGGCCAGTCCGGGGCGCAGGGCGTAGCCGAGGTACGGCAGCAGGGTCAGGCAGAGCAACGGGAGGGCGATGCGTTCGCGGGCCTTGGGCCCCAGCCGGGCCCCGGCGAACAGTTCACCGGCCACCGCGCCGACGGGCAGCGCGCACATCAGCAGGCCGAGGCCCACGGAGCCGCTGCCCAGCTCGTCGGCGTACGGCGCCGCCAGCGCCTCGGGTACGACCGAGAACGCCGACGGGATCCAGAACATGAGCAGCAGCACGCGCACCCGGCGGTCGGCCGGCAGGGCGCGCGGACCGGGCGGGGTGTCCGCGCCCCGGCGCGTGCGGGCCGGGCGGTGCCGGGTGCCGCAGCGCAGCAGCGTGGCGGAGGCGAGGAAGGTGCCGACGGTGATCAGCAGGGCGTGGCGCGGGCTGACGGCGGTCAGCAGCAGACCGCCGAGGCCGTAGCCGACGAGCAGCGCGCTCTGCGCGAGGATCCGCAGCAGCGAGCGGCCGAGGACGAACAGGTCCCCGTCGCCGAGGACGTCGGCCAGGGTGGCCATACGGGTGCCGGAGAACACCGGCGAGACGACGGCGAGCGCGCAGCGCAGCGCGAGCAGCAGCCCGATGCCGGTGCCCGGCACCGTCATCAGGGCCACACAGCCGGCGCACACCACATCGCAGCCGACCAGCACGCGCCGGGCCGGGAAGCGGTCGGCGACGGGCGCGAGCAGGGTGCCGCCGACGGCGTACGGCAGGAAGCCCAGCGCGAAGGTGAGCGCGCTCAGCAGGGGCGAGCGGGTGAGGTCGTAGACGAGGACGGAGAGCGCGATCTCGCTGACGATCACGCCCAGCATGGACAGGACGTGCGCGGCGAAGACGGCCCGGAATTCGGGTACGGCGAAGACACGGCCGTACCCGGCGGACGCCGGGCCGGCCCCGGTGGGAGCGGACATGCCGGGCAGCGTGCCCGGGGACGGTCCGGGAGCCGTAGAGTTTCGGCTCCAGCCGAATCCTCCCGGGGGTGTTCATGGCGTCGAGGCTGCACTTCGGCGACGACGACTTCCTGCGCTGCCGGTTCGCGATCTCCCCGCTGTGGGAGACGCAGGAGGCGGTGCGCACCCTGAGGCGGCCGGACCGGCACGCCTATCAGGCGCCCTGGCTACGGCGGATCAGGGACGCGGCGGCCGGGCTCGACCTGGCTCCGCTGTGGCTGCTGATGCCCCGGCGGGGGCACTCCCCGGACTGGCTCGGGGCGCCGCCGATCGGGCCGGCCGCCACGTTCGAGGAGGAGATCGCGGCCGTACGGGCGTCCGACCCGGAAGCGGCCCGCGAGGACACCGCGCTCTCCCTGGCCTGCACACCCGGCGCGCTGGAGTCGCCCCAGGGCCGCGCCTGGCTCGCGGACCCGGCCCGGATGATCGAGGAGCTGGCCGATGCGGTGGAGGAGGCCTGGCGGGCGCTGATCGCCCCGGACTGGCCCCGGCTGCGGGCTCTGCTGGAGGCGGACGTGGCCTTCCACTCCCGCCGCCTGGCCGCGGTGGGCCTCGGCACGCTGCTGCCGGAGCTGGACAGCCGCCTGTCCTGGGACGGGCGCACGCTGACGCTCGCCCTGCACACCGAGCACGCGCGCGACCTCGGCGGCCAGGGGCTCGTACTGATGCCGAGCGTCTTCTCGTGGCCCGACGTGATCACCGGTTTCGAACCGCCGTGGCAGCCGACGCTGGTCTATCCGGCCCGGGGAATCGCGGGCCTGTGGAGGGAGTCGGGCGAACGGACGCCGGAGGCTTTGGTACGGCTGCTGGGCCGAAACCGCGCCGAGGTGCTGGCCGCGCTGGACGAACCGGCGACCACCACGGCACTGGCCCACCGGCTACGGCTGGCCCCCTCATCGGTGTCGGCCCACCTGACGGTACTGCGGGATGCCGGTCTGCTGATCTCACGGCGCTACGGACATCAGGTGCTGTACGAGCGGACGCCCCTGGGGGTGGCACTGACGGGCTCCGGGACCTCGCAGGTCGCCCGGACCCTCACCCGTACGCCTCCAGCCGCCGCAGCACCCGCGGCGCACGCGCCCGGGTGACCGGCGCCCGCAGGCAGCGCCGGGCGGCGGGCGTCCCGGCCAGCGGCGCCTTGAAGACCGCGAGCGACCCGGCGACCACCAGCACCAGCGGGCACAGATAGGCCACGGTGTCGGCGAAGGACCCGAAGAGCCGCAGCAGCGACTCCAGCCCCAGCCCGGTCAGACACACCGTGAGGACAACCGCACGGACCGCCAGCTCGACGATCCAGTTGGCCAGGGCCCGCTCGGGAGTGATCCCCCGCTCCAGCCACAGCCGGAGCCGGTCGAAGGACCACGCCGTCGCCCAGCCCGTCAGCGGCCGCAGGACCAGGCGGTCCGCGACCGCCCCGAACGCGCCCCCGCGGGCGCGGTACTCGTACCCGGTGAGCAGGCGCACGCCCTGCGCGTCGGGCACGTAACGCCAGTAGGCGCTCGCCTCGGCGATCGGGGAGAGCGGGTGCGAGGAGGAGAAACGCAGGGCGCACACGCGCGTGCCGTCGGGGCGGTCCCGCTCGCCGGCGGCGACACCGGTGGCGGGCACGATGAGCAGCGGCAGCACACGCCACGTGCACGTGAAGCGCCGGGGCTCGCCCGCCACGCCCGGCAGGGGGGCGATGGACTTGAAGCGGAGGTCCCAGCGCAGGCGCGTGGCGGGGTCCTGGGTGTGCGCCCACAGCTCGTCGAAATCGGCGCGTATGTGTGTCTCTCGGTAGAGACCCATGGTGTTCCCCCAGGCCAGAGCATGAAGTTGAGCGATCGCTCGGATGATCAGGAGGGGAACGTACACCTCCCCCGGCGACCGCTCAAAAGGGGGCCGAACTACTGCGCCAGATGCCGTTCCACAGTCTCGACCTTGGAGGTGAGCCCGTCGGTCACGCCGGGGCGGATGTCGGCCTTCAAGACGAGCGACACGCGCGGGGCGCGCGCCTCCACCGCCGCGACGGCGCGCCTGACGACGGCCATGACCTCGTCCCACTCCCCCTCGATCGAGGTGAACATGGCGTCGGTGCGGTTGGGCAGCCCCGACTCGCGCACCACGCGGACGGCGTCGGCGACGTACTCCCCCACGTCCTCGCCGACACCCAGCGGCGTCACGGAGAAGGCGACGATCATGCGTTCACGATTCCTTCCTTGCGGGCGCGGGCCGCGATGACGGCGTTCTCGGCCTCGCGGCGCAGCTTGCGCTCGGCGAAGAAGCCGCCGGTGGGCAGCACCGAGAGGACGAAGTAGAGGAGACCGGTCTTCAGCGGCCACTTGGCGCGGTTCCAGGCGTCCGCCCAGAAGATCACGTACAGGATGAACAGGACGCCGTGGACCGCGCCCATGACGGGGACCGCGTTGAAGTCGGTGGTCCGCTTCAGCACCGAGCAGACGAGGAGGATCAGGAAGGACACGGCCTCGGGCGCGGAGACCAGGCGGAGGCGGCGGAGGGCGGTGGCGGTCTTGATGTCCACGGATCACCTTCGGTGGGAGGGGGCGCGACGGTCTCGCGGTTACGGTCCGTCGGCTGCGGGCTGCCGTTTGTGAACGCACGCACAAGCGTTCCACCATTGAAGCAAACGGCGGCCCTAGGGGTCCGCTCAGGGTCGTTATCCACCCACGGGCCCTGTTCCGTCCACCCGTGGCGCCGCTACTTTCGCTCCGTGGCGATGTTCCGACTGCAAGGCAGCAAGGTGCTCGCCGTCGACATGACCGGGGACGCCGTGAAGGCGAAGAACGGCTCGATGGTCGCGTACGACGGGCAGATGAGCTTCAAGAAGCTCACCGGTGGGGGCGAGGGACTGCGCGGGATGGTGACCCGGCGGCTCACTGGCGAGCAGATGACGGTGATGGAGGTGAAGGGGCACGGCACGTGCTGGTTCGCGGACCGGGCGACCGAGATCAACCTCGTGAGCCTCCGGGGCGACAAGCTGTACGTGGAGTCGAGCAACCTGCTCGTGACGGACGCGGGGCTGCGCACGGGCACGACGTTCACCGGGCTGCGCGGCGCCTCGCAGGGCAACGGTCTGTTCACCACGACCGTCGAGGGGCACGGGCAGGCGGCGATCATGTCCGACGGGCCGGCGGTCGTGCTCCGGGTCAGCCCGCAGTACCCGCTGATCGTCGACCCGGGTGCCTACATCGCCCACCAGGGCGACGTGCGGCAGTCCTTCCAGTCCGGGGTGACGTTCCGCACGTTCTTCGGGGAGGGCGGCGGCGAGGCCTTCCAGATCCGCTTCGAGGGCGACGGACTGGTGTACGTGCAGCCGAGCGAGCGGAACACGATCGCGGGGGATCTGTAGCCATGGCGTTCCGGGAGATCAACTCGAAGATGGTCGAGGCGACCGTGCTGCCCGGTCAGCGGCTGTTCAGTCAGCGCGGGGCGATGCTCGCCTACAAGGGCGACGTGTCCTTCACGCCGAACATCCAGGGCGGCCAGGGCGGGCTCATGTCCATGGTCGGGCGCCGGGTGACGGGCGAGGCGACCCCGCTGATGACGGTCGAGGGCAGCGGCACCGTCTTCTTCGGGCACGGCGGCCATCACGTCCACGTCATCAACCTCTCCGGCGACACCCTGTACGTCGAGGCCGACCGGCTGCTCGCCTTCGAGGGCACACTGCAGCAGGGCACGATGTTCATGGGCTCGCAGGGCGGGGTGATGGGCCTGGTCCGGGGCCAGGTCACCGGGCAGGGCCTGTTCACCACGACCCTCCGGGGCCAGGGCTCGGTCGCCGTGATGGCGCACGGCGGCGTCTTCGAGATCCCGATCACCCCCCAGCGCCCGGTCCACGTCGACCCACAGGCGTACGTCGCCCACCACGGCGAGGTCCGCAACAGACTGTCCACCGCGCTCGGCTGGCGCGACATGGTGGGCCGCGGCTCCGGCGAGGCCTTCCAGCTGGAGCTGAGCGGCAACGGCACGGTGTACGTCCAGGCGTCGGAGGAGAAGCTGTGAGCGCGTACGGAACCCCGGGCGCCGGGCCGGTGGTGTACGACCCGATGACGCTGCCCGCCGACGACAACGTGAACAAGTACACGTTCTGCGTGGAGCTCAAGAGCGGGCAGTGGTTCCTGCAGAAGGGGAAGATGATCGCCTACTACGGGGCGATCGAGTTCAACGGCATCGGGCACGGCCGACTCGACCGAATTGTCCGTACCTCGTTCCATTCGCCACTGCACGCGAGCGACTGGGTCGTGGCGGCGGGCTCGGGCAAGATGCTGCTCGCCGACCGGGCCTTCGACGTCAATTCCTACGACCTGGACGACGGGAACCTGACCATTCGCGCGGGCAACCTGCTCGCTTTTCAGCCAAGTCTCGCGCTCAAGCAATCGATCGTGCCGGGTTTTCTGACCCTTATCGGAACCGGAAAGTTTGTGGCCGCATCTAACGGTCCGGTGGTGTTCATGGAACCTCCGATCCGGGTCGACCCGCAGGCGCTCGTCGGGTGGGCCGACTGCCCGTCACCGTGCCATCACTACGACCATGGCTATCTGACGGGTGTACTGGGCGGTCTACGTGCGATGACGGGCCTCGGCGGGGCATCCGGGGAGGAGCACCAGTTCGAGTTCGTGGGCGCCGGGACAGTCCTGTTGCAGTCGACGGAGACCCTCATGGAGGAGACGGCGACGGGTGTCGTTCCGTCCGAACCGGGGGTGCCCGGAGGTGGCGGAGCGGCACCGGGCGGACACGGTCGGCAACCATCGGGGGCACCGCGCCTTCCCGGACAGCTGGGAGACCTCCAGCGCCGCTTCGGGCTGTGAGCGGTAGTCTGCGGAGGGTGACATCGAACGCGTGCGCACTGTCACACCACCCGAAGTAGTTCGCCATTCAACTTCTTAGGTAGACTTCATTCATGGAGACCGAGACGGCCACGCGCTGGCTGACCGATGCGGAGCAGTGCGCCTGGCGCACCCACCTGGAGGTCAACAGGCTGTTGACGTACCAACTGGAGAAGGATCTGCAGCCGTTCGGCCTGACTATGAACGACTACGAGATCCTCGTGAACCTGTCCGAGTCGGACGACGTACGGATGCGGATGAGCGACCTCGCCTCCGCGACCCTGCAGTCCAAGAGCCGGCTGTCGCACCAGATCACGCGGATGGAGAACGCGAACCTGGTGCGCCGCGAGAACTGCGAGTCCGACCGGCGGGGGCTGTACGCCGTGCTGACCGAGCACGGCATGGAGACGATGAGGAAGGTGGCGCCGCATCACGTCGCCTCCGTACGGCGCCACTTCATCGATCTGCTGTCGCCGGAGGCGCTGACCGAACTGGACAAGGCACTGAAGCCGATCGCCGACCATCTGCGGGGGCAGCGAGGCCGTCCCTGAGCCTCCTGGGGGAACCGCGCCCCGTCAGGGGCGCGGGGCTGTATCGATGTGCGGCTCCGCCGCGATGGGGGTCCCCCCGCTCGAGCGAAGTCGAGAGTGGGGGAGCGATCAGCCGCCGGCGACCCGCACCCCGCGACGGCGATACGCCGCCACGGCGGGCAGCACGGCCACCGCGCCCGCCAGGCCGAAACACGCCCCCAGCGGCACCCGTCCGATCAGCGCGCCCGTCACCATCGCTCCCGCCGAACTCCCCGCGTTCACCCCGGTGTTGACCCAGGCGCCCGCCTGGGTGCGGGCACCCTCGGGTGCCGTCTCCTCGACCACGAGGTACGCCGTCGTCAGGGTGGGGGCGACGAACGCTCCGGCGAGTCCCATAACCCCGGCGAGGGACCACACGCCGGGCGCCAGGCCCCCCGCCGCGATCACCAGGCCCAGCGCCACGGCGAACCCGCACAGCCGGACCCGGGCCGGTGTCCGCCACCGCACCCCTCCGTTGACCAGGCCGCCCACCGCACTGCCCGCCGAGAGCGCCCCCAGCACCCAGGGCACCACGCCGGTCCCGTACGACCGCTGCGCGACGAAGGCCATCGCCAGCAGGTCCAGCGCGCTGAGCGCCAACCCGGCGCCCATGGCCACGGCGACCGGCGCCCACAGGCCGAAGAGGGTGCCGCGCCTCGTCCCAGGGGCGGCGCCACGGGCACCGGGCAGCACGGGGGACGCGACGAAGGCGCAGGTACCGCCCACGACCAGCAGCGCGCTGAGCAGGATCCCGGACGCCGGGGGTGCGAAGCCGAGCAGCGCGCCCACCAGCACCGGGCCGGACACGTACAGCAGTTCCTCCGCGACCCCGTCCAGGCTGTAGGCGCGGGCCAGCATGCCCGGCTCGGGGGCGAGTTCGGCCCACAGCGCGCGCATCGTCGGCCCCAGCGGAGGCGCGCACGCGCCCGCGAGGGCCGCCGCGGCGGCGATGGCCGGCGGCGGTGCCCCGGGGCGCCAGGTCAGCGCGGCCAGGACGCACAGCAGGGCGCCGTAGAGCACGGACATGGGCAGCAGGGCCCTGCGCGCACCGTGCCGGTCGATCAAGGACGCTCTGAACGGGCTCAGGAAGACCGTCGCGGCGCCGAACAGGGAGAGCACGGCGCCGGAGACGGCGTAGGAGCCGGTGGCCCGGGTGACGGAGAGCAGCGCGGCGAGGGAGACCGTGCCGTAGGACAGGCGGGCGGCGAGGGCGGAGGCGAAGGTGCGGCGCGCGTGCGGAAGGCGCAGCACGGCGGCGTACGAGGGCCGCACAGGGGCATGCGTGGACATGCGGATGTTCCTCTGGTGGAGGCGGAAGCGGGGACACCGAGGGACGCGAGGGCCTCTTCGTCGGCCTCGCGGTCCGGTGTGCGCTCTACGCCAAGGTGAGGAACATGCCCGTCAACTTACCAGCGCGATCGCTGAGTCGGCGACCCCTCAGCCCTGTGTCAGGCCCGCCACCAGCTCGTCCGCCGCCCGGTACGGGTCCAGCTCGCCCGCGACGATGCGCTCCGCGAGCGCGCTGAGGCGGCGGTCGCCGTGGAGGTCACCGATGCGTTCACGCAGGGCCGTGACCGCGATGGTCTCCACCTCGTGGGCGGCACGGGCCTTGCGGCGCTCGACCAGCACCCCGCGCTCCTCCATCCACGCGCGGTGCTTCTCCAGGGCCTCCACGACCTCGTCGACGCCCTCGGCACGGGCCGCGACCGTCTTCACGATCGGCGGGCGCCAGTCGCCGGGGCCCCGGGACTCGCCGAGGCCGAGCATGTGGTTCAGTTCGCGGGCCGTGGCGTCGGCGCCGTCCCGGTCCGCCTTGTTGACGACGTACACGTCGCCGATCTCCAGGATGCCGGCCTTGGCCGCCTGGATGCCGTCGCCCATGCCGGGGGCCAGGAGGACCACGCTGGTGTCCGCCTGGGAGGCGATCTCGACCTCCGACTGGCCGACGCCGACCGTCTCCACCAGGATCACGTCGCAGCCCGCCGCGTCCAGCACCCGGATCGCCTGCGGAGCCGCCCAGGCCAGGCCGCCCAGGTGCCCTCGCGTGGCCATGGAGCGGATGTAGACCCCCGGGTCCGACGCGTGGTCCGACATGCGGACGCGGTCGCCGAGCAGGGCGCCGCCGGAGAACGGCGAGGACGGGTCGACGGCCAGGACGCCGACCCGCTTGCCCTGCTTGCGGTACGCCGTGACGAGCGCGGAGGTGGAGGTCGACTTGCCGACCCCCGGGGAGCCCGTCAGACCGACCACATAGGCATTGCCGGTCAGCGGGGCCAGGGCCGCCATGACCTCCCTGAGCTGCGGGGACGCCCCCTCCACGAGGGAGATCAGCCGGGCCACGGCCCGCGGCCGGCCTTCCCTGGCCTGGGCCACCAGAGAGGAGACGTCCTGCATCAAACAGCTCCGTTCAGTTCACAGACGTACAGACGCGTACAACGACGTGCGGACGCGCACGACGAGGGTGCTTACGCCTTCGGTACCCGCACGATCAGCGCGTCACCCTGGCCGCCGCCGCCGCACAGCGCGGCCGCGCCGGTGCCGCCGCCGCGCCGCTTCAGCTCCAGGGCGAGGTGCAGCACGAGCCGGGCGCCGGACATGCCGATCGGGTGGCCCAGGGCGATGGCACCGCCGTTGACGTTCACCTTTTCCGCGGACACGCCGAGGTCCTTCATTGACTGCACAGCGACCGCGGCGAAGGCCTCGTTGATCTCGATGAGGTCGAGGTCGGAGACCTCCAGGCCCTCCTTCTTCAGGGCGTGCAGGATGGCGTTGGACGGCTGGGACTGGAGGCTGTTGTCCGGTCCCGCCACATTGCCGTGCGCGCCGATCTCGGCGAGCCAGCTCAGGCCCAGCTCCTCGGCCTTGGCCTTGCTCATCACGACCACGGCGGCGGCGCCGTCGGAGATCTGCGAG
The DNA here is from genome assembly GCF_055581585.1 of Streptomyces sp. NPDC031426. Classification (NCBI taxonomy): domain Bacteria; kingdom Bacillati; phylum Actinomycetota; class Actinomycetes; order Kitasatosporales; family Streptomycetaceae; genus Streptomyces; species Streptomyces sp. NPDC031426. Next base: position 42,917 of record NZ_JBVIJE010000026.1, read on the forward strand.
GAGGAGCCGGCGGTGATCGTGCCCTCCTTGCTGAAGGCCGGGCGCAGCTTGCCCAGGGACTCGGCCGTGGTGTCGCCGCGGATGCCCTCGTCCTTGCTGAACAGGACCGGGTCGCCCTTGCGCTGCGGGATCTCCACCGGAGTGATCTCGGCCTCGAACAGGCCGTTCTTCTGCGCGGCGGCGGCCCGCTGGTGGGACAGGGCGGCGATCTCGTCCTGCTCGGCGCGGCCGATGCCGAGGCGGGTGTTGTGCTTCTCCGTGGACTCGCCCATGGCGATGCCCTCGAAGGCGTCGGTCAGGCCGTCGTAGGCCATCGCGTCCAGCATCTGGACCGCGCCGTACTTGAAGCCCTCGCGGGACTTCGGCAGCAGGTGCGGGGCGTTGGTCATGGACTCCTGGCCGCCCGCCACGACGATGTCGAACTCACCCGCGCGGATCAACTGGTCGGCCAGGGCGATCGCGTCCAGGCCGGAGAGGCAGACCTTGTTGATGGTGAGCGCCGGGACGCTCATCGGGATGCCGGCCTTGACGGCGGCCTGGCGGGCCGGGATCTGCCCGGCACCCGCCTGGAGTACCTGGCCCATGATCACGTACTGCACCTGGTCGCCGCCGATCCCCGCACGGTCGAGGGCGGCCTTGATCGCGAAGCCGCCGAGGTCGGCTCCGGAGAAGGACTTGAGAGAGCCGAGCAGTCGTCCCATGGGCGTGCGCGCGCCCGCGACGATCACCGAGCTGTTCGTTCCAGAAGGCATGAGCTGCGATCCCCTTACCGGCCTGCCCAGGCCGAGGAGTGAACGAGGGTTTACTTCGAATGTACTGATGGCACTCCGTGCCGTCATCGGCCTGTCAGTGTGATCGCTGGCACGTTGCGTAACCACGGCAGTGGCGGTGCACTGAATCCATGCTGACGCGAATCGACCACATCGGGATCGCCTGCCACGACCTCGACGCGACCGTCGAGTTCTACCAGGCCACCTACGGCTTCGAGGTGTTCCACACCGAGGTCAACGAAGAGCAGGGCGTGCGCGAGGCCATGCTCAAGATCAACGAGACCTCGGACGGCGGCGCCTCCTACCTCCAGCTGCTGGAACCGACCCGCGAGGACTCCGCGGTCGGCAAGTGGCTGGCGAAGAACGGGGAGGGCGTCCACCACATCGCCTTCGGCACGGCGGACGTGGACGGGGACGCCGCGGACATCCGCGAGAAGGGCGTGCGGGTCCTGTACGACGAGCCGCGGCGCGGCTCCATGGGGTCGCGGATCACCTTCCTGCACCCCAAGGATTGCCATGGCGTGCTCACAGAACTGGTCACTTCGGCCCCTGTTGAGTCCCCTGAGCACTGACCCCCGTACATATGGGCCGGTAGGGTTGGGGGCGGTCGTCCCCGAACGCGGGGGACGGCCGTTCCGGGGTCCGGGTTTCGGGGGACGAGCGTCGGGGCAGCAGCCCGTGCTCCGCCGTTGATCTGACACCATTCCCCGGGGGCCCCGTTCGGCGGATGGACGGAGCTCGCAGGAGAAACTGACCAGGGGACGGATGGGACCGCGCAGTGCGGGGCTACGAGAGCCAGGAGCGAGAGCCGGCGGCTGACGTCGACCACCTCTCTCGGTTCGAGGCCGAGATGAAGCGGCTGAAGACCGAGCGGGAAAAGGCGATCCAGCACGCCGAGGACCTCGGCTACCAGGTCGAGGTGCTGCGCGCCAAGCTGCACGAGGCGCGCCGCACCCTGATGACCCGGCCCGCCTTCGACGGCGGTGACATCGGCTATCAGGCCGAGCAGTTGCTCCGCAATGCCCAGATGCAGGCCGACCAGCTGCGCCAGGACGCGGAGCGGATGGCCGCCGAGGCGCGCGCGCAGACCCAGCGGATCCTGCAGGAGCACGCCGAGCAGGCCGCCCGGCTGCAGGCGGAACTGCACCAGGAGGCGGTGACCCGGCGCCAGCAGCTCGACCAGGAGCTGGCCGAGCGCCGCGCCACCGTCGAGTCGCACGTCAACGAGAACGTGGCGTGGGCCGAGCAGCTGCGCGCCCGCACCGAACAGCAGGCCCGCCGGCTGCTGGAGGAGTCCCGCGCCGAGGCCGAGCAGGCCATTGCCGCCGCCCGCGCGGAGGCCGAGCGGCTGACCCGGGAGGCCCGCGAGCGGCTGCAGAACGACGCCGAGGCGGCCCGCGCGGAGGCCGAGCAGCTGCTGCGCCGCGCCCGCACGGACGCCGAGCGGCTGCTGAACGCGGCGTCCACGCAGGCCCAGGAGGCCACCGACCACGCCGAGCGGCTGCGCACCGACGCGGCCGGCGAGTCGGACACCGCCCGCCGGCAGGCCACCGAGCTGAGCCGGGCCGCCGAGGAGCGGATGGCGGCGGCCGAGGAGGCGCTGCGCAAGGCGCAGGCCGAGGCCGAGAAGCTGCAGACGGAGGCCGAGCAGGCCGCCGCCAAGACCCTCGCGAGCGCCGAGGCGGCGGGCGAGGCCCGCACGCGGACGGCGAAGGAGCAGGTCGCCCGGCTGGTCGAGGAGGCCACCAAGGAGGCCGAGCAGACCAGGTCCGAGGCCGAGCAGCTGGTCGCGGACGCCCGTGCCGAGGCCGAGAAGATCGTCGCCGAGGCCGCCGAGAAGGCCCGCACGGTCACCGCCGAGGAGAGCGCGACCCAGCTGTCCAAGGCCGCCAAGACCGCCGAGGACGTGCTCAACAAGGCGTCCGAGGAGGCCAAGCGGACCACCAGGGCCGCCGCCGAGGAGGCCGAGCGGATCCGCACCGAGGCCGAGGCCGAGGCGGACCGGCTGCGCGCCGAGGCGCACGACATCGCCGAGCAGCTCAAGGGCGCGGCGAAGGACGACACCAAGGAGTACCGCGCCAAGACGGTCGAGCTGCAGGAGGAGGCCCGCCGGCTGCGCGGCGAGGCCGAGCAGCTGCGCGCCGACGCGGTCGCCGAGGGAGAGTCGATCCGCGCGGAGGCCCGCCGGGAGGCGGTCGCGCAGATCGAGGAGGCGGCCAGGTCCGCCGAGGAACTGCTGGCCAAGGCCAAGGCGGACGCCGACGAGCTGCGGCAGACCGCGACCACCGACAGCGAGAAGGTCCGCACCGAGGCCATCGAGCGGGCCACCAGCCTGCGCCGGCAGGCCGAGGAGACCCTGGACCGGGCCCGCAAGGAGGCCGAGCGGCTGCGCGCCGAGGCCGACGAGCAGGCCGAGTCGGTCAAGGAGGGCGCCGAGACCGCCGCGCGCGAGCTGCGCGAGGAGACCGAGCGTGCCGTCGAGGCCCGCCGCGCGGAGGCCGCCGGAGAGCTGACCCGGCTGCAGACCGAGACACGGGACCGGCTGGAGTCGGCCGAGCAGGCGCTCACCGAGGCCCGCGAGGAGGCCGCCCGGATCCGCCGCGAGGCCACCGAGGAGAGCGAGCGCCTGCGCGCGGAGTCGGCGGAACGGATCCGCGCGCTCCAGCAGCAGGCCGAGGCCGAGGCCGACCGGCTGCGCGACGAGGCCGCGTCCGACGCGTCCGCCTCGCGTGCCGAGGGCGAGGCCGTCGCCGTACGGCTGCGCTCGGAGGCCGCCGCCGAGGCCGAGCGGCTGAAGGCGGAGGCCCAGGACACCGCCGACCGGGTGCGCGCGGAGGCGCAGGCCGCCGCCGAGCGGCTCGGCACCGAGGCGTCCGAGACGCTGGCCGCCGCCCAGGAGGAGGCCGTCCGGCGCCGCCGCGAGGCCGAGGAGACCCTCGGTTCCGCGCGGGCCGAGGCCGACCAGGAGCGCCAGCGGGCCCGCGAGCAGAGCGAGGAGCTGCTGGCCGTAGCGCGGGGGCGCGTGGACGAGGCGCAGGCCGAGGCGACCCGGCTGGTCGAGGAGGCCGACCGACGCGCCACCGAGATGGTGTCCGCCGCCGAGCAGCACGCCCAGCAGGTGCGGGACTCCGTCGCCGGGCTGCACGAGCAGGCGCAGGAGGAGATCACCGGGCTGCGTTCGGCCGCCGAGCACGCGGCGGACCGTACCCGGCGGGAGGCCGAGGAGGAGGCGGACCGGGTCCGCGCCGACGCCTACGCCGAGCGGGAGCGGGCGAGCGAGGACGCGAGCCGTGTCCGCCGCGAGGCGAACGAGGAGTCTCAGGCCGCCAAGGCGCTGGCCGAGCGCGCGGTCGCGGAGGCGATGGCGGAGGCCGAGCGGCTGCGCTCGGACGCCGGCGAGTACGCCCAGCGGGTGCGCACCGAGGCCTCGGACGCGCTCGCCGAGGCCGACCAGGCCGCCGCCCGCACCCGGGCGGACGCCCGCGAGGACGCCAACCGCATCCGCTCGGACGCGGCGACCCAGGCGGACACCCTCATCACCGAGGCCCGCAAAGAGGCCGAGCGCCTCCAGAACGAGACGGTCGCCGAGGCCGAGCGGGTGCGTACGGAGGCCCTCGCCGAGGCGGACCGGGTGCGCGCGGAGGCTCTGGCGGCCGCCGAGCAGCTCATCGGGGACGCCACCGGCGAGGCCGAACGGCTGCGCGCGGAGGCCGCCGAGACGGTCGGCTCGGCACAGGCCCACGCCGAGCGGGTGCGGGCGGAGTCCGAGCAGCTCAGGGCGGACGCGGAGGAGGCGGCCGAACGGCTCCTGAACTCCGCCCGCGAGGAGGCCGAGCGGACCCTGGACGAGGCCCGCAAGGAAGCCAACAAGCGGCGTTCGGAGGCGGCCGAGCAGGTCGACACGCTCATCACCGAGACCACGTCCGAGGTCGACAAGCTGCTCAGCGAGGCGCAGGAGCAGGCGCTGAAGACCACCGCGGACGCCGAGTCGCAGGCCGACACGATGGTCGGCGCGGCGCGCAGCGAGGCCGACCGGATCGTCGCCGAGGCGACGGTCGAGGGCAACTCCCGGGTGGAGAAGGCCCGCACGGACGCCGACGAGCTGCTGGTCGGCGCCCGCCGGGACGCGACCGCGATCCGGGAGCGCGCGGAGGAGCTGCGCGACCGCATCACCACCGAGATCGAGGAGCTGCACGAGCGGGCCCGGCGCGAGGCCGCCGAGACCATGAAGTCCACCGGCGACCGCTGCGACGCGCTCATCAAGGCCGCCGAGGAGCAGCTGGCCAAGGCGGAGGCGAAGGCCAAGGAGCTGGTGTCGGACGCCAACTCCGAGGCGGGCAAGGTGCGCATCGCCGCCGTCAAGAAGGCGGAGGGGCTGCTCAAGGAGGCCGAGCAGAAGAAGGCCAGCCTCGTCAAGGAGGCCGAGGAGCTCAAGGCCGAGGCGATCCGCGAGGCCCGGCGCACGGTCGAGGAGGGCAAGCGCGAGCTGGAGATCCTGGTGCGCCGGCGCGAGGACATCAACGCCGAGATCTCCCGGGTCCAGGACGTCCTGGAGGCGCTGGAGTCCTTCGAGGCCCCGTCGGCCGGCAAGGAGGGCTCGGTCAAGGCCGGCGCGACGGTCGGCGCCCCCCGATCGGGTGGCAAGTCGTCAGACGGCTAGTGTGAGCGGTGCGTTCCGGTAACGTCTGGGGGCTTTGCCCGAGTCATTGGCAAGTCGTCCGGCGGCCAGCCACCCAAAAGAGGTGCCATTCTCCAGATCAAAACCGTATCCGCTCGATGACACACCGCTTCGGCCCCTAGGATTCCCCTTATCACCTCACCGGTCTCATTGACAGGAACCCCATGAGCGACACTTCCCCCTACGGCTTCGAGCTTGTGCGGCGTGGGTACGACCGCGCTCAGGTGGACGAACGTATCTCCAAGCTCGTCTCCGACCGTGACAGCGCCCTCGCCCGCATCACCGCCCTGGAGAAGCGCATCGAGGAGCTCCACCTCGAGACGCAGAACGCGCAGGCCCAGGTCACCGACGCCGAACCGTCGTACGCGGGTCTCGGTGCCCGGGTCGAGAAGATCCTGCGCCTGGCCGAGGAAGAGGCCAAGGAGCTGCGTGAGGAGGCCCGGCGGGCGGCCGAACAGCACCGCGACCTCGCCGAGTCCGCGGCCCAGCAGGTCCGCAACGACGCCGAGTCCTACGCCACCGAGCGCAAGGCCAAGGCCGAGGACGAGGGCGTCCGGATCGTCGAGAAGGCGAAGGGCGAGGCCGCCCAGCTGCGTTCCGAGGCCCAGAAGGACGCGCAGTCCAAGCGCGAGGAGGCGGACGCCCTCTTCGAGGAGACCCGCGCCAAGGCCGCGCAGGCCGCCGCCGACTTCGAGACGAACCTCGCCAAGCGCCGCGAGCAGTCCGAGCGCGACCTGGCCTCGCGCCAGCAGAAGGCCGAGAAGCGGCTGGCGGAGATCGAGCACCGCGCCGAGCAGCTGCGCCTGGAGGCCGAGAAGCTGCGCACCGACGCCGAGCGCCGCGCCCGCCAGACGGTGGAGACCGCCCAGCGCCAGGCCGAGGACATCGTGGCCGACGCCAACGCCAAGGCCGACCGCATCCGCTCGGAATCCGAGCGCGAGCTGGCCGCGCTGACCAACCGACGCGACTCGATCAACGCCCAGCTGACGAACGTCCGCGAGATGCTGGCGACGCTGACGGGCGCGGCGGTCGCTGCCGCGGGCACGCCCGGGGACGACGAGCCCATCTCCCGTGGGGTGCCGGCCCAGCAGACCCGGTAACCCTTCCGCGCACGGTCGCCGAAGGACACGAGGCCCCCTCCCGCTCCGGTGGCAGGGGGCTTTGTCCCGTCTTAGCGTGGCCGCATGATCGAGCTGGCGGGGCTGACCAAGCGGTACGGCGAGAAGGTGGCGGTCGACCATCTCACCTTCGCGGTGCGGCCCGGCATCGTCACCGGCTTCCTCGGGCCCAACGGCGCCGGGAAGTCCACGACCATGCGGATGATCCTCGGGCTCGATCACCCCACCGCCGGTGACGTCCGGATCGACGGCAAGCACTACGACCAGCTCAAGGACCCGCTGACGTACATCGGCGCGCTGCTGGACGCCAAGGCCGTGCACGGCGGGCGCAGTGCCTACAACCATCTGCTGTGTCTGGCGCAGAGCAACGGGATCCCGAGGTCGCGGGTGGCGGAGGTGCTGGACACCGTCGGGCTCACCGCCGTGGCGCGGAAGAAGGCCAAGGGGTTCTCGTACGGCATGGGACAGCGGCTGGGGATCGCGGCGGCCCTGCTCGGGGATCCGCGGATCCTGATGTTCGACGAGCCGGTCAACGGGCTGGACCCGGAGGGCATCCACTGGATCCGGCATGTGATGAAGTCGCTGGCCGCGCAGGGGCGGACGGTGTTCGTGTCCAGCCATCTGATGAGCGAGATGGCGCTGACCGCCGACCATCTCGTCGTCATCGGGCAGGGGCGGCTGCTGGCGGACACGACCATGACCGACTTCATCCGGCAGTACGCGCGCAGTTACGTCCGGATCCGCTCTCCGCAGCGCGAGCGGCTGCTCGATGTGCTGCACGAGGACGGGATCACCGTCGTGGAGGCGGGCGGGGGCGCGCTGGAGGTGGCGGGCGGCAAGGCCGAGCGGATCGGTGAGCTGGCGGCGCGGTACGGGATCGTGCTGCACGAGCTGAGCCCCCGGCAGGCCTCGCTGGAGGAGGCGTTCATGCAGCTGACGGCACAGTCGGTGGAGTACCACGCGCACGCCGGGCCCGGGGACGCCCCGCGGGAGTGGGGCGCCGAGTGGAAGGGGGCCTGACGTCCATGGCAGCCGTGCAGGTCATCCGGTCCGAGTGGACCAAGATCCGGTCGGTGGCATCCACGGTGTGGACGCTGTCGCTGGCCGTGGTGGTCACGATCGCCATCGGAACGCTCATCTCCGCGCTGTCGCGGAGCCAGTTCGACTCGATGCCGGTGCAGGACCGGCTGTCGTTCGATCCGACCTACGTCAGCTTCGCGGGCATGACCCTGGGCCAGCTCGCCATGATCGTGTTCGGTGTGCTGGTCGTCTCCAACGAGTACAGCACCGGCATGATCCGGGTCTCGCTGGCCGCCGTACCGCAGCGCGCCACCTTCCTGTTCGGCAAGATCGCGGTCGCGGGCGCGCTCGCGCTCGTGGTCGGCATGGCCACGAGCTTCGCCGCGTTCTTCCTCGGCCAGGCGATGCTCGGTCCGCACGGGGCGCGGCTCGGCGACCCGGGCGTGCTGCGCGCGGTCGTCGGCGGCGGCCTCTACATGACGCTGATCGCGGTGTTCTCCATGGGCGTGGCCGCGATGCTGCGCTCGCCGATGCTGTCGCTGGGCATCCTGATGCCGTTCTTCTTCCTGATCTCCACCATCCTCGGCAACGTCGACGCGACGAAGAAGGTCGGCCGGTTCCTGCCGGACCAGGCGGGCAGCCGGATCATGCAGGTGGTCCCGAGGGCCGACGACACGCCGTACGGGCCCTGGGGCGGGCTCGGGATCATGGTGCTGTGGGTGATCGCCGCGCTCGCCGGCGGGTATGTCCTCCTCAAGCGCAGGGACGCCCAGTAGCGGTTTTCGCCACGCACCGTAGTGTTCTGGCTTTGCCGTCCCTTGGGCGGAACCGTCAGCGCCTCGATATCCTCCTAACCCTTACGGGGGCGGCTCCCCGCTGTCCTGAACCTTTCGATGGGTGCGGAGCATGATCGAGGCTGTCGGCCTGACCAAGCGCTACGGCGACAAGACCGCCGTGTACAACCTTTCCTTCCAGGTGCGGCCAGGTGCCGTCACCGGCTTCCTCGGGCCGAACGGCTCGGGCAAGTCGACGACGATGCGGATGATCCTCGGGCTGGACAACCCGACGTCCGGGTCGGTGACGATCGGCGGCTACCCGTACCGCAAGCTGCCCAACGCCCCCCGCCAGGTCGGCGCGCTGCTCGACGCCAAGGCCGTGCACGGCGGCCGGACCGCCCGCAACCATCTGCTGAGCCTCGCCCAGCTGTCGGGCATCCCGGCCCGCCGCGTGGACGAGGTGCTCGGTGTCGTCGGCCTGCAGGACGTGGCGCGCAAGCGCTCCAAGGGCTTCTCGCTGGGCATGGGCCAGCGGCTCGGCATCGCCGCCGCGCTGCTGGGCGATCCGCAGGTGCTGCTGTTCGACGAGCCGGTCAACGGCCTCGACCCCGAGGGCATCCTCTGGGTCCGCAACCTCATGAAGGCCCTGGCCGCCGAGGGCCGTACGGTGTTCGTCTCCTCCCACCTGATGAGCGAGATGGCGCTCACCGCCGACCACCTCATCGTCATCGGGCGCGGCCAGCTGCTCGCCGACATGAGCGTGAAGGACTTCATCTCGGCCAACTCCGCCGACTTCGCCCGGGTGCGCACCCCGGACACCGAGCCGCAGCTGCGCGAGAAGCTGAGCACCACGCTCACCGAGGCGGGCGGCCATGTACTGCCGGAGCAGGACGGTGCGCTGCGGGTGACCGGGCTGCCGCTGCCCCGGATCAGCGACCTCGCGCACGAGGCGGGCGTCCGGCTGTGGGAGCTGTCGCCGCACCAGGCCTCGCTGGAGGAGGCGTACATGCGGATGACGCAGGGCGCGGTCGACTACCGCTCGACCATCGACCAGAAGGCGGGCCTGCAGCAGCCGCTGCCGCCGGGCGCCCAGCCGCCCATGCCGGTGCCCGGCCAGGGCCAGCCCGGCTGGTACGCCCCGCCGCCGCCCCAGCAGGGCGGGCAGCCCTTCGCGATGCCCCAGGGGTCGGCGGGACCGTACGGCGGCCCGCAGGCTGCCGGTTACGGCGCTCCCGGCGCCCCCAACCCGTACGCCCAGCAGTCCCAGGCCGCGGGCGCGCCGACGACTCCCGCCGCCCCGCAGGCCCAGCCGCCCGCTTCGGCCCAGCCGGCCGCTTCGGCCCAGCCGCCCGCTTCGGCCCAGCCGGCCGCTTCGGCCCAGCCGCCCGCTTCGGCCCAGCCGCCCGCTTCGGCCCAGCCGCCCGCTTCGGCCCAGCCCGCCGGCGCGGGAGCGCCCGCGCCGCAGCAGGCGCCCGCCACCGCTCCCCCGGCCCCGGCCACTGCCCCCGCCGACCTGACCAAGCCCGAGGACGCCCGATGAGCACCCACCAGCCCCCCATGCCGCAGGCCCCCGCAGCCGCGCCCCACTGGCAGGCGGCGCCCGGCGGGTCGTACCCCGGTTACACCTCGCCGATCCCGGTCGTGCGCACCCACCTCGGGCACGCGCTGTCCTCGGAGTGGACCAAGATCAAGTCGGTGCGTTCGACGATGTGGACGCTCGGCGTCTTCGTGGTGCTCGTCCTCGCCATCGGCCTGCTGACCGCCTCGGTGGTGAAGTCCAACTCCAGCCCGGAGACCCTGTCGGACCAGAACCCGCTCCAGTTCGGCTTCTTCGGCCTGCTGCTGGGCAGCATGTGCATCATCACGCTCGGCGTGCTGACCACGGCCTCGGAGTACGGCACCGGCATGATCCGTACGACGATGGTCGCGTGCCCGAGCCGGGGCCGGGTGCTCGCCGCCAAGGCGGTCGTGTTCTTCGCCGTCGCCTTCGTCGTCACCCTGGCCGTGTCCGGCCTCATGGCCATGATCCACGCGTCCATGCTGAACGGCGTCGGCGGCGCCCGCACCCCCTCCACCGGCGACTGGCTGAAGGCGACCCTCGGCATCAGCCTCTACATCGCGCTGCTCGGGCTGTTCTCGCTGCTCATCGGCTCGATCATCCGGCACTCCGCGGGCGCCATCACCATCATGATCGGCGCGGTCCTGGCCCCGCTGGTGATCGCGCTGTTCATGGCCTCGCAGTCGCTGTCCAAGGTGCGGCAGTGGCTGCTGGAGTACTCCATCCCGAGCCAGATGAGCTGCTTCTACGACAACTCCCTGAGCAGCTCCGGCCCCACGGGCTGGGACCCGCTGTGGATCATGCTGGGCCTGTCGGCAGCCGCGTTCGCCGGCGCCATCGCGCTGCTGGAGAAGCGGGACGTGTGAGCCTCGCTTGATCGGGTGAGGGCCTCCCCGGCGCTGTGGATCGCCAGATCCCCACGGCACCGACGGGAGGCCCTCGTGTTTGACGAGCGATTTCAGGCCGGCGCGCCTCTACCCACTTGGAATGCCCTGTACCGCCGCACAACCGAATACATAAGGTGGCGCCGCGCATGACGGGTACCTGACCAGACCCGTCTCTCCCGCGCACATCAGTCTGCGACCGGGGGAACTCCGTCGCTCACGGGGAGGGGTCGCTTCGCCATGCCGTCGTACCGGCCGTCTCCAGGCGTCGAACCGTCGGGGGCGCTATTGCGTGTGGGCTCGAAATGGGTGGGCCCGGCAAGTGGCTGCCAGAAACGGAGACCATGAACCAGGCCGATCGCGCCTATGAGCAACTGGTCACGAACGGGGAGTGGCGCAAAAGCGGATATGCGAAGTTCGACGGTTATCAGGACGGAACCCTCATCGACGCCAAGAACCAGGCTCTGAAACCGCAAGCGAAGGACCAGGTACGAGCGGCAGGCGATGTGCCGATCATCTGCAGAAAGAGACCCACTGTGAGCTACAGCCCGTCGATCTACAAATTCGCCGAAGGCAGTGACGTGCCTGTGCCCTTGGACCTGGACCTCGTTCGGTCCGTGCTCGATCCGTACGACGTCGGCGACCCGACCCTGACGGTAATGGAGGACGGAGGGCTGCAGTTCTGGGTCCGAGCCTCCGACGGCAGTGGGGCCGAGATCTTCGTCGACGAGACCGGCATCCTGGTGGAGCGTCCGCATTCCGGTACCGGGGTGTTCGGTGTCATCACCGAACTCACCTCACGGCTGCAGGCGGTCATCCTCGAACCGCGTACGGGTGCTGTCCTCTGCGACGCCGAAACGTACGCACATCTTCCGGCGCCCATGAAAGACGAAGCGGTTGTCATCGAGATGACTGGTGAAGCCGTCGCGGCTGCGCTGGTCGGCCCGAGGAACTCCTGACCGGACCAGAGATTCGAGGGAAGGGCATTTCTCCGGTCGACTCAGCAGTCCGCCGAACAGTAGGGAACCTGCCGGGTGCGGCGAGCGTCATCGAAATGCTCATCGCACCGTCCCAAGGAAAGGAGAAACGCTATGTCCGAGTACGGCTTCACCCGCGCGTCAGATGAAGTTCTGGCGGTCCGTGACGAACTGGCCGACCACGTGGTCCAGGCGCTCCGGCGTGCGGGATTGCCCGCCTTCCGTGACGGGGAGACCGGAACGGCGACCCGATCGGGCGCGGTGGTCTGCGTCGATCCCGATGCCGAGACGGCTTCGGCCCCCGTGTCAGTGGGCTGGAGATGCGATCCCGGCATGACCCAGGCCGCTGTCGACAGCCTCACCTCCGGCAATCCCGACGCGCCGATTGTCCGGTACTCCGGGATGATCGGTCTCCATATGCAAAGCGCCCTGATCAAGATCCTTCTGTCGGAAGGGATCATCGCAACACTGGAGAACGACTCCATGAATCCGGATCACGTCCTGGTGTGGGGGACGGTGTCCGACCTGCCGTCCGCGCTGCGGCCCACCTTCGTTCCACCGGCACGTTAGCCGCGAGGAGACCGGCTAGAACCTCGGCGCGTTACGGGACCGCGGCACCCTTGTGGTGCGGCGGTCCTTCGCGTTCCAGCAGGCCTTGTGCCAGTGGCGGCGGTCGTCCACGCCCGCGTGCTCCGGCCAGGCCACCACATGCGGGACGCCGGAGGGGATCATCTGGTCGCAGCCCGGGCAGCGGTAGGTCTTGCCCTCCGCGCTCGCCCCGGCGACATGGCGCACGCTCCAGTCCTCGCCCTGCCAGCTCTCGGTCGACTGCCAGCCGCCGTACCGGCCGGCGCGGTAGTCCTCGGCGCTCCGGCCCGACGATCCGGCTGCCTTCGGTCGATTGCGACGCGGGGACACGGGACACCTCTCGGGGCTGTACAGGAAGCACGGGCTGCATCCAGCCTACGCGCCGCCGTGTGGGGTACGCGTACGGAACCAACCCACCCAAGTCACCCTCCAGGGCGGCCCATTCTGCAGACAATCCGCAAATCTCTCCGTCAGGCCGTGTCCTGCGCACGTGTCAGACGGTTATGCCCTGTGGGGGAGCTCCGGGTCGGAGCCAAGGAAGCAGGAAAAGAGATGTACGTAGGAAGTTTTGTGCTGGGCGCCCAGTTCCCGGGCCAGGGCCCCGGGGAGGCCCTGCACCGGGTGGTCCGCTCCGCGGAGGTCGCCGAGGAGGCCGGTCTTGACGCCGTGTGGCTGGCCGAGCACCACTTCGTGCCGTACGGCACATGCCCGTCCGCCGTCACCCTGGCCGCCCTGCTGCTCGGCCGCACCCGCCGCATCCGGGTCGGCACTGCGGTCAGCGTACTGCCCACCGCCCACCCGGTCGCACTCGGCGAACAGACCGCGCTGCTGCACCTGACGAGCGGCGGCCGGTTCACGCTCGGCGTGGGCCGGGGCGGGCCCTGGGTGGACCTGGAGGTCTTCGGCGCCGGCCTGGAGGCGTACGAACACGGATTCCCCGAGTCACTCGATCTGCTGCTGCGCTGGCTGCGCGAGCCACGGGTGTCGGCGTCCGGCGAAAGGTTCAGCTTCCGCGAGGTGCCGGTCGTACCCCGTCCGTCGGAGGCGCTGACCGAGACTCCGGGCCCGGAGGTCGTCGTCGCGTGCACCTCCCCGGCGAGCGTACGGCTGGCCGCCGAGCGCGGGCTGCCGATGCTGCTCGGCATGCACGTCGGGGACGAGGAAAAGGCCGAGATGGTGGCCCTCTGGGAGCGCTGCGCCCGCGCGGCGAGCCGGCCGGTCGAGGAGATCGCGGGCGCCGCGCACGTCTCGGCCGGGGTGTGCCAGCTCGCCGACCGGCGCACGGACGCGGCGGAGACGCTCATGAAGGCCATGCCGGGCTGGCTGAAACAGGGCCTGGAGGCGCATGTGACGGTGGACGGCCGGGCGCGCGCGATGCGCGACCCGTACGCCTACACCGAACTGCTCTGCGGGCTGCACCCGGTCGGCACTGCACGGCTGGCCGCCGACCGGCTCGCGGCCACCTCGGAGCGCACCGGCATCTCCCGCTTCGCCCTCCTCGTGGAGGGCTCGGGCGATCTCGCCGCGACGGAGGAGAACCTGCGGCGGCTGGGCGCCGAGGTGCTGCCCCAGCTGCGCTGAGCCGTCCGACAACTCCCGGGCCGCCTCGGGGGCTTGCCGCCCCAGCACTGAATGCACCTCCCGCGGGTGGAGCGGCAAGCAAGCGGCTCACAACGTCCGCCGTACCGGGACCGCCCCGTCAGCAGTCCCGAAGCTCCGGCGACTGGTTCAGCAACTGGCTGCGTACCGAGGTGAAGCGGGCCAACGTCTCGTCGACCGAGGCGTCCAGCGGGAACACCGCCACCCGGTGGCAGTTCTGGAAGGCCAGCCGCACACCGAAGTGCCGCTGCAGGGCGCCGCGGATGGCGTCACTCGCGAGCGCACGCAGCAGCTGACCGCGTGCCTGCTCGTCCGGCGGGGGCGTCTGGTTGTCGGCGAACGGTCCGCCGTCGACCTTCAGCTGGGCCACCAGGGAGCTGATCATCTCCCATGCGTAGGGCAGGGAGGTCCGGACGCAGTCGACGAATGCTGCTTCGTCGACCTCGCCTCGCTCGGCCTGTTCGAGTAGGGCCGGTGAGACGTCGAGCGACATGGGTTCTCCTCTCGCACCCCCGCGGAGCAGGGGTTGCCGGACAGGTCAGGGAGTTCGCGATTTCGAACACGCTCAGTACATAGACGGCGACCTCCCGTTTACTACCGTAGGCAACGGTCGGTGACCACACCAGCAGAATGCGTATATGGAACGGTCCCGTTACGGGCACAATCGGCCAGGGATGAACAAGAGTTTCCAGGGACAATTGGGGCGATCGATCGGGAGCGGGACGGGCGAATCGCGCGCACCTCAGGGCGTCGAGTAGCGTTGCCGACCATGCGTCTCGTCATTGCCCGATGCTCGGTCGACTACGCCGGCCGGCTCACCGCCCACCTGCCCTCGGCGCCCCGCCTGATCCTGGTCAAGGCGGACGGCAGCGTCTCCATCCACGCCGACGACCGGGCCTACAAGCCCCTCAACTGGATGTCGCCGCCCTGCACGCTCAAGGAGGGCACCGGCGAGGAAGGGGGCGTCTGGACGGTCGTCAACAAAGCGGGCGAGAAACTGATCATCACGATGGAGGAGATCCTCCACGACTCCTCGCACGAACTCGGCGTGGATCCGGGTCTGATCAAGGACGGCGTGGAAGCGCACCTGCAGGAGCTGCTCGCCGACCGCATCGAGACGCTCGGCGACGGCTACACGCTGATCCGCCGCGAGTACATGACGGCCATCGGCCCGGTGGACATCCTGTGCCGGGACGCGGACGGCGGGACGGTCGCGGTGGAGATCAAGCGCCGGGGCGAGATCGACGGCGTCGAGCAACTCACCCGCTATCTGGAGCTGTTGAACCGCGACCCGCACCTGGCCCCGGTCCGTGGCATCTTCGCCGCCCAGGAGATCAAGCCCCAGGCCCGCGTCCTCGCCACCGACCGCGGCATCGACTGCCAGATCCTGGACTACGACGGCCTGCGGGGCATCGAGGACGACAAGCTCCGCCTGTTCTGAGGCTCACCTTCTCGGCTCGGTCAGATGACCGAGCCGGATGACTGCGACGCGGTCCCCGAGTTCGTTGCGCTCCCCGAACTCTGCGGTGCCGTCGGGCCGCTCGCCGTGTCCGTCGTGGACGGGCCCGGGGCCGACGTGGACGCGGACGGCGAGGACGTGCTGGGTGACGGCGAGGTCGAGGCCGACGGGCTCGGGTCGGTCGACTTCGTCGGTGTCGGCGTACCCGACTTGGTCGTGGACTTGGACGGCGTCGGTGTCGTACCTCCCCCACCCGTGCCCCGGGTGTGGCTCGGGGCCGACGACGGCGATGCGACCGGCTGGGACGGCGTCGGATCCTGCGTCGTGCCACCCGAGTCCGTGGGGCGGGGGACTGCCGGGGCCGAGCCGCCCGCCGACGGGGTCTGGTTCGGGTCGGCCCCGAGGGTGCCGTCGTCCGTGCCCTGGCTCGCCGAGGGGTTCACGTCGACCTTGCCGGCCGGGTTCTTGTCGGCGTTCTCGTTGGACGTCATGCCCAGCGTGACGACCGTACCCAGCACGGCGGCGAGCAGCGCCCCGGAGCCGACCGCCACGAGGTTGCGGCGGGCCAGCCGCCGCAAGCCCCCGCCCCGCTCCGCGGCGGCCGGGAGCCTGGTCGTGACCAGCGGGTCACCGAGGGGCGGGTACGGCGGTGGGGCCGACTCCTCGTGCCGTACCTCCGGCAGCTCGTCCCCCGCCGTCGCGGCGATCCCGGGTACGTCACCGGAGCGGTCGGCGACCAGCGCGAGCGCCCGGCGCCCGGCCGTCGTGCCCCGCTTGTCGGCGAGCGCCCCGCGCAGCCCGATGGACGCCTCCAGCTCGGCGCGGGCCCGGTCGAGCTGACCCCCGCAGAGCGCGAGGACACCCAACTCGTGGTGGAAGTAGGCCTGTTCGGCCACCTCGCCGGTCAGCCGGGAGGCCTCCGCGCCGGACCGCAGGGCCCGTTCCCAGGCGCTCCAGTGCAGCCCGGCGGCGAACGCCGGCGCGGCCGTACGGGCGAGCCGTACCGCGCAGCTCTCCTCGCCCTCGGCCGGGGGTGCCGGGTGCGGGACGATCATGGCGAGCGCGGCCAGCACCGCGTCGGCCTCGGCGCACACCCGCTCGGGGGTGACCGACGGATGCCCGGCCCACCAGGTGTAGTGCTCGGCGGCGGCCAGCGCCTGGGCCTGGGCGTCGTCGGCGTATCCGGCGGCCTCCAGCTGGGCCTGCACCCCGGCCGCGAGCCGGTAGCGGGCGCCGACCGGCGAGACCAGTCCGCACCCGGCCAGCTCGCCGAGGGCGGCGTCGGCGTGGGTGTCGCCGATCAGCGCCGGCAGATGCGCCTGGTGCGGCAGCTCGCCGCCGAGGGCGACCGCGAAGCGCAGGGTGGCACGGGCGGAGGCGCTGAGCCGGGAGGCGAGCAGCGGGGCGGGCGCGGCGGCCTCGCCGAGGGAGGGCAGCGGGATCTCGTCCGCCGGCTCCAGGGACAGCTCCGCCGGCGGGCGTACGTCCTCGAAGACGCCGTACTCGTCCACCGCCCCCACGCCGGCCCGCAGCTCGTCGCGCTGCCGGAGCAGGGCCCCGGCCTGGACGAAGCGCAGCGGCAGCCCCTCGGACTCGAACCACAGGTCGCCGGCCCAGTTGGACTCCTCCTCGGTGAGGACGCGGCCGACGGTCCGCTCCAGGATCTCCACGCCGGCGGCGCGGTCGAGGCCGCTGAGGAAGACCTCCTCGACCTCGGCCCCCTCGGAGGGCGCGGGCACGTCGGGGGTGGCGCCGATCAGGAACGCGCACTCGGGGGTGGCGTCGAGGAGCTCGTCGAGCGCGGCGCCGCCGAACTCGATGTCGTCCAGGACGACGACCGCGCCGATCTCGCGGACCAGTGCGCGCAGTTCCTCCGGATCGAGGCGGTGGCGCGGGGCGTCGTAGACCGCGTGGAAGAGGTCGTGCAGCAGGTCGGTGGTGGTGCGGTGGAAGCCGGTGAGCCGGACCACGCCGTCGGGGGCGAGGTCCAGGCAGTCCTCGGCGACCAGCTCCAGCAGGGCCGTGCGGCCCGAGCCGCCGGGCCCGGTGAGCCGTACCGAACGCCCCCGGGCCAGCAGGCGGACCAGGCGCTCGCGCTCGTCCTGGCGTTCCAGCAGGGAGAGGGCCGGCTGGGCGGGGCCTGGCGGCACCGGCGGCCGGGTGGCCCGCTCGGCCTCGGCGCGCTCGGTGGCGGTGCGCTTGCGGGGCCGCACCGGCCGCCGGTCCGGCGGGCAGGGCTCTATCTCGCTGCCGTCCACGGGGTTCACGGTCAGCAGCAGGTCGCCGGCCACGACGTGCGCCGTACGGGCGATCGCGGGCGTGCTCTGACCGAAGTCCGAGGTGAGGGACTCCCGGGGCGGGCGGCGGCTCGCCGCCTGACCGTGCTCCGCGGGTTCCCGGTCGATCGGGTCCATGGGTTCCATGGGTTAAGACCCCCCAAAAGCGTCGTGTGCCCGGATTCCGGCCCCTCCCGGCCTTGTCGCACACCGCGCTGTCGCTTCTGGTCCGGGCCCGCTCGTCGAGGGTTGCGAGGCGGCGGGCGACCGAACCCTAAACCTTCGCTCAGTATCTCCGACAGGGCGGGGTGCCGTGCGGTCCAAGACATCACAGTCCGGTGAGGATTGCCCCCGTCGTGCGCTTCGGCGGCTGTGTCCGGGTCTCAGCGGCCGCAGCGGTCTCCGTCCGGCTCAGACTCGTACGCGTCTCACACCCGGGGCTGGGACTCGATCCCGATGCCGCCCTCGATGGCGAGGATGCGGTGCAGCCGGGTGGCCACCAGCAGGCGCTGCATCTGCGGCGGGACACCGCGCAGCACCAGACGGCGCCCGCAGCGGCCGGCCCGCCGATGGGCGCCCATGATCACCCCGAGTCCGGTGGCGTCCCAGGAGTCCAGTTCGGACAGGTCGAGCACCAGGTCGCCGACTCCGGTGTCGACGGCCGAGTGCAGGGCCGTACGGGCGTCCGCCGCGCTGCGGACGTCGAGGCGGCCCCCGACGACCAGCTCGGCGTGGTCGCCCCTGATGTACATATGCGCTCCCCGTTGAGTGCGGTTGGCGTACTCCGTGACGTTGCAACGTCTGACTGTGTGAGTGGTGGTGCGGTTGCTGCTTGTAAGCGAACCGATACCGAATTCACCCCTGGGAGTGATACTCCCGGGGGTGATGTCCGGCGGATGTCCGTACGGAAGGTGCTCAGTACTTGTAGAAGCCCTGCCCGCTCTTGCGGCCGATGTCACCGGCGTCCACCATCCGGCGCATCAGCTCCGGCGGGGCGAACTTCTCGTCCTGGGACTCGGTGTAGATGTTGCTGGTGGCGTGCAGCAGGATGTCGACGCCGGTGAGGTCGGCGGTGGCGAGCGGGCCCATGGCGTGGCCGAAGCCCAGCTTGCAGGCGAGGTCGATGTCCTCGGCGGTGGCGACGCCGGACTCGTAGAGCTTGGTCGCCTCCACCACGAGGGCGGAGATGAGCCGGGTGGTCACGAAGCCGGCCACGTCCCGGTTGACGACGATGCAGGTCTTGCCGACGGACTCGGCGAACTCCCGTGCGGTGGCGAGGGTTTCGTCGCTGGTCTTGTAGCCGCGGACCAGCTCGACGAGCTGCATCATCGGCACCGGCGAGAAGAAGTGGACGCCGACGACCCGCTCGGGGTGCTCGGTGGCCGCCGCGATCTTGGTGATCGGGATGGCGGAGGTGTTGGAGGCGAGCACGGTGTCCTCGCGCACGAGCTTGTCGAGCGTGCGGAAGATCTCGTGCTTGACCTCCAGCTTCTCGAAGACGGCCTCGATGACGACGTCGGCGTCGGCGGCGGCGTCCAGGTCGGTGGTCGCGGTGATGCGGGCCAGGGCGGCTTCGGCGGCGGCCGCCTCGATCTTCCCCTTGCTCACGAACTTGTCGTACGAGGCCTTGATGCCGTCGGTGCCACGCTTCAGTGCCTCGTCGGTGACGTCCCGCAGGACGACGTCCCAGCCCGCCTGCGCGGCGACCTGAGCGATCCCGGACCCCATGAGACCGGCCCCGATGACGGCGAGCTTCCGTGCCACTCCGACTCCCTTGAACGCGCTCCAAGTCTGCTTCTCCGGCGGACCATAGCGCTCCGGCGGCGCTGTGTGAGCGGTTAGTAACGCGTGTCACGGTCTCAGACGCTGAGACACCGGTCACGTCTCGATCGACGGGCTCGGCGGCCCTCGAGCCGGCGGATCCGACAGGATTCCGGCCGCGCCGGCCGGAGCGCAAATCCTCGCGGGTCCGTGGCGGTTGGCGCCGTCCGGCGGCGCGCTCAGGCCTTGCCGCGTACGGCGTAGTTCAGGACGCGGTCGCTCAACAGGTCCTCGATGTCGTCGAGGAGGGCGAGTACCTCTCGGGAGACTTCGGCCGGTTTGCGGCCGGCCATCATCTCGCGGCCGATGGTGACGAAGACCGTCTGATGGATCCAGCAGACCTGACCGGCCATCAGGTCCGGCAGCGGGTCGTCGGCGGTGGCGCCGGTCTCCTCGCGCAGGGCCTTCGTCACGTTGTCGTGGACTTCCTGCTGGAAGGTCCACAGGCGGGAGCGCAGGGGCGGCGCGTCATGGATGACCCGCATGAAGCGGTCGTAGCCGTCCATCAGGCCGACCCGGGGCGAGACGGCCTGGACCTCGGCACGCAGTTCGCGCAGGACGGCGCCGGCGGCGGACTCCCCCTTGTCCCGGCTGCGGATCCACCGGGCGAGGCGGTCGACCATGCCGGCGGACCGGTCGAAGAAGAGATCCTCCTTGGCCGGGAAGTAGTTGTAGACGGTGTTGACGGAGACGTTCGCCGCTTCCGCGATTTCGGCGACGGTGACCGCCTCGAAGCCGCGCTCCAGGAACAACCCCGTGGCGACATCCGAGATGTACTGCCGGGTCTGCCGCTTCTTCCGCTCCCTGAGCCCCTCTGCCATGCCCGCATCCTAGCTTCGCTGGGGACCATGGAAACTTGGCCAGCGCGCAAACTTGGTGTCGTTGCAAAATTATGGTGACTCTGTTTTTCTGGGGGCATGTCAGTAGTCATCAGTGCTGCGGGACTCGCCCGCACCTTCCAGACCAAGGCCGGATCCGTGGAGGCCGTGCGCGGCATCGACCTCGCCGTCCGCGAGGGCGAGATCCTCGGCTTCCTCGGCCCCAACGGCGCCGGCAAGACGACCACCCTGCGGATGCTCACCACTCTGCTGGAGCCGACCGGCGGCGCGGCCACGGTCGCCGGGCACGATCTGGCGACGGATCCGGCCGGGGTGCGTGCGGTGAGCGGGTACGTCGCCCAGTCCGGCGGCGTCGATCCGCAGATCAGCGTGCGGGAGGAGCTGGTCACCCAGGGGCGGATGTACCGCCTGGCGAAGGCCGAGGCGGCCGCGCGGGCCGAGGAGCTGGCGCGGGAGCTCGACCTCACCGGCCTTCTCGACCGGAAGGCCGGCGCGCTCTCCGGTGGCCAGCGGCGCCGTCTGGACATCGCGATGGCGCTCACCCATCGCCCGAAGGTGCTGTTCCTGGACGAGCCGACGACCGGCCTGGACCCGGGCAGCCGCGCCGACCTGTGGGACCTGGTCCGCCGACTGCGCGACGACCACGCCACGACCGTCTTCCTGACCACCCACTACCTGGACGAGGCCGACGCCCTCGCCGACCGCCTGGTGATCGTCGACAAGGGCACGGTCGCCGCCGAGGGCACGCCGAGCGCGCTCAAGCTCCGGTACGGCGGCTCGATCGACGCCACCCTCCAGGACACCTTCCTCGCCATCACCGGCCGCGGGCCCGCCCCGGCCGACGCCGCCCCCGTCGCCGTATAGGGATTCACAGACGATGCTTCTTCACGACACGCGCCTCATCTACGGCCGTTACCTCCGCCAGTCCCTGCGCTCCCGCTTCGCGCTGCTCTTCGGGGTGCTCACGCCGCTGCTCTATCTGCTCTTCTTCGGCCCGCTGCTCACCGGTCTGCCGCTGGGCGGCGGGGGCAGCTCATGGCAGGTGCTCGTGCCGGGGCTGTTGCTCCAACTCGGCCTGTTCGGAGCCCTGTTCGCCGGTTTCACGATCATCGTCGAGAAGGGGCAGGGGGTGGTGGAGCGGACGCGGGTGACCCCCGTCAGCCGGCTCGCCCTCCTCCTCGGCCGGGTGCTGCGCGACGCCACGGTCTTCGTCTTCCAAGCGGTGCTGCTGGTGCTGGTCGCGCTGGTGATGGGGCTGCGCGCGCCGCTCGGCGGCATCCTGATCGGCTTCGCGTTCGTCGCCCTGCTCACGGTGTCGCTGGCCTCGCTGTCGTACGCGCTCGGCATGAAGGTCCGCACCCCGCAGGAGTTCGGCCCGCTGATCAACATGGTGTCGATGCCGTCGATGCTGCTGTCCGGCCTGATGCTCCCGATGACGCTCGCGCCCGCCTGGCTGAACGTGCTGTCGCACTTCGTCCCGTTCCGCTACCTGGTGGACGCGGTGCGTGACGCGTACGTCGGCCACTACACGAGCGCGCACATGCTCTACGGCGTCCTCGTCGCTGTCGGTTTCGCGGCACTGACGGTGACGGTGGGCACACGAGTGTTCCGGACGGCCGGGGCATAACTACGCTGGCCGCATGGTCAATCTGACGCGTATCTACACCAGGACCGGCGACAAGGGCACAACCGCGCTCGGTGACATGAGCCGGGTCGCCAAGACCGACCTCCGGATCTCGGCCTACGCCGACGCCAACGAGGCCAACGCGGTGATCGGCACCGCGATCGCGCTGGGCGGCCTGGACGCGGAGGTCGTCAAGGTCCTCGTGCGCGTCCAGAACGATCTGTTCGACGTGGGTGCTGACCTGTCGACGCCGGTGGTGGAGAACCCGGAGTTCCCGCCGCTCAGGGTGGAGCAGTTCTACATCGACAAGCTGGAGTCGGACTGCGACCGCTTCAACGAGCGGCTGGAGAAGCTCCGCTCCTTCATCCTGCCCGGCGGCACCCCGGGCGCGGCCCTGCTGCACCAGGCCTGCACGGTCGTGCGCCGCGCCGAGCGCTCGACGTGGACGGCCCTGGAGGCGCACGGCGACACGATGAACCCGCTCACCGCCACCTACCTCAACCGGCTGTCCGACCTGCTGTTTATCCTGGCCCGTATCGCCAACAAGGACGTCGGGGACGTGCTGTGGGTCCCGGGCGGGGAGCGCTGAGGACGCCGCACGCACCGGGACCCGTACGCGTCACTTGTCCGCGTCGCTCGTCGCGTCCCGGTCGGCCG
Source organism: Streptomyces sp. NPDC031426 (assembly GCF_055581585.1). Taxonomy (NCBI): domain Bacteria; kingdom Bacillati; phylum Actinomycetota; class Actinomycetes; order Kitasatosporales; family Streptomycetaceae; genus Streptomyces; species Streptomyces sp. NPDC031426. Next base: position 65,561 of record NZ_JBVIJE010000026.1, read on the forward strand.
CGGCGGCCGCGGACTCGGCGGCGTCCACCTTCTTCTGCATCTCGGCGTACCCGGAAGGCGCGGCGGCGGGCGTGCCGGACACCGCCGGGGTGCCGGGGGACGCCCCGGCGTGGTGGGCGCAGCCCGCGGTGAGCGTCACCAGGAGGGCGACCGCCGGCAGCGCCGCCCACGGCGCGCGCATCAGCTCCCCGCCTTCCCGCCGTTGTTGTCCTGGCACCAGGTCCGGACGTCGTTCAGGTCCTTCTGGCGCTGCTGCAGACTGGTCACCAGCGACTTGCGGAAGTCCAGCCGGTCCTGGAGGAAGGTGGCGATCTGGGTGTGACCCGCCTTCTTCGCGTTGTCCACGCGCTGCTGCAGCCGGGCCACCGAGCCACGGGTGCCGGCCCCCGCGTCCAGCCGCTTCAGGGCCCGCTGGATCCGGCGGTCGATCTTGGGCACCCGCTTGCACAGGGTGTGCGCCCCGTCGCCGGTGGGGCCCGGCTTCGGGGTACTGTCGGCCGCCGCGGCCCCGGTGGTGCCCGCCACCGCCAGTACGGCCGCCATCGCCCCGCCCGCGAGCAGCGTGCGGGTACGTCGTCGTGCGTTCATCCTGCTCTCCGTTCCCTTCCCGGACGGCCCGGTGGTCCGTCCGGCCCCTTTCCGGACGGACCGGTCGCCGTCCGACGGGACGGAGGCTAGGAGCGGTCTTTGGGAAAACTCTGTGACCGGTTCGCCCCGGCTGTGCCGATCAGCCAGTCCCGCCGGCCGGGCAGCGCGCCGTCGTCCGCGGGTGCCCCGCCGCCCTGCGCGGGCAGCCGTACCTCGAAGCGCGCGCCGCACCCGTCCGGCCCGTCCATGACCGTGACGCTCCCCCGGTGCAGGGCCGCCTGCTGGGCGACGAGGGTGAGGCCGAGCCCGGAACCGGCGCTGTCCGGGCCCCGCTGGAACCGCTCGAAGATCCTCGCGCGGGCGTCGGACGGTACCCCGGGGCCGTGGTCGTCGACCGTGACGAGGACCTGGCCCGCGCCGCCGGTCACGCCGACCCGCACCCGTGCCCGGCCCTGTGTGTCGCGGCCGTGGACGAGGGCGTTGCCGAGCAGGTTGTCCAGCAGCAGGCGCAGGCCGGGTTCCCAGCCGTGCACGGTGGCTCCGGGTGCCGTGTCGAGGGTGATGTCGGCGTCCGGGGCGCGGCGCCGGGCCTCGGCCACGGCCGCGTCGGCGAGATCGGGCAGGTCGACGGGCCGGAACGCGTCGGCCTCCACCAGGTCCGCGCGCCCCAGGTCCCGCAGCATCACCAGGAGGCCGAGCAGCCGGGCGTGTTCGCGGTGCAGGTCGGCGAGGACCTCGGCGCGCTCCGACGCCGGCAGGTCGGGGTGGTCGGTGAGGATGTCGAGGTTGGTGCCCATGCTCATCAGCGGGGTGCGCAGTTCGTGTGCGGCCGCCGAGGAGAAGGAGCGGGCGGTGTCCAGGGCCTGGCCGGTGCGGGCGGCCTGTTCGTCGTAGCGGGCGAGGACGGTTCTGAGGGTCGCGGCCAGTTCGTCGACCTCGCGCACCCCGGTGCGCTCCGCGGGCAGCCGGGTGGCGCTGGTGCGCGGATCGAGGCCGGCGGTGCGGCGGGTGAGGCGGGTCAGGGGCGCGCTCGCCCCGGTGGTCAGGCCCCAGGCGAGCAGACCGGACAGGGGGGCGGCGAGCACCGCGGTGAGGAGCACCCGGTTGCGGACGAGCCGGACCTGGGTGCGGTCGGCGGTGTCGGGCGAGAAGAGCCACAGCGTGCCGGAGGCGGTGGCGGTCCGCACCGGCCGGGCCAGGGCCCGCCAACTGCGCCCGTCGGCGCGGACGGTGGCGAAACCGGCGGACCGGTCGGGCAGGGTCACGGCGGGGCCGGGCTGGGGACCGCCGCCGAAGCTGGTGTCCGTCCCGACGAGCCGTACGCCGACGTCGAGGGCCGCGGTGAACAGCTGCCGCTCCCGGGTGTCGGTGGCCTTGGGGCGGCCGTTCGCCGAGGCCCGCAGCAGCGCCCGGGCGTCCGGGGCGAGGGCCACCGCGCGTTGCCGCAGGTGCTGGTCCTCGGCCCGGTGCAGGTCCCGGGCGACGAGGTGCAGCAGCAGCCAGCCGGCGGCGAGTACGAGCAGCGGGACGGTGCAGCCGACGGCGAGGGCGATCCGGGTGGTGAGTCTCACGGTGTGTCCCGCGGTTCTCTGAGCACGAAGCCGACGCCTCGCACGGTGTGGATCAGCCGGCCGCCGCCGTCCGCCTCCAGTTTGCGCCGCAGATAGCTGACGAAGGTGTCGACGGCGTCGGTGCGCACGTCGAAGTCGTAGCCCCAGACCCGTTCCAGGAGCTGGTCGCGGGTGAGGACGAGTCCGGCGTTGCGGGCGAGCACCTCCAGCAGCTCGAACTCGCGCCGGGTGAGGTCCAGGTGCCTGCCGTCCCGCTCGGCGGTGCGCGCGTCCGGGTCGATCACCAGGCCCGCGACCCGCAGCTCCGCGCGGCCGGTGGGCGGGCGGCGGCGCAGCAGGGCGCGCAGCCGCAGCACCAGTTCCTGCAGGGCGAACGGCTTGACCAGGTAGTCGTCGCCGCCGGCCTGGAGCCCGGCGATCCGGTCGGCGGTCTCGTCCAGCGCGGAGAGCATCAGCACGGGCAGGTCGCGGCCGTCGTCGCGCAGCCGGGTGCACACCTCGATGCCGCTCATGCCGGGCATCGACACGTCGAGCACCAGTACATCGGGCGGCGTGTCCCGGATCGCCGCCAGCGCCTCGGGGCCGTCGGCGGCGGTCCGCACCGCGAAGCCGCTCAGCCTGAGTCCGCGCTCCAGCGAGCGCCGGATCGCCGCGTCGTCGTCGACGACCAGCACCGCACCGGAGCCCGCCGTGTCCGTCATGCACCCCTCCTCGTCGCCGGTCAGCGTACGACCCCACGCCGGGCGGGCGGCAGGGTGGGCGGGGGCGGGGCGGCTACACCGTCTCGGTGTACGCCTGCGACCTTCGATGTACTCCAGACCATTCTCCCGGCTCACGCGAAGGGTGCAGTCCTGGTGTTGGCTAGGGGCATGCCCCTTCCGCTCCCCCGCCCCCCCGCGACGACGTGCGGATCGCCGTGGGCGGGCTGCTCGGCGGGGTTGCAGTGGGCGGCGCCCTGGGCGCCGTTGGTGCCGCTGGCGGTGACGGCCGCGTGCGAGCCGCTGCGCCGCTCCCGGCCGCGCATCGGTCTCGCGGTCGGCACGCTCGCGCTGACCCTGGACACGGTGACTCTGGGCAGCGTCGTCACGATCGTGCTGTACACCGACCTTGTGTACTCGGCCGTCCTGTACGGCACCCCGTCCTCGGCCCGCCGCATCCCCTGGATCACCGGGCTGCTGACCGTGCTCGGCGGGGTCGTACCGGCCGCCCTGTGGCGCGATCCGCAGGCGCTGCTGATCGGTGTGGGCATCGGCGTGGTGGCGTTCGCGCCGGCCGCGACCGGCTGGGTGGTGCGCAATCACCGGGACGCCGCCGAGGCCGCCCGGTTGCGCGCCGAACAGACCGCGCTGCTGGCCGTGATGGACCGGGCCCAGGCGGTCACGGCCGAACGGGCCAGGAGTACGTGTTCGGGGCGCTGCGGGCGGGGGCGGCCGGATTTCTGCTGAAGAACACCGAGGCCCGGGATCTGCTGGAGGCGGTGCGCACGGTGGCGCGCGGGGAGGGGATCGTCGCGCCGGCCGTGACCCGGCGGCTGATTGCCGAGTTCGCGGCCGGTCCGGTGCGGGAGACGACGAACGGTCCGGCCGTACTGGAGGGCCTGACCGGGCGCGAGCGGGAGGTGCTGTCCTGTGTCGGCCAGGGCCTGTCGAACGCCGAGATCGCCAAGCGGCTGCGGAGGGCGGAGGGCGCACTGAAGACGCACGTCAGCCGGCTGCTGGCCAAGCTGGGGCTGCGCAGCCGGGTCCAAGCCGCCTTGCTGGCCCAGGAGTTGGGGATCCAGCGGCACAGCGGAGGCAAATTGGTCCAGACCTATTGACCGCTGGTCCAGACCTTTCTACTCTCGCAGCACCGTGGGCGTGATGGCTCAGTCATGCCCCTGGCACTCCCGAACATTCCTCCATATCGAGGAGGCGCAGCATGCGCTTCAGACACAGAGCCGCGGCAGGGTTCGCGACCCTGCTGCTCCCCCTGGCCGGCCTCGTCGGTCTCGCGAGCCCCGCCCAGGCCGCGACCAACGCCACGGCGAGCTTCACCAAGACCAGCGACTGGGGAACCGGCTTCGGCGGTCAGTGGACCATCAAGAACACCGGTACCGCCAGCATCAGTTCCTGGACCGTCGAGTGGGACTTCCCCTCCGGTACGTCCGTCACCTCCGCCTGGGACGCGGACGTCACCAGCTCCGGCACCCACTGGACCGCCAAGAACAAGTCCTACGACGGGACCATCGCCCCCGGCGCCTCGGTCTCCTTCGGCTTCAACGGCGCGGGACCCGGTTCGCCGACGAACTGCAAGCTGAACGGCGACAGTTGTGACGGTACGACCGTCCCCGGCGACGCCGCCCCGAGCGCTCCCGGCACACCCACCGCCTCGAACATCACCGACACCTCGGTGCAGCTCAGCTGGGGCGCGGCCACCGATGACAAGGGCATCAAGAACTACGACGTGCTGCGCGACGGCAAGGTCGTCGACACCGTCACCACCACGTCGTACACGGACAGCGGGCTGAGCGCCGGCACCGACTACTCCTACACCGTGCAGGCCCGCGACACCGCCGACCAGACCGGCCCGGTCAGCGGCGCGGTCAAGGTGCACACCACCGGCGGCACCACCACTCCCCCGACCACCGGCGACAAGGTCAAACTCGGCTACTTCACCGAGTGGGGCATCTACGGCCGCAACTACAACGTCAAGAACCTGGTGACGTCCGGCTCGGCCGCGAAGATCACGCACATCAACTACGCCTTCGGCAACGTGACCAACGGCCAGTGCGCGATCGGCGACTCCTACGCCGACTACGACAAGGCGTTCACCGCCGACCAGTCGGTCAGCGGCGTCGCCGACACCTGGGACCAGCCGCTGCGCGGCAACTTCAACCAGCTGCGCGAGCTGAAGGCCAAGTACCCGAACATCAAGGTCCTGTGGTCCTTCGGCGGCTGGACCTGGTCCGGCGGCTTCGCCCAGGCCGCGGCCAACCCGACCGCGTTCGCCGACTCCTGCTACAACCTGGTCGAGGACCCGCGCTGGGCCGATGTCTTCGACGGCATCGACATCGACTGGGAGTACCCGAACGCCTGCGGCCTGTCCTGTGACACCAGCGGGGCGGCGGCCTTCAAGAACGTGATGGCCGCGCTGCGCGCCAAGTTCGGTTCGAGCAAGCTGGTCACCGCCGCGGTCACCGCCGACGGCTCCTCCGGCGGCAAGATCGAGGCCGCCGACTACGCGGGCGCCGCGAGCTATGTCAACTGGTACAACGTGATGTCGTACGACTTCTTCGGCGCCTGGGACGCGCAGGGCCCGACCGCCCCGCACTCCCCGCTCACTTCGTACAGCGGCATCCCGAAGGCGGGCTTCACCACCGCCGACGCGATCGCCAAGTACAAGTCCATCGGCGTCCCCGCGAGCAAGCTGCTCATCGGCATCGGGTTCTACGGCCGCGGCTGGACCGGTGTCACCCAGGACGCTCCGGGCGGGACGGCCACGGGTCCGGCTGCGGGCACGTACGAGCAGGGCATCGAGGACTACAAGGTACTCAAGACGTCCTGCCCGGTCACCGGCACCGTCGCGGGCACGGCGTACGCGCACTGCGGCAGCAACTGGTGGTCGTACGACACCCCGTCGACCATCGCCGGGAAGATGAGCTGGGCCAAGTCCCAGGGACTCGGCGGCGCGTTCTTCTGGGAGTTCAGCGGCGACACCAGCGACGGTGAGCTGGTGAACGCCATCAGCAGCAACCTGTAGAAAGACCCACTGAGCGACGTTGACGCTCCCCCAGACTTCGTCCGGGGGGACCCCCACCCAGCGAGTGAATGTGGCTACGCCACATTCACTCGCTGACCGGGCGGGGCTGCCTCCAGCCATGCGAGGAATCCGGTCAGCGCGTCTTCGCTCATGGCGAGTTCGAGGCGCGTGCCCCGATGGGTACAGGCGAGGACCACCGCGTCGGAGAGCAGCGCCAGTTCCTCCTCGCCCTCGGGCAGCCGGCGGCCGGCCACCTCGATGGCGGCGCGATCCAGGGTGCGGCGCGGGCGGAAGGCGTAGGAGAAGACGCGGTACCACTCGATGCGGTCGCCGTTGTAGCGGGCGACGCCGTAGGACCAGCCCTTGCCGCCCGCGTCCGGTTTCTCGGCCACGTCCCAGCGCAGGGAACAGTCGAAGGTGCCGCCGGAGCGCTGGATGAGCCTGCGGCGCAGCCCGAACAGGAACAGTCCCACCACCACGAGCGCGACCACGATCCCGCACACAGTCAGAGCGAGGACCATCGGCACCGACCTCCTCGTCTCCTAGGTAGGGGAACTGCTTCTGTCACTGAGTAATGAAACCGGAAAAACACCCACATCTGCCTCAGCCGCGACCGGCACCGGATTGCTCCGGGCCGGCCGCGGCTGAGTGACGTCAACGTACCGCGCGGCTGGTTCAGCGCGCCGCCGCCGCACGCAGGCGGACGTCTGCGCGGCGCTCGGCGGCGGCGTCGCCCTCCGCCTTCGCGCGCTCCAGCTCCCGCTCCGTGCGCTGGACATCGATCTCGTCCGACAGCTCGGCGATCTCGGCCAGCAGGGACAGCTTGTTGTCCGCGAACGAGATGAAACCGCCGTGCACCGCGGCGACGACCGTTCCACCGTCACTCGTACGGATGGTCACCGGGCCCGACTCCAGCACACCGAGCAGCGGCTGGTGACCGGGCATGACGCCGATGTCGCCGGACGTGGTGCGCGCGACGACCAGGGTGGCCTCGCCGGACCAGACCTGGCGGTCGGCGGCGACCAGCTCGACGTGCAGCTCAGCAGCCAAGGGTGGCTCCTCGGGTCACCACCCGGCAGGGGCGCCGGGTGTTGGGGTCAATTCTAGTGGGCGTGGATGAGGGGGCGGGACGCGCCCGCCCCCTCGGACGAACTCAGGGAGTTCAGGAGACGCCCAGCTCCTTGGCGTTGGCCTTGAGGTCCTCAAGACCACCGCACATGAAGAACGCCTGCTCCGGGAAGTGGTCGTACTCGCCGTCGCAGATCGCGTTGAACGCGGCGATCGTCTCGTCCAGCGGCACGTCCGAACCGTCCACGCCGGTGAACTGCTTGGCGACGTGGGTGTTCTGGGACAGGAAGCGCTCCACGCGACGGGCACGGTGGACGACGAGCTTGTCCTCCTCGCCGAGCTCGTCGATACCGAGGATCGCGATGATGTCCTGCAGGTCCTTGTACTTCTGCAGGATGTTCTTCACGCGCATGGCCGCGCTGTAGTGGTCCTGCGCGATGTAGCGCGGGTCCAGGATCCGGGACGTCGAGTCCAGCGGGTCCACGGCCGGGTAGATGCCCTTCTCGGAGATCGGACGGGAGAGCACCGTCGTCGCGTCGAGGTGGGCGAAGGTGGTCGCCGGGGCCGGGTCGGTCAGGTCGTCGGCGGGGACGTAGATCGCCTGCATCGAGGTGATCGAGTGACCGCGGGTCGAGGTGATGCGCTCCTGCAGGATGCCCATCTCGTCGGCCAGGTTCGGCTGGTAACCCACCGCGGACGGCATACGGCCGAGCAGCGTGGAGACCTCGGAACCGGCCTGCGTGAAGCGGAAGATGTTGTCGATGAAGAACAGCACGTCCTGCTTCTGGACGTCACGGAAGTACTCGGCCATGGTCAGGCCGGCCAGCGCGACGCGCAGACGGGTGCCCGGGGGCTCGTCCATCTGGCCGAAGACCAGCGCGGTCTTGTCGATGACGCCCGAGTCGGTCATCTCCTCGATGAGGTCGTTGCCCTCACGGGTGCGCTCACCGACACCGGCGAACACGGAGACACCCTCGTGGTTGTTGGCGACACGGTAGATCATCTCCTGGATGAGCACCGTCTTGCCGACGCCGGCGCCGCCGAACAGGCCGATCTTGCCGCCCTTGACGTACGGGGTGAGCAGGTCGATGACCTTGACGCCCGTCTCGAACATCTCGGTCTTGGACTCGAGCTCGTCGAAGTTCGGGGCCTTGCGGTGGATCGGCCAGCGCTCGCCGTCGTAGCTCTCGTCGACGTTCAGCACCTCACCGAGGGTGTTGAACACCTTGCCCTTGGTGAAGTCGCCGACCGGCACCGAGATCGGCGCGCCGGTGTCGACCACCGGGGCCTGGCGGACCAGACCGTCGGTGGGCTGCATGGAGATCGCGCGGACCAGGCCGTCACCCAGGTGCTGGGCGACCTCCAGGGTCAGCGTCTTCTTCTCGCCCGCGTTGGCCGGGTCGGCGACCTCGACGTGCAGGGCCTGGTAGATGTCCGGCATCGCGTCGACGGGGAACTCCACGTCGACGACCGGGCCGATGACCCGGGCGACGCGGCCCGTAGCCGTCGCGGTCTCAACAGTGGTGGTCATTTATCGGTCACTCCCCGCGGTCGCGTCGGCCAGGGCGCTCGCGCCACCGACGATCTCGCTGATTTCCTGGGTGATTTCGGCCTGGCGGGCCGCGTTGGCAAGCCGGGTGAGGTTCTCGATGAGCTCACCGGCGTTGTCGGTGGCCGACTTCATCGCGCGCCGCGTGGCGGCGTGCTTCGAAGCGGCCGACTGGAGCAGCGCGTTGTAGATACGGCTCTCCACGTAGCGCGGCAGCAGGGCGTCGAGGACGTCCTCCGCCGAGGGCTCGAAGTCGTACAGCGGGAGGATCTCCCCCTTGGGGTGGGCCTCCTCGGCGACCTCTTCGAGGCGCAGCGGCAGCAGCCGGGCGTCCAGCGCCGTCTGCGTCATCATCGAGACGAACTCGGTGAAGACGATGTGGAGTTCGTCCACACCACCCTGGGCCGTGTCCTTCTCGATGGCCTCGATCAGGGGCGCCGCGACCTTCTTGGCGTCCGCGTACGTCGGCTCGTCCGTGAAGCCCGTCCACGACTCCGCGATCTTGCGCTCACGGAAGTTGTAGTGGGCGACACCGCGCCGGCCGACGATGTACGTGTCGACCTGCTTGCCCTCGCGCTCCAGGCGCTCGGTCAGCTGCTCCGCCCTCTTGATGGCGTTGGAGTTGAAGGCGCCGGCCAGACCGCGGTCGCTCGTGAGGAGCAGGACCGCGGCACGGGTCGGGTTCTCCGCCTCCGTGGTGAGCGGGTGCTTGGTGTTCGAGCCGGTGCCGACCGCCGTGACCGCGCGCGTCAGCTCGGTCGCGTACGGCGTGGAGGCCGCCACCTTGCGCTGCGCCTTGACGACGCGCGAGGCGGCGATCATCTCCATCGCCTTGGTGATCTTCTTGGTCGCGCTGACGGATCGGATGCGACGCTTGTAGACCCGGAGCTGGGCTCCCATGAGTCAGGTCCCTTCCTTACGTCACTTGGCGGCAGCGGCAGGGACGTCCTCGCCGAGCAGCTTGCCGTCCGAGGTCTCGAACTGCTTCTTGAACTCGGCCACCGCGTCGTCGATCGCCTGGATCGTGTCGTCGGACATCTTGGCGCCCTCCTTGATGGAGGTCATCAGGCCCTGGTGCTTCCGGTGCAGGAAGTCGATCAGTTCCTTCTCGAAGCGGCGGATGTCGGCGACCGGCACGTCGTCCATACGGCCGTTGGTGCCGGCCCAGACGGAGACGACCTGGTCCTCGGTGGCCATCGGCTGGTACTGGTCCTGCTTCAGCAGCTCGACCATGCGCGAACCGCGCTCCAGCTGGGCCTTCGAGGCCGCGTCCAGGTCGGAACCGAAGGCGGCGAACGCCTCCAGCTCACGGAACTGGGCGAGGTCGACACGGAGCCGGCCGGAGACCTGGCGCATCGCCTTGTGCTGCGCGGAACCACCGACTCGGGAGACGGAGATACCGACGTTCAGCGCGGGGCGCTGACCGGCGTTGAACAGGTCCGACTCCAGGAAGCACTGGCCGTCGGTGATGGAGATGACGTTGGTCGGGATGAACGCCGAGACGTCGTTGGCCTTGGTCTCGACGATCGGCAGACCGGTCATCGAACCGGCACCCATGTCGTCGGAGAGCTTGGCGCAGCGCTCCAGCAGCCGGGAGTGCAGGTAGAAGACGTCACCCGGGTAGGCCTCACGGCCCGGCGGGCGGCGCAGCAGCAGGGACACGGCGCGGTAGGCGTCGGCCTGCTTCGAGAGGTCGTCGAAGATGATCAGGACGTGCTTGCCCTGATACATCCAGTGCTGGCCGATGGCCGAACCGGTGTACGGCGCCAGGTACTTGAAGCCGGCCGGGTCGGACGCCGGGGCGGCGACGATGGTCGTGTACTCCAGGGCGCCGTTCTCCTCCAGCGCGCGGCGCACGCCGGCGATGGTGGAGCCCTTCTGGCCGATGGCGACGTAGATGCAGCGGACCTGCTTCTTGGGGTCGCCGGTGCGCCAGTTGTCGCGCTGGTTGATGATCGTGTCGACGGCCAGGGCGGTCTTGCCGGTCTGGCGGTCACCGATGATCAGCTGACGCTGACCGCGGCCGATCGGGGTCATCGCGTCGACGGCCTTGTAGCCCGTCTCCATCGGCTCGTGCACCGACTTGCGCTGCATGACCGTGGGGGCCTGCAGCTCAAGGGCACGGCGGCTGTCGGTCTCGATCTCGCCGAGGCCGTCGATCGGGTTGCCGAGCGGGTCGACGACACGGCCGAGGTAGCCCTCGCCGACCGCGACGGAGAGGACCTCACCGGTGCGGGTGACCGGCTGACCCTCCTCGATGCCGCTGAACTCACCGAGGACAACCGCACCGATCTCGCGCTCTTCCAGGTTCAGCGCGAGACCGAGGGAACCGTCCTCGAACTTCAGCAGTTCGTTCGCCATGGCCGAGGGCAGACCCTCGATCTTGGCGATACCGTCGCCGGCGACGGTGACCGTACCGACCTCCTCGCGCGAGGCCGCGTCCGGCTTGTACGACTGGACAAAGTTCTCCAGCGCGTCCCGGATCTCCTCCGGCCGGATCGTGAGCTCCGCCATCTGGGTTCCCTGCTCTCCTTGTTGGGCCCGAAGTTTCACTTGGGGGGTCTGGGGGCGACCCCCAGGAATCCTCTGCACGGCCCAACCAGGGCCGTAAGTACGTACTGCTTTTCTCGAGATATCGAGTTGCTGCTAGCTCGCCATGCGGCGGGCGGCGTCATCCAGCCGGTCCGCGAGGGAGCCGTTGATGACCTCGTCACCGACCTGTACCCGGACACCGCCGACGACCTCGGGGTCCACGTCCAGGTTGAGGTGCATCCGACGGCCGTAGAGCTTGGCGAGGGCGGCGCCGAGGCGCTGCTTCTGGCCATCGCTCAGCGGCACCGCCGAGGTGACGACGGCGACCATGCGGTCCCGGCGCTCGGCGGCCAGCTTGGACATGGACTCCAGTCCCGCTTCCAGGCTACGTCCACGCGGCGCGGTCACAAGGCGCACCACCAGACGCTCGGTGACCGGCTTGGCCCGTCCGCCGAGCAGCCGGTGCAGCAGCTCCGTCTTGGCCGCCGTGCCGGCGGCACGGTCGGTCAGCGCGGCGCGCAGCTCGGTGCTGGAGGAGACGATCCGGCCGAACCGGAACAGCTCGTCCTCGACGTCGTCGAGGGTGCCCGTCCTCTCCGCGGCCGTGAGGTCGGCGATGCTCGCCAGCTCCTCCAGCGCGTCCACCAGGTCGCGGGGCTGCGACCAGCGGGAGCGCGTCATTCCGGCCACCAGGTCGGCGGCGGACCCGCTGACCTGGCCACCGATCAGACGCTGGACCAGCTCCGCCTTGGCCTCTGCGGGCTGCGCCGGGTCGGTGAGGACCCGGCGCAGGCCGGCCTCGCGGTCGAGCAGCGCGGTGACGGCCGCCAGCTCGTCGGCGAGCGAAGCGGCGTCGACGGACGTGGAGTCCGTCAGCGCGTCAAGACGCTCACGTGCGGCTGCCAGGGCCTCGCGGCTCGCTCCGTTCATCGCGTGGCCTCGGCCTTCTCCTCGAGCTCGTCGAGGAAGCGGTCGATCACACGGCTCTGCCGGGCGTGGTCCTCCAGGGACTCGCCGACGAGCTTGCCGGCCAGTTCGGTGGCGAGCCTGCCGACGTCCTGACGCAGCGTCTGCGCGGCGGCCTTGCGGTCGGCCTCGATCTGGGCGTGACCGGCGGTGACGATCTCCTCGCGCTGCCGCTGGCCCTCGGCCCGCATCTCGGCGATGAGGGCGGCACCCTGCTCCTGCGCCTCCTGGCGCAGGCGCGCGGCCTCGTGCCGGGCCTCGGCGAGCTGGGCCTTGTACTGCTCAAGGACGCTCTGGGCCTCCACCTTCATGGCGTCGGCCTCTTCGATGCCGCCTTCGATCGCCGCGCGACGCTCCTCCAGAACCTTGTTGATGTTCGGAAGCAGCTTCTTCCAGAAGAAGAAGAACACGATGGCGAAGGCGATGGTGCCGACGAGCAGCTCGGGGCCCTCGGGAATGAGCGGGTTCCCGCCCTTCTCCGGAGCCGCCAGCTGTACCAGGTTGGCGATCACATCAGTGCCTTTCGTCGATACGTGTCGGTGAGGGAAGTCTTTACTTCACACCGAACACGAACGGCATGACGATGCCGATCAGGGCGAGCGCCTCACAGAAGGCGAAGCCGAGGATCTGGTTGGCGCGGATCAGACCCGCGGCCTCGGGCTGACGGGCGAGCGCCTGGGTGCCGTTGCCGAAGATGATGCCGACGCCGATGCCGGGGCCGATGGCCGAGAGGCCGTAACCGACGGAACCGATGGAACCGGAGACAGCGGCGAGGGTCTCAGTGGCAGCCATGCTGAATCTTCCTTTTCTTTACGGACCGGTGGGGGTTGGCCACCGGACGACCTGGGGGTGGGGGCGGCTCAGTGGTGCTCGGCGAGAGCGCCCTGAACGTAGGAGCAGGCCAGCAGTACGAAGACGTACGCCTGGACGGCCTGGACGAAAAGCTCGAAGCAGATCATGGCCATCGTCATCACGAAGGAGACGCCGGCGGCCGGGATCATCCAGCTGTTCAGCAGGTACCAGGAGGCGACGGTGAACATCACCAGCATCAGGTGTCCGGCGAACATGTTGGCGAAGAGTCGCACCGCGTGCGTGAACGGGCGGACCAGCAGGTTCGAGAAGAACTCGATGAGCATGACCAGCGGGAGCACCGCGCCGAGCGACTTGTCGTAGCCGGTCACGTTCTTGAAGAAGCCGACGAAACCGTGCCGCTTGAAGGTCAGCCCGACCCAGAGGATCCAGACGATCACGGCCAGCACCATCGGGTAGGCGATGATCGAGGCGACCGGGAACTGCGCCAGCGGGACCACGGACCAGACGTTCATGATCCAGACGAAGAAGAAGAGGGAGACCATGAACGGCACCCACTTCTCGCCCTCGCGCTTGCCGAGGGTCTCGTACACGATGCCGCGGCGCACGAAGTCGTAGCCGGCCTCGCCGATCATCTGCAGCTTGCCCGGGACGACCTTGGCGTTGCCGAAGGCGGACCAGAAGAAGCCGACGACGAGCGCGGTGGTGATGAGCGCGAGCAGCATCACCTTGTTGAAGTCGAAGCCCCCGACCGTGGCGATCGGCTTGAACAGGAACGAGTGCAGGCCCGGAGCCGGGAAGCCACACCCGTTGTCGGACATGATCCGACAACTCCAGTCAAAGGCGAGCTGGGTCTGGTCAGCACTCACCGCGGGCTCCTTCGGCGTGACGCATGGGTACGGCAACCTCGTTGTGTCGGCGCGGCGCGCGGCCGCGGATCGGCACCGGACTGGTGTTACGGATGTGGGGGCGGCTGGGGGGCATCGAGCCTCGCGATCGAGCAGGCGTCAGCTCAGATGCCCGCGCCCGCGATGCCGCAGTTGGCACCGGACGATAGCAGGAGATCTCACAGCCCTTTATCCCGCCCCTACCCCTCACGACGACGGCCCTGTCTTCTCGGACTTGTCGCTCTTCGCGGAGTCGGGGTCGATGTAGAAGATCTTGGCCTTCAGGTGCGCGCGGGCCTGCGCGGCCATCCACGCGACGGTCGTGACCACGATCCCCACGGCGAACGCCTTGCCGTTGAAGAGGGAGGTGCCTTTGAAGACGGCGACGAAGATGAAGAGGAGCAGCAGCTGGGCCATGTAGAGCATGAGGCCCATCGCCTGGAAGAGCTGTGGGAGCGTCTTTGCCGTCCACTGCAGCACGTAGAGGCCGATTCCCATGAACAGGACGGCCAGCACCGTGCCGACGGCCGCGCCGAGCGCACCCTTGCCCCCCGCGACCGCGGCGCTCACGGCGACGGCGATCGCGCCTGCAGCTGCTGCGGGCACAGCGATCTGCAGAAGGTTCCGGGCGTCATTGGACGGCATGGCGGCAACTCCGCTTTCACAGGGGGCAGGGTGTCGTCATGGACGAGCGTAGTCCCGGGCTGAGTGATCGAGACCTCGCACCAATGGACCGTCGCACTACGGTCCTTCGGTTCTCTCCGGGGTTCTCGTGAACCGTATCACAAACTATTTGATGAGGTCTTTACCTGCTAGGTGTGCTTGCTGTCACACATGAGAGCGAAGGTGCGCGTCTGTGCAAAATCCAGGCCCAGTTGTCTGGTAATGGGAGGCTTTGCTCCCCCATGAATGGGCAATGCTCTAGTCAGATTCTTACCTTGGCTCCGGTCAGCGCCGATCAAGGAAACGCGAACGAGCGCCGATCGCGGTCGCTCCGTTGACGCCCGCGACCCCGGCGGTGACGGGGGCCCGTTCCGGGGCCTCGTGCACCTCCCGCGGCTCCTCGGCCTCGCCTGCCGCGGCGGCCGCGGCCGCGCGGCGGAGCAGCCGGTAGCGCGGCGGCACGAAGCGCTGTGCCCACACCGGCACCCGCGGCGTGAAGCGCGGGAGCAGCAGCAGGACCAGACCGACCGCGCTGAGGAACACCACGCCGAGCACGATCCACATCGAGGCCGAGTTGACCGAGTAGGCCAGCGCGCCGAAGCCGATCAGCGCCGACCAGAAGTACATGATCAGCACCGCCCGGCTGTGCGAGTGTCCGATCTCCAGCAGCCGGTGGTGCAGGTGCCCGCGGTCCGCGGCGAACGGCGACTGACCGCGCCAGGTACGGCGCACGATGGCCAGCACCAGGTCGGCGGCCGGCACCGCGATGATCGTCAGCGGCAGCAGCAGCGGAATGTAGACCGGCACCGTCGCGTGCACCGCGGCCCGCTCGGAACCCACGTACAGGCCCAGCGCGTCCGGGTCCAGCTGACCGGTGATCGAGATCGCGCCCGCCGCCAGCACCAGGCCGATCAGCATGGAGCCGGAGTCGCCCATGAAGATCCGCGCGGGGTGCATGTTGTGCGGCAGGAAGCCCAGGCACATGCCCATCAGGATCGCCGCGAACAGGGTCGCCGGGGCGGCGGCCTCGATGCCGTACGAGTACCAGATCCGGTACGAGTACAGGAAGAACGCGGCCGCCGCGATGCAGACCATGCCGGCCGCGAGGCCGTCCAGGCCGTCCACGAAGTTCACGGCGTTGATCGTGATGACGACGAGCGCCACGGTCAGCAGCGTGCCCTGCCACTGGGTCAGCGCCACGTTGCCGACGCCGGGGATGGGCAGCCACAGGATCGTCAGACCCTGGACGACCATCACGCCCGCGGCGATCATCTGGCCGCCCAGCTTGATCAGCGCGTCGATCTCGAACTTGTCGTCCAGGACGCCGATCAGCCAGATCAGGGCCGCGCCGGAGAGCAGGGCCCGCGGCTCGTTCGACTTCGCGAAGACCTCGTTGAGGTTGGTCAGGTGGTCCGCGACCAGCAGGCCCGCGCACAGTCCGAAGAACATGGCGATACCGCCGAGGCGCGGAGTGGGTTCCCGGTGCACGTCACGCGCCCGGATCTCCGGCATCGCCCCGGCCACGATCGCGAACTTCCGTACCGGCCCTGTCAGCAGATACGTCACCGCGGCCGTGATGCAGAGCGTCAGCAGGTATTCACGCACAGGCTTCCCCACGGGTCTCGCTGGCCATCACAGCCCCACACCCTAGCGATGGACGTATATGGATGGGGACTTCCGGGTAGCCACGATGGTTGCACGCCCGGCTGTGAACCACGGCGCACATCGGGGTGTACGGGTCATCGCCTACCCCCGTTCAGGCCGGATACGGCGGAAAAGCACCTGTGAGAGAGCGCACCTCGTCCCGTGCCGCGGCCGGCTCGGTCGCGCCGCGCAGTACGGCCGCCATCAGCGCGGCGATCCGCACCATCTCCGGCTCTCCCATGCCCTGCGTGGTCACCGCGGCCGTGCCCAGGCGCAGGCCGCGGCCGTCGCCGTGCGGCAGCGCGCAGCAGTCCAGGACGATCCCGGCGGC
The DNA here is from genome assembly GCF_055581585.1 of Streptomyces sp. NPDC031426. NCBI lineage: Bacteria > Bacillati > Actinomycetota > Actinomycetes > Kitasatosporales > Streptomycetaceae > Streptomyces > Streptomyces sp. NPDC031426. The sequence continues at coordinate 81,908 of NZ_JBVIJE010000026.1, forward strand.
GGCGAGCCGGCCGCGCGCGCTGCGGCCGTCCACCCCGAGCGGGGCCGGGTCTGCGGTGATCAGATGGGTGTCCGTGCCGCCGGTGGTGACGGTGAGGCCCTCGGCGGCCAGGTGACCGGCGAGCACCCGTGCGTTGGCGACCACCTGGTGGGCGTACACGGCGAAGGCCGGTGTCGCCGCCTCGCCGAACGCGACGGCCTTCGCGGCGATCGTGTGCATCTGCGCGCCGCCCTGGGTGAACGGGAACACCGCCCGGTCGACGCGTTCGGCCAGTTCGCTCCCGCACAGGATCATCCCGCCGCGCGGACCGCGCAGCACCTTGTGGGTGGTCGCGCACACGATGTCGGCGTACGGCACCGGGTTCGGCGCCGCGCCGCCGGCGACCAGCCCGATGGGGTGCGCGGCGTCGGCGATCAGATAGGCCCCGATCTCGTCGGCGACCTCGCGGAAGAAGGCGTAGTCGATGTGCCGGGGGTAGGCGATCGAGCCGCACACGATCGCCTTCGGACGGTGGCCCAGGGCCAGGTGGCGCACCTGGTCGTGGTCGATGAGCCCGGTCTCCGCGTCCACCCCGTACCCGACGAAGTCGAACCAGCGGCCGGAGAAGTTCGCGGGCGAGCCGTGGGTGAGATGGCCGCCGTAGTGCAGTCCGAGGGCGAGGACGGTGTCGCCGGGGCGCAGCAGAGCGGCGTAGGCGGCCAGTACGGCCGAGGAGCCGGAGTGGGACTGGACGTTGGCGTGCTCGGCGCCGAACAGTTCCTTGGCCCGGTCGATGGCGGCGCGTTCGGCGAGGTCCACCATCTCGCAGCCGCCGTGGTGCCGGGCGCCGGGATAGCCTTCGGCGTACTTGTTGGCGAGGGCGGAGCCGAGGGCGGCGAGCACGGCCGGCGAGCAGAAGTTCTCGGCGGCGATCAGCTGCAGGGTGGTGGACTGCCGGTCCAGTTCCGCGAGCAGGATCTCGGCCATCGCCGGGTCCTGCCGCCGCAGGACGTCGGTCTCGAGGGTATGGGTGACCGACATGGCGGGCTCCCGGGCGGTCGACGGTGACGTGTTCCCAATGTAGGCCGGGGATGTGCGGTATGCCCGGTATTGCAGCTCTTTACGGGGCGCTCACGTCCGCGCCGCCACCCCGGTCAGCGCCGTCACCACCGGGTCCAGCGCCTGGTGTATCTCGTCCCCGATCGACCGGAAGAACGTCAGGGGCGCCCCGTACGGGTCGTGGACCTCGTCCGCCTCCGCGGTGGGCGCCAGCAGCCACCCGCGTAGAGCCGCCGCCGCGCGCACCAGGGCTCGGGCGCGCATGACCACGCCGTCGTCCAGGGGCGGCAGGGTGGCCGGATCTATCGCCCGGACCAGCCGGGTGAACTCCTTCAGGGTGAAGGTGCGCAGGCCCGCCGAATGGCCCATGGAGATGACCTGCGCGCGGTGGTCGCGGGTGGCGGTGAGCACCAGGTCGGCCCTGATCACGTGCTCGTCCAGCAGTTCCCGGCCGAAGAAGCCGGAGGCGTCCGCGCCGAAGTCGGCCAGCACGGTCTCCGCGTTGGCCTCCATCGGCGCGCCCTCGTGGCCCCAGGTGCCCGCGCTCTCCACGATCAGCCCGCCGCCGAGCACGCCGAGCCGCTCCGCCACGAAATGGCGGGTCAGCCGCTCGGTGATGGGCGAGCGGCACACATTGCCGGTGCTGACGTGGAGGATGCGGAAGGTGTCGCGCGGAAAACCGAACGTCGTCGTCTGCTCCGCGACACGCTCCCCGATGCCTATGCCACGCCCCGCTTCAGGGGCCGTCAATTCGCCACCTCGAGGTCGGGTACGACCTTGCGCAGCTCCTCCGGGGAGAGCGCGCCCTCGCGCAGCAGCACCGGCACCGGGCCGCTGACGTCCACGATGGAGGACGGCACGTTGGCCGGGGTGGGTCCGCCGTCGAGGTAGACGGAGACGGAGTCGCCGAGCATCTCCTGCGCGGCGTCGCAGTTCTCCGGCGCCGGGTGGCCGGTGAGGTTGGCGGAGGACACGGCCATGGGGCCGACCTCGGTGAGCAGCTCGATGGCGACGGGGTGCAGGGGCATGCGGACGGCCACCGTGCCGCGGGTGTCGCCGAGGTCCCACTGCAGGGACGGCTGGTGCTTGGCGACGAGGGTCAGGGCGCCCGGCCAGAACGCGTCGACCAGTTCCCAGGCCAGCTCGGAGAAGTCCGTGACGAGGCCGTGCAGGGTGTTCGGGGAGCCGATGAGGACAGGGGTGGGCATATTGCGGCCCCGGCCCTTGGCGGCGAGCAGGTCGGCGACCGCCTCCGAGGAGAACGCGTCGGCGCCGATGCCGTACACCGTGTCGGTCGGGAGCACCACCAGTTCGCCCCGGCGGACCGCGGACGCGGCTTCACGCAGACCCGTCACGCGGTCGGTCGCGTCGTTGGTGTCGTATCGCCGTGCCATGTCTAGCGGGCCTCCTCGTACACGTACTGCGGGACTTCGAAAAGGACTGATGTCGGGGTGCTCACGGCAGCGCCTTGCGGGCGGTCGCGAACCGGGGGCGCTTGTTGAGGTCGGGGTGGTCGGCCGCGTCGGCCCAGCCCCGCTCCTCGGTGAAGATCCACGGCACCTGGCCGCCCTGGGTGTCGGCGTGCTCGATCACGACGACCCCGCCGGGGCGCAGCAGACGGTGCGCGGTGCGTTCGATGCCCCGGATCAGGTCCAGGCCGTCCTCGCCGGAGAACAGCGCCATCTCGGGGTCGTAGTCGCGGGCCTCGGGCGCCACGTACTCCCACTCCGTGAGCGGGATGTACGGCGGGTTGGAGATCACCAGGTCGACCTGCCTGTCGAGGTCGGGGAAGGCCGTCAGGGCGTCTCCCTGGCGCAGATCGACCCTGGACCCCGCGACGTTCTTCCGCGTCCACACCAGGGCGTCCTCGGACAGCTCCACGGCGTGTACGCGCGAACGTGGCACCTCCTGGGCGAGGGCGAGCGCGATGGCGCCGGAGCCGGTGCACAGATCGACGATGCACGGCTCGACGACGTCCATGGCCCGTACGGCGTCTATGGCCCAGCCGACCACGGACTCGGTCTCCGGCCGGGGCACGAACACGCCCGGCCCCACCTGGAGTTCCAGATACCGGAAGTAGGCCCGCCCGGTGATGTGCTGCAGCGGCTCGCGCTGCTCACGCCGGGCGATGACCTCCCAGTACCGGGCGTCGAAGTCCGAGTCCTTCACGGAGTGCAGTGCGCCGCGCTTCACGCCGTGCACGAACGCGGCGAGCTCCTCCGCGTCGGTACGCGGCGAGGGCACGCCGGCGTCGGCCAGCCGCTGGGTGGCCTGGGCCACCTCCGCGAGCAGCAGGTTCACGCGAGTCCTCCGTGTCGTGCTCGTACGTGTCTTACGCCGCCGCCAGCTTCGCCGCCGAGTCGGCGTCGACGCAGGCCTGGATGACCGCGTCGAGGTCGCCGTCCAGGACCTGGTCCAGGTTGTACGCCTTGAAGCCGACGCGGTGGTCCGAGATGCGGTTCTCCGGGAAGTTGTAGGTGCGGATCTTCTCGGAGCGGTCCACCGTGCGGACCTGGCTGCGGCGGGCGTCGGCGGCCTCCCGCTCGGCCTCCTCCTGCGCCATGGCGAGCAGCCTGGAGCGCAGGATACGCAGCGCCTGCTCCTTGTTCTGCAGCTGGCTCTTCTCGTTCTGGCAGGAGGCCACGACCCCGGTCGGGAGGTGCGTGATGCGCACCGCGGAGTCGGTGGTGTTGACCGACTGGCCGCCCGGGCCGGAGGAGCGGTACACGTCGATGCGGAGGTCGTTCGGGTTGATCTCCACGTCCACCTCCTCGGCCTCCGGGGTCACGAGGACACCGGCGGCGGAGGTGTGGATACGGCCCTGCGACTCGGTCGCCGGCACCCGCTGCACGCGGTGCACACCGCCCTCGTACTTCAGCCGGGCCCACACGCCCTGGCCGGGTTCGAGCTGGCCGCGGGCCTTCACCGCGACCTGGACGTCCTTGTAGCCGCCCAGCTCGGACTCGGTGGCGTCGATGATCTCGGTCTTCCAGCCGACGCGCTCGGCGTAGCGCAGGTACATGCGCAGCAGGTCGCCGGCGAACAGGGCCGACTCGTCGCCGCCCGCGCCCGCCTTGATCTCCAGAATGACGTCCTTGTCGTCACTTGGGTCGCGCGGGATCAGCAGGAAGCGGAGCTTCTCGGTGAGCTCCTCGCGCTGCTTCTCCAGGTCCTTGGCCTCGGCCGCGAAGTCGGGGTCGTCGGCCGCGAACTCGCGCGCGGTCTCGATGTCGTCGCCGGCCTGCTTCCAGGAGCGGTACGTGGCGACGATCGGGGTCAGCTCGGCGTAGCGCTTGTTCAGCTTGCGCGCGTTCGCCTGGTCGGCGTGGACCGACGGGTCGGCGAGCTTAGTCTCCAGATCGGCGTGCTCGGCGACGAGTTCGTCGACGGCCTCGAACATCTTGGGCTCCTGTACTGCGGTGAAGGGAAGGGCGGGCGACCAAAAACGCCGGTCCCGGGCACACCCCCGCGAGGGCGTGACCGTGGACCGGCGAAATGGGGCTCGCTACTTCTTGGAGCCGGCGGCCTTGCCGAAGCGGGCCTCGAAGCGGGCCACACGGCCACCGGTGTCGAGGATCTTCTGCTTGCCCGTGTAGAACGGGTGGCACTCGGAGCAGACCTCGGCCCGGATGGTGCCGGACTCGATGGTGCTGCGGGTGGTGAACGACGCGCCACAGGTGCAGCTGACCTGCGTCTCGACGTACGCGGGGTGGATGTCGCGCTTCAAGGTGTCTCCTAGGTTTCGGGAGGGCGCCGGGTCGCCGCCGCGGGATGCGGGAGCGTGAACCGGAGCCGACGTACCAGTCTGCCAGGACTGGGGCCCTCTCCCAAAACCGGGGGTGCGGTTGTTGTATTCCTGCGGGTGGGTTGTCGCCTACGGGGGTGCCGTGGTTTCGACGTGGGCGGGTGGTGGGTACTCGCGCAGTTCCCCGCGCCCCTTATGGGGCGCTCACCACACCCTTTGCTTCACCGGTTGCCGTGCCCGTTGTGGCCGACTTCGGGATGGGCCGGTCGTTCTTCAGAGCGTCCCAGACCAGCTGGGCCTTCTGCTTCTGCATGAGCACGCGGTTGGGGTCCGACGGGTCGTACTGGACCGGCATGGTGATCATGGTCATGTGCCGGGAGCCGATGCCCTTGAGGCCGTCCGCGAAGTCGATCAGGGAGTTGACCGAGCCCAGGTCGGAGTCGGTGGTGACCGTCTTGGTGGCGGTGTCCGCGAGGTCGTACAGCTTCTTCGGGTTGCTGAAGACGCCGACGTGCTTGACCTGGTCGAGCAGGGCCTTGACGAAGGCCTGCTGGAGCTGGATGCGGCCCAGGTCGGAGCCGTCGCCCACGCCGTGCCGGGTGCGGACCAGGCCGAGGGCCTGCTGCCCGTCGAGGGTGTGGGTGCCGGCGCGGAGGTCCAGGTGGCTCTGCGGGTCGTCGATGGTCTTCGTCGTGGTGACCGGGACGCCGCCGAGGTCGTCGATGAGCTTCTGGAAGCCGGCGAAGTCGACCTCCAGGTAGTGGTCCATGCGGATGCCGGTGAGGGACTCCACGGTCTTCACCGCGCAGGCCGCGCCGCCGGTGGCGTAGGACTCGTTGAACATCACGCCGCTCGCGGCCGGGTGCCTGGTGCCCTTGGTGTCGGTGCAGGCCGGGCGGTCGATCAGGGTGTCCCGGGGGACGGAGACGACACTGGCCCTCTTGTGGCCCTCGTAGACGTGGACGATCATCGCCGTGTCGGAGCGGGCGCTGCCGTCGTCGATGCCGCCGCCGAGCTTCCTGTTGGAGCCGGAGCGGGTGTCCGAGCCGAGGACCAGGATGTTCTCGGAGCCGTTGTCGATCTTCGTGGGGCGGTCGGTGCCGAGGGCCTGGTCGATGTCGACGCTTCGGATGTTGCCGTTGAGCTTGAAGTACAGGTAACCGCCGCCCGCCCCGCCCAGCGCGACGACACCGGCGGCCGTCCAGGCCGCGGCGCGCAGGGCCTTCCGGCTTCTGCGGCGGGGGCCGGTCTCGCCCGGCTCGGGTATGACGGGCTCCGGCGTGCTCTCGGCGGACACATCGCTCCTAGGTCTCGTCGGTCGGTTACCCCCTGCTTTCAGAGTCAGGCGCGGTCGGTACCGCTCCATCGTCACTCCGTAAGGGCAGACGGAGAAACCCGGGCAAGGGTTGCACAACGCACAGTGCCCACCGCGTACGGCGATGGGCACTGTGCGTGATCGGGTTACGGGCGGTGAGCCTCGCTCACCTGGGGCTTCAGCCCCAGAGGTCGTACGCCTGGAAACCGGTGCCGACCGAGATCCTTGTGGCAAAGATCTCGCTGGTCGCCTTGCCGGTGCCCGGGTACAGGTAGAGCGTGCCGCCGGAGGTGCGGGCCAGGAAGTCGGCCTTGCCGTCACCGGTCACGTCACCGACGGCGTCGAAGGCGTTGTAGCCGGTCCAGGCGCTGCGCACCTTGATCCGGGAGGCGAAGGCGCCCGAGCCGGACTTGCCCGTGCCCCGGTACAGGTACACGTCGCCGGTGCCGCTCTGGCGGGCGATCAGGTCGGCCTTGCCGTCGCCGTCGAAGTCGCCGTGGCCGCGCAGGGAGTTGTACTGGCCCCAGCCGGAGCCCACCTTGACGGGGGAGGCGAAGGAGCCGTCGCCCTTGCCCGGGTAGATCCACAGGTTGCCGGAGGAGTCGACCGAGAGCAGGTCGGGCAGGTAGTCGCCGGTGACGTCGCCGGGGGCGACGGTGGACTTCCGGGTGGACCAGTTGCTGAAGATCTCCTTCTTGCTCCAGCTCTGGGTGGCCGGGATGTAGCGCAGCCAGAAGACGGCCCCGTCACTGCTGCGGCGCAGGATGAAGTCCTGGTAGCCGTCCCGGTCCAGGTCCGTCTGCAGGATCGTGTTGTACCCGGAGAAGCTGCCCCAGGAGACGCGGGACGCGAACGAGGTGCCCTTGGAGTCCTTCTCGTAGCCGGTGTTCGTGGAGTGCTCGCGCACGAACAGGTCGGCCTTGTGGTCGCCGCTGAGGTTGGTGTCGTCGATGCGCGGGTAGGCGGCGCCGACGTACGACCTCACCTTGCTGAACACGCTGTACGCGCCCTTGGCGACGCAGTTCTGCACGCCCCAGGAGACGATGCCCACGATGCGGTTGTTCACGATCAGCGGGCCGCCGGAGTCGCCGTTGCAGGTGGCGGTGGTACCGGAGTCGCTGCCGGTCGCGGGGTTGCCCGCGCACACCATGTGACCGGCGATGAAGTCGCTGCCGTAGGCGCCGGAGCACGTGCTGTCCGACTGGATCGGCAGCGTCGCCGTCTTGAGCGTCTGCGAGATGTCCTGGCTGGTGGAGCTGGTGCGGCCCCAGCCGTAGACCTTGGCACTGGTGCCGGCCGCGTAGGACGCCGTGTCGGTCGACGTCGTCATGCGGATCGGCGTCGCCTTGATCGGGCTCGGCAGGGTCAGTACGGCGATGTCGTTGTCGATGGTCGTCGCGTTGTACGACGGGTGGTTCCACTGCCGCCAGACGCCGGAGACCGTGCCGCCGTGCACGTCGGTGTTGCCGGAGGCGTCGGTGGTGGGCAGCTGGTCGGTGCCGGTGACGACGGCGCCGTTGGCGTGCCAGTCGAAGCCCTTGACGCAGTGCGCGGCGGTCAGGATCTTCGTCGGCGCCACCACGGCACCGCCGCAGAAGAAGCCGACGTCGTCGCTGGTGTCGCTGGTGCCCTTGTCGTCGTAGTACCAGAGCTGGGCCATCCACGGGGCCGAGGTGATGCTCGTGGTGGTACCGCCGATGATCATCGGGCTGACGGTGCGGTGCCGGACGTCGTGGACGAGGACGACGTGGACGACGTGGACGACGAGGAGGCCGTGCCGCCGCCGTTCGTGTCCTTGGTCTTCGAAGCCTTCTTGAAGTCCTTGTCGGTGGCGAGCGCGCCCGCGACGCGGTTCGTCAGCTCGCTGAGCGACGCGGAGCCGGTGGCGGGTTTGACGGTCGGCGAGGCCGAGGTCGTCGTGGCACCGGCGGAGGTGGTCAGCACCGCGGCGGCGACGGCCGCGGCGACACCGGCGGCGGCGACGGGCAGGACGATGCGTATGCGTCGTCTGTGCCGACCGCTGCGGGGAGGAGGCGTGGACAAGAGAGTGCCCCATGGGGCGATGAGTCAGGAGGGGCACGTGATGCGCACCCGTACCTCTCAGCGCCAAAAGGCCGCCCCCCGTCACCGATTGACGGGGGGCGGCCTTCTTTCCTACCCGGTCTGTACCGACTAGTCGCCGTTGCCGGGCGTCGGCGTCGTCTTCTGAATCTGCATCAGGAACTCGACGTTCGACTTGGTCTGCTTCATCTTGTCGAGCAGCAGCTCGATGGCCTGCTGCTGGTCGAGCGCGTGCAGCACACGGCGGAGCTTCCAGACGATGCCCAGCTCCTCGGCACCCAGCAGGATCTCCTCCTTACGGGTACCGGAGGCGTCCACGTCCACGGCCGGGAAGATCCGCTTGTCCGCGAGCTTGCGGTCGAGCTTCAGCTCCATGTTGCCCGTGCCCTTGAACTCCTCGAAGATCACCTCGTCCATGCGGGACCCGGTGTCCACGAGAGCCGTGGCCAGGATGGTCAGCGAACCGCCGTCCTCGATGTTGCGCGCCGCGCCGAAGAACCGCTTCGGCGGGTACAGCGCGGTCGAGTCGACACCACCGGACAGGATGCGGCCGGAGGCCGGAGCCGCCAGGTTGTAGGCGCGGCCCAGACGCGTGATCGAGTCGAGCAGCACGACCACGTCGTGGCCCAGCTCCACCAGACGCTTGGCGCGCTCGATGGCGAGCTCGGCGACCGTGGTGTGGTCCTCGGCCGGGCGGTCGAAGGTCGAGGAGATGACCTCGCCCTTGACCGACCGCTGCATGTCGGTGACCTCTTCCGGACGCTCGTCGACGAGGACGACCATCAGGTGGCACTCGGGGTTGTTGTGCGTGATCGCGTTGGCGATCGCCTGCATGATCATGGTCTTGCCGGTCTTCGGCGGGGCCACGATCAGACCGCGCTGGCCCTTACCGATCGGCGAGACCAGGTCGATGATGCGGGTGGTGAGCACGCCCGGGTCCGTCTCCAGGCGGAGGCGGTCCTGCGGGTAGAGCGGGGTCAGCTTGTTGAACTCCGGGCGGCCACGGCCGTGTTCGGGCGCCATGCCGTTGACGGAGTCGAGGCGGACCAGCGCGTTGAACTTCTCGCGGCGCTCGCCCTCCTTGGGCTGGCGGACCGCACCGGTGACGTGGTCGCCCTTGCGCAGGCCGTTCTTACGGACCTGGGCGAGGGAGACGTACACGTCGTTCGGGCCCGGCAGGTAGCCGGAGGTCCGGATGAAGGCGTAGTTGTCGAGGATGTCCAGAATGCCCGCGACGGGGATCAGGACGTCGTCCTCGGCGAGCTGCGGCTCGGCGATGTCGTCGCGGCCACGACGGCCACGACGGTCGCGGTAGCGGCCGCGACGGCCCCGGCGGCCGCCCTCGAAGTCGTCCTCGTCCTGCTGACGGTCCTGACGGCCGCCCTGCTGCTGGCCCTGCTGCTGACGCTGGCCGCCCTGCTGCTCGTCGCCCTTGCCGCGGCGGTCGCGGTCCCGGCCGCGCTCACGGCGGTCGCGGCGGCCACGGCCGTCGCCGTCACCGGCCTCGCCCTGCGGCTGCTGGGCGGGGGTCTCGGCCTTGGGCTCGGCCTTGGCCTCGGCGGCGATGGTCTCCGCGCTGCTCGGGGCGGGGCTGCCGGCCTCGGCGGTGGCGCGGCGGCGACGGCGCTCGGTCGGCGCCTCGTCTCCCCCACGCTCGGCTTCTCCCCCGCGCTCGGCTGCGCTCGCGCGGGTGGTGCCCCCACCGGGCTGGCCGGGGATCTCGATCTGCTGCTGGGCCACGGCCTTCTCGGCGGGGGCCTCGGTCTTGGCCTCCGCCTTCTTCTCGGCGGTGTCCTCGCCGGTACGGGCCTTGGAGGTGGCGCGGCGCTTCGGCTTGGTCTCGGTGGCGGCCTCGGCCTTGGGGGCGGCGCCCCCGGCGGCCTGCGCCTCCTTGATGACCTCGATCAGCTGGCTCTTGCGCATCCGCGCGGTGCCCCTGATACCGAGGCCCGAGGCGACCTGCTGCAGCTCGGCCAGCACCATGCCCTCAAGGCCGGTACCGCGGCGCCGCCGGGAGCCGGCACCGGTGGCAGGCGCGGAGGCGTCCGTGGCGGGCGCGGCAGCGGTCTCCTCGACACGTGCGCCCATCAGATCGGTGGTGTCGCTCACGAAGGGTCCTTCCCTGGAGCGGACGTCGGCCTGTCTGGCTCGGCGACCGGTTGTGCTGTCCGGCTACGGTCCTTGCTTTCCGTGAACCGTGCCGGGGCGGTGGTCCGCCAAAGCGGCGGAAGAAATGTGCGGTGATGGCGCTTCCGCGAGTCGTGGCACTCAGTGTCACATGGCGTGGTAGCACCGATTCCGGAGCGTGCCCGGCGGCCCGCTCAGTGTCCGCATACGACGTACTGCCCAGGTACGGCGCACGGAACACGGAGTGGCGTGGGAGGCTCCCGGAAGAATGTCTGTCCCGGACTGGGACACGAGGCACCTCGCCATGGTGGGGTCGGGTGCAGACTTGAGGTTAACACTACCGGATCCAACAAACATTCCCCCTCTCCAAATCCGGCAACCGTGTGTCAGGTCGCAAGCGGCAGCACGCTCGCTCCCTGGACGTCGAGGTCCAGCCGGTTCGCGGCCCAGCCCGCACCCGCGAGGTGGGCGACCTTGTCCGCGCTGTCGGCGTCGGCCAGCGCCATGACGGTGGGTCCGGCGCCGGAGATGACGGCCGGGATGCCGTCGGCGCGCAGCCGCTCCACCAGCGCGGCGCTCTCCGGCATGGCCGGGGCCCGGTACTCCTGGTGAAGGCGGTCCTCGGTGGCGGGCAGCAGCAGCTCGGGGCGCCGGGTGAGGGCCTCGACGAGCAGGGCGGCACGGCCCGCGTTGGCGGCGGCGTCGACGTGCGGCACGGTGCGCGGCAGCAGGCCGCGCGCGGTCTCCGTCAGGACCGGCTTTCCGGGCACGAAAACCACCGGAACGATGGAATCACTGGCCTCCATCCTGATCGCCCGGGCGGCGCCCGACTCCATCCAGGCGATCGTGAACCCGCCGAGCAGGCACGGGGCCACGTTGTCCGGGTGGCCCTCGATCTCGGTGGCCAGCTCCAGCAGCGCCGCGTCGTCCAGGCGGGCCTCGCCGCCTATGGTCACCGCGCGGGCGGCGACGATGCCGGCGCAGATGGCGGCGGAGGAGGAGCCGAGGCCACGGCCGTGCGGGATGCGGTTGGCGCAGACGATCTCCAGGCCGCGCGGCTGTCCGCCGAGCAGGTCGAAGGCGGTGCGCAGGGAGCGGACGAGAAGGTGAGACTCGTCACGCGGGAGGGTCTCGCTGCCCTCCCCCGCGATGTCGATGTGCAGCCCGGAGTCGGCCACCCGGACGACCACGTCGTCGTAGAGCCCCAGCGCGAGGCCGAGGGCGTCGAAGCCCGGGCCGAGATTGGCGCTGGTGGCGGGAACGCGCACCCGGACGGCGGCGGCGCGGAACGCTGGACCGGCCATCGCTCGTTGACTCTCCTTGAGCTGCGTGACTGTCGAAGACATTCGATGACGTACAGGGAGACCCTCGGGCCGCGCAGACGGCGCGGCGCTGCCCCGATGCGAGGGCATATGCAACGGGCGGGTTCGGTACAGCCTATCGAAGGAAGGTTCTGTGGCGACATAGGGCGCACAGGAGGCGCACGATGCGTGTCGTAAGCCCCCTGTGCACCCTGTCAGGGTTTTTCCGGGTTCAGGCCAGACCGAGGCGCTCGGCCGCGGCGGCCGCGTCGACGGGGACGGTGACCGGCTGCGGGGCGCCGGCGACGGCCCAGTCGGGGTCCTTCAGACCGTTGCCGGTGACCGTGCACACGATCTTCTGGCCCGGGTCGACCTTGCCCTGCTCGGCGGCCTTCAGCAGACCGGCCACGGAGGCGGCGGAGGCGGGCTCCACGAAGACGCCCTCCTGCGCGGCCAACAGGCGGTAGGCGCGCAGGATTTCACGGTCCGTCACCTCGTCGATGAGGCCGCCCGACTCGTCCCGGGCGGCCAGGGCGTACTGCCAGGAGGCCGGGTTGCCGATACGGATGGCGGTGGCGATGGTCGACGGGTCCTTGACCACCTCGCCGCGCACGATCGGCGCGCTGCCGGAGGCCTGGAATCCCCACATGCGCGGGGTCCGCGTGGCGATGCCGTCGGCGGCGTACTCCTTGTAGCCCTTCCAGTAGGCGGTGATGTTGCCCGCGTTGCCCACCGGCAGGACGTGGATGTCGGGGGCGTCGCCGAGCATGTCCACGATCTCGAAGGAGGCCGTCTTCTGGCCCTCGATACGCACCGGGTTGACCGAATTGACCAGCGCCACCGGGTAGTTCTCGCTCAGGTTGCGCGCGAGGGTGAGGCAGTCGTCGAAGTTGCCGTCGACCTGGAGGATCTTCGCGCCGTGCACGAGGGCCTGGCCCATCTTGCCGAGGGCGATCTTGCCCTGCGGGACGAGAACGGCCGAAACCATGCCGGCCCGCACGGCGTAAGCGGCGGCGGAGGCCGAGGTGTTGCCGGTGGAGGCGCAGATCACGGCCTTCGCCCCCGCCTCCTTGGCCTTGCTGATGGCCATGGTCATACCGCGGTCCTTGAAGGACCCGGTGGGGTTGGCACCCTCCACCTTCAGGTGGACCTCGCAGCCCGTGCGCTCGGAGAGCACCTGCGCGGGCACGAGGGGCGTGCCGCCCTCGCGGAGCGTCACGACCGGCGTGGTGTCGGATACCGGCAGCCGGTCCCGGTACTCCTCGATGATTCCGCGCCACTGGTGGGTCATTGCTGGTTACTCTCCTTCAACCCGCATGATGCTGGCGACACCCCGCACGGTGTCGAGCTTGCGCAGCGCCTCGACGGTCCCGGTGAGGGAGGCGTCGGACGCGCGGTGGGTGACGACGACGAGGGAGGCCTCGCCGTCCTTGCCCTGCTGGCGCACCGTATCGATCGACACCCCGTGCTCCGCGAACACGGTCGCGACCTGGGCGAGAACACCCGGTTTGTCCGCGACGTCGAGGCTGATGTGGTAGCGCGTGACGACCTCGCCCATGGGCGAGACGGGCAGGGCGGCGTACGCCGACTCACCGGGCCCCGTTGCCCCGCCCCGCCGGTTGCGGCAGACGGCGACGAGGTCGCCGAGCACGGCCGAGGCGGTCGGCGCACCGCCGGCGCCAGGGCCGTAGAACATCAGCTGACCGGCGGCGTCGCTCTCCACGAAGACGGCGTTGTACGCGCCGCGCACGGAGGCGAGCGGGTGGGTCAGCGGAATCATGGCGGGATGCACGCGCGCGGTGACCGACGCACCGTCCTTGGAGCGCTCGCAGATGGCGAGCAGCTTGATGGTGCAGCCCATCTCCTTCGCCGAGCGGAAGTCGGCGGCGGTGACCTCGGTCATGCCCTCGCGGTAGACGTCGTCGAGGCGCACGCGCGTGTGGAAGGCGATCCCGGCGAGGATGGCGGCCTTGGCGGCAGCGTCGAAGCCCTCGACGTCGGCGGTCGGGTCGGCTTCCGCGTACCCGAGGGCGGTGGCCTCGTCGAGCGCCTCCTGGTACCCCGCGCCCGTGGAGTCCATCTTGTCGAGGATGAAGTTGGTGGTGCCGTTGACGATCCCCATCACCCGGTTGATCTTGTCGCCGGCGAGGGACTCGCGCAGCGGACGGATCAGCGGGATGGCACCGGCGACGGCGGCCTCGTAGTACAGGTCCCTGCCGTGCTCCTCCGCCGCCGCGTGCAGCGCGGCCCCGTCCTGGGCGAGCAGGGCCTTGTTGGCGGAGACGACGGACGCGCCGTGCTCGAAGGCGGTGGTGATGAGGGTCCGCGCGGGCTCGATCCCGCCGATCACCTCGACCACCACATCGATGTCCCCGCGTTTGACGAGAGCGGTGGCGTCGGTGGTGACGAGGCCGGGGTCGATGCCCTCGCGGACCTTGGACGGCCGCCGTACGGCCACGCCCGCGAGCTCCACGGGCGCCCCGATCCGGGCGGCGAGGTCGTCGGCGTGCGTCGTCATGATGCGCGCCACCTCTGAGCCGACAACTCCACAGCCCAGCAGCGCCACCTTCAGCGGACGCGTACGCATCATCCGACCTCGTTTCCTCTTACCGTCTACGGTTGGACCAGTCTCACTCACCGGACGGGAGTTTCTACCCTTCGTCCGGATCGTGAGACATGTATTTCATGGGCGCGGGGCCGGAGGACCGGAGATCTTCCAGCCCCCGGTGGTGGGCTAGCCGACGTCGAGACGCAGGAGGTCCTCCTCCGTCTCGCGCCGCACGATCACCCGCGCCTCGCCGTCCTTCACGGCGACGACGGGCGGCCGCAGCACATGGTTGTAGTTGCTGGCCATGGACCGGCAGTACGCACCGGTGGCCGGTACGGCGATGAGATCCCCCGGCGCCAGGTCGGCCGGCAGGAACGCGTCCTTGACCACGATGTCCCCGCTCTCGCAGTGCTTGCCGACCACGCGGGCGAGCATGGGCTCGGCGCTGGAGGTCCGGGACACGAGGGCGACGCTGTACTCGGCGTCGTACAGGGCCGTCCGGATGTTGTCGGACATGCCGCCGTCGACGGAGACGTACGTCCGCAGCCCGTCCAGCGGCTTGACGGTGCCGACCTCGTAGAGCGTGAAGGCGGTCGGCCCGACGATGGCGCGCCCGGGCTCGACGGAGATGCGCGGGGTGCGCAGCCGGGCGGCCTCGCACTCGCGCGTGACGATCTCGGTGAGCGCCTTGGCGATCTCGTGCGGCTCGCGCGGATCGTCGTCACTGGTGTAGGCGATCCCGAGCCCGCCGCCGAGGTCGATCTCGGGCAGCTCGACGCCATGCTCGTCACGAATGTCCTTGAGCAACCCGACAACGCGGTGCGCAGCGACCTCGAAGCCGGACATGTCGAAGATCTGCGACCCGATGTGGGAGTGGATCCCGATCAGTTCGAGCCCGTCGAGCTGCAGCGCCCGCCGCACGGCCTCCGCGGCCTGCCCCCCGGCCAGCGGAATCCCGAACTTCTGGTCTTCATGGGCGGTGGCGATGAACTCATGCGTGTGGGCCTCGACCCCGACGGTGATCCGAATCTGGACCTTCTGCCGCTTGCCCACGGACTGCGCGATGTGGGCGACGCGCACGATCTCCTGGAAGGAGTCGAGCACGATCCGCCCGACACCCGCGCGGATCGCCCTTTCGATCTCCTCCACGGACTTGTTGTTGCCGTGGAAGGCGATGCGCTCGGCCGGCATGCCGGCGGAGAGGGCGGTGGCCAGCTCCCCACCCGAGCACACGTCGAGGTTGAGCCCTTCCTCATGGAGCCACCGCACGACGGCACGGGACAGGAACGCCTTCCCGGCGTAGAACACGTCGGCGTCGGCCCCGAAGGCGGAACGCCACGCACGCGCGCGTGCACGGAAGTCGGCCTCGTCGAGGATGTAGGCGGGGGTGCCGTGGTCCTCGGCGAGGGTGTTCACATCGACGCCGCCGACGGTGACGACACCGTCGGCGCTGCGCCCGACGGTCTGCGCCCACACCTTGTGGTCGAGGGCGTTGAGATCGGCGGGCGGCGCGGAGTAGTGCCCCTCGGGCAGCACGTCGGCGTGGCGGGGCCCGGCGGGATGGGCGGAACGGCTCATGACGGTGACTCTCAGACTCTCTGTCTCTCTCCGGGCGTCTCTCGCGAGGAGCCTCAGAGGTGTTCGGGTGCGTCGATGCCGAGCAGGGACAGGCCGCCGGCCAGCACCGTCCCGGCGGCTTCGGCGAGGGCGAGCCGGGCGCGGTGGGCGGCCGAGGGTTTCTCCTCGCCGCAGGGCAGCACGGAGGGCAGAAAGGGCAGCACGGCATCCGCGACGGTGACGAGATGCCGGGCAAGCCGGTCCGGGGCACGGTGGGTGGCGGCCGCGGCGAGGATGCGGGGGTGGTCGGCCAGGGGGGTGAGGAGAGTGGGGGCGCCGTTGGCGGTGGAGCGAGTGCCGTTGGCGGGGGTGGCCGGGGGGGCGTCGGCGGAGCAGCCTGCGTCGAGCGGGCCAGCGTTGGCGGAGCGGCTCGTGATCAGTGGGTCGACGTCGGCGCAGCGGCTGGTGGCCAGTGGGCCTGCGTCGGCGCAGCGGCCTGCGTCGAGCGGGCCGGCGCTGGCAGAGGGGCCTGCGTCGAGCGGGCCGGCGTTGGCAGAGGGGCCTGCGTCGAGCGGGCCGGCGTTGGCAGAGGGGCCTGCGTCGAGCAGGCCGGCGTTGGCAGAGCGGCTCGTGATCAGTGGATCGACGTCGGCGAAGCGGCTGGTGGCCAGTGGGCCGGCGTCGGCACAGCGGCCTGCGTCCAGCGGGCCGGGCTCGGCGGTGAAGCCCAGGCGGGCGGCGTTGCGGCTGACGGACCGGATGCGGGCATGGGCGTACCGGACCCGGAACAGCGGATTGCTCTCCCGCTGGACCAGATGATCGGCGGTGATCCGCGGCCGGTCGTGCGCGGCGGGGTGCAGCAGGGCCCACTGGGAGGCGTCGTGGCCCAGCGGCGCGGGATCCTCCGGCGCGGGCACGGGCCGCAGATTGACGGGCTCACCGTGCTCGACGGTGGCCCGCCCGCCCTGTGTGGCCACGATCCGTACGACGGCGTCCGCGACGACCTCGGCCCGCACCTCGTACGGCACCCGCAGCGCGACAACCTGACCGGCGAGGGCGTCCCCATGGCCGTACGAGGCACCACGGGCCCGGATCTCCCGGACGAGCCCGGTGACGAGGTCGGCCCGCGCGTCGAGGCTGATGTTGAGAAACCCGGGCCCGGTCACGACGACGTCCCGGATGCCGTCGGCACCGACGAGCCGCGGCCGCAGAATCTCGGCGACCCGCCGTGGCGGCTGCCCGGCCGGCCGGGCGAGCTGCAGAGCGACATTGGTGGCGAAGTCCCCGCACCCCCCGGGCCCCGGCTCGGTCACCACGACCCGCTCGGGCACGGTCACACTCAGCTCCCCGTCATCGACAGCACAACGCACCGCGTGCAGCACGGTGCGGGACAGCTCGACGGGGGTCACGGGACAAGCGTAGGGGAGGAAGGGGGTGGGTAGGCGAAGCGGTTCTCACTGTGGGACGGCACTCCGCCCTGCCCCGGAGTCCCCCGAGATCCCTGGCCACCTGGGCGCCCCGCCGAGACCGGCCCCTGGCCACCTGGCCGCCCGACGGATTCCTGGCCACGCAGACGCCCCACCGATCCCTGACCGACCAGCCGCTGGACGGATCCCTGGCCACGCAGACGCCCCACCGATCGCAGGCCGACTAGCCGCCGGACGGAATCCCACCCGGTACGCCATCGGAGATCCCGTCGGCGACACCTCCCGAAACCCTGCTGTCGCCCCCGTCTCCCTCGGCACCACAGCCACCGCCCCCATCCCCGTCCCCGCCACCCTCTCCGTCGCCGCCCCCACCACGGTGCCCTCCCTCATGCCCGTCTCCCCCGTCTCCCCCGTCATCCCCGCCCCCGCGCTCGATCAGCTGCTTGACGAGGCGTACGAGTTCGGCGGGCTCGAAGGGCTTGGCGAGGAAGGCGTCCACACCGACGTCGAGTCCGGTGTCGACCTCGTACTGGGTGCACGCGCTGATGATGGCGAGGGGCAGATGGTGCGTACGGGGATCGGCGCGGAGCCGGGCGGCGGTGCGCAGGCCGTCCAGCCTGGGCATGACCACGTCGAGCGTCACGACGTCGGGCCGCACCTGATGCACCACATCGAGACACTCGGCACCGTCGGCCGCGGTCACGACCTCGAGCCCTTCCAGTTCGAGGTTGACCCTGATCAGCTGCCGGATGACCTTGTTGTCGTCCACAACAAGCACCCGACCCGAGGCGCCTGGCACAAGTCGAGAGTAGGTCCGGACCGGCCACCGCGTCCGGGTTTTCCCCACTTCCACCCCGTACAGGGGACCCTTCCGACACCCAGTGGACCCGCCCCGACCAGCCCCAGCGGAAACGGGTTCCTGATCACTCCACCGGACCTGCTAATGTTCTGTCCGTCGCCGCGAGCAAGAAGCTCCGCACCCGACACGCCCCCGTAGCTCAGGGGATAGAGCAACGGCCTCCGGAGCCGTGTGCGCAGGTTCGAATCCTGCCGGGGGCACCCTGTATGAGGTGCCCAAAGACCCCGTCACCAGCGGAAACGCTGAGGCCGGGGTCTTCGCGTATGTGCAGGCGTATGCGGTGCGGAGCGGCCGCATGTCGGGGTCTGTGGACTATTCGTGGACAGGATCTTGGAGCGTCCGCCGAGGTCAGCCGCCACATTCGACGGACCGTCAGCTACATCCGGCGCCCCTCCGAGGGCTCGGACGCCATCAACCGCTCCGCTCGGCACCAAGTGGGCGCGTGGCACATGCCCGGCTCCAGCGGCACCCGATCCCGCTCAAGCGTCGCCCCCTCCTCGGAGGCCAGACCGTGACGTATCTCATGAAGCGGTCAGAGCCGAGCTATCTCATAAAACCGACACAGCGGGCATCGAACCAGTCGCGACTGCGCAGGAGGCAACCCAACACGCGAAAGTCCCGCTGCCACCTGGACTGAAGCTGTGCGACAGCCAGGCCGGCATGCGCGCCCTCGATGGGTTGCCCAGGCCGTGCGGGACGCGCTCGGCATGGACATAGGTGATCGAAGCGGACGAAGCAGTGACAAGCCACACAGGGTCAATCCCTTGCCTCACGGACGGCCTCGCGGTGGGATCGCAGACCACGGCCGAGCATGGTCTAGTCCACTACGAGGAGCATCTATGCGCAGGATTCACGCGCGGCGGCGCACCGCGGTCGCCGCAGCCTGGATCACCAGCCTCACCAGTTTCGGAGCGATAGCAGGGCTTCTGTCTGGTTCCGTCGCCGTCGCTGCACCCGGGCGACCGGCGCAAGAAGTCAAGCCCGTGCCGGCGGCCGGACAGCAATCGAAGAGCGCGCCCGGCAGCCTGATGACCACTGCGCAGTGCCGGGCGAAGTGGGGGTTCGACTGCTACAACGCGCTCCAGTACCGGCAGGCGTACAACCTGAACCCGCTGTACAAGGCAGGAGTGACCGGCAAGGGGCGCACGATCGTGATCGTGGATCCGTTCGGCTCGCCGACCATCCAGAAGGACCTGGACGTCTACAGCGCCCGGTTCGGCATGAAGAGCACCCATGTCGACGTGGTCAAGTGGGGCAACGTCCCGCGCTTCAATCCCAGCGACGCCGACCAGCTCGGCTGGGCCGGGGAGACCACCCTCGACGTGGAGATGGCGCATGCCGTCGCCCCGGACGCGCACATCGTCCTGGCGGAAACCGGAGTCGGCCGGATCGGGGACGGCACCACCGGCCTGCGAGAGGTCATGGACGCCGAGAAATCGCTCATCGACCGCGGCGTGGGCGACGTGATCAGCCAGAGCTGGGGCGTGGCGGAGAACAACTTCCCCGGCTTCAGCAAGGGTGACTTCTCCAGCATCCAGAACCTGCGGTACGCCTACAAGGACGCGGCCAAGCACCGTGTGACCGTCACCGACGCTTCCGGCGACAGCGGACCCACCGACACCACCTCGAACGGCCAGACCACCTATCCGTACAGGGTCAACGCCTGGCCGACCGACGACCCCCTGGTGGTCTCGGTCGGCGGCACCCAGCTGCATCTGGACGCCAACGGCAACCGCACCGCGCCGGACAGCGTCTACAACGACCACGGCGCCAGCGGCGGCGGCCAGTCCCACGTCTTCGCCCGTCCCTCGTATCAGAACGGGGTGGCCGGCAATCACCGCAGCACCCCGGACGTCTCCATGTCCGCCGCGCTGAAGGGCGGCGGATGGGTGTACTCCAGCTACGACCCCAAGCGGGTCGGCTGGGAGGTCTACGTCGGCACCAGCGAGGCCAGCCCGCTCTTCGCAGGAATCGTGGCCCTGGCCGACCAGGTTGCCGGGCACCGGCTGGGAGACATCCACAAGGCGCTGTACTCCCTGTACGCGAAGTCCTCGTCGAACCCGTCCACCGGGATCGTGGACGTAAAGGACGGCACGAACAACAGCTACGCGGGAGTCACCGGCTACACCGCGGTAAAGGGCTACGACATGGCGACCGGTGTCGGAACGATCGACGCGGCCCGCTTCGTCCCGGCCCTCGCCAAGGCGGGCTGACCGCAACCTGTCCCCGAGGCGCGGGCGCCCGGCGTACCACTGCCGGGCCCCGCGCCGAGACGGCGGCTCATACCCGCAGACGTACGCCGCCGGAAGTGGCCGCGTGACGGGGTCTGTGGACTGTTCGTGGACAGGATCTTGGGGCATTCCCTCTGGTCAGCCCCGGCATTTTCCGAGTGCCCGTCAGCCGGCGTCCGGCCACCGCTCAGGGGGCGGAGGCGGCTCCGGCTCGTCCCGTTCCGCCTGCCGAGCGTTCTCACCTCGTAGGGCCGTCAGCCACGGCCATAGATCCGGCAGCGACTGTGCCGGGCAGGCCAGGCGGTGCTCGATTCGGCACCGCTGGAACTGATCCGGCGGACACACGCCGTAGACGGTCACCCGCCCATCGGACAACTCTATCCACCGATGCTCCGCCGGCACTGTATGGGCCAGCGGGGCCATGTCCGGCTCCAGGAGTACCCAATCCTGCTCAAGCGTCAAAACCCGGTCCCCCAACAGCCCGCAGTACGGGCACCGGGACCGCCCACCACCAAGCCGACGCGACCATTCCTCAGAAGCCCCCATACCGAGAGGGTCGACAGGCCAGCCGCAAATACGTAGACCGCGAATCAGACAGGACTCCTGGGAAAATCGCCTATCGCTGAAACAGAACACGACGCGGCAGGTGCACCCAGCAACCACTGGCTGCCGGAATGCGGCTGAGACACGACGAAGCCCCCGGCCCGTGTGGGCTGGGGGCTGGCGCCGTTTGAGCGTGATCACTCGTATTCGCGCAACAGCTCTTCAATCTTGCGGTTGGCGATCTCCTGCCGCCCATCAATGCACTTGGCGTAACGGCTCAGTAGGACCTCAACGCTGTTCCCGGCCCGTTCGGCAACCTCGGTCGGGTCGACTCCGGAGTTGAGCCAGGTCGACAGCGCCGAGTGTCGGAGGTCGTACGGCCGAGAAGCGAGTGGCGAAGCGACCGCGGCCGGCGGGAGCGCCAACGCCCGAGCCTCCTGCCAGACACGGTAGTACGTCGAGGAGCCGACCACTCCCCCACGCTCATTGGTGAACAATCGTCCGTCCTCGGCAGTCCCGAACGTGTCGAGGTGCTGCCGAAGGATGACGACGAGCTGGGGCGGGATCGGTACCAGCCGGACTTCTTCGGCCGGCCGGTTCTTGAGACCTCGGTCGTCGTGGGTCTCGCCGGAATCCGTCCACTGCTTGCCCACACTGGGCCGCGTCCGATTCAGCAGGGCTGTCCCCCAGCCGGTCTCTGGCAGTTTCAGGTCTGCCTTAGTGAGGCCGACAGCCTCAGCGGGGCGGAAGGCTCCGTAGTACATGCAAGCGAACAGGCCGACGAGTCGACGACCACGCGCACGGCGGTACCCACCGACGTACGAGACGGCAGCAAGCAGCGAACGCGCCTGCTCAGGGTTGGCCACTACTCGGGGGTCAACCTCCCCGACCACCTTCGGTTTCTTCCAGCGGATACCCGTGATCGGATTCTCTTTGAACTCTCCTAGATCTACTGCGTAGTGCATTGCATTGACGAGCGTCCGTCGCTTGCGCCGTACGGTCTCCGCCGCTGCAGCCGTTCCGTCAAGCTTCAGCTTGAGGGAGTCCAGCACAGCCCTACCGATCGCAGGGTCACCAAGGTCAGAGAGAGGGCGCGACGCCTTGGCGACCCAGTGCAACGTGTTGGCGACCTCGGTCGGTAAGTCGCGATCCTCCGGGCCCGGAAGCACGAAAGCCCAGTTACGAAGCGCCTTCCTGAGCTCGTCATCAGACGGACGTCCCGGGCGATCGTCGAGGAGAGCCATCGTCACGGCGGTCAACGACTCGTTGATCCCGTTGCGCGTGTTTGGTGCCGCGTGTGGCCACTTCATCGCCAGGTAGTCCAGGGCGAAGGCATACCAGGTCTTCGAAGGTTCCTTTTCGGCCAGCGAGTCAGGCAGCCCCGTCACCGTGTCGAACTCTTCGCCCTCACGGGTGGCAAGGAGAAGCTTGGAACGAAAGTGGTCCGCGAGGCCCTTGGTTCGGAACTGTTCGGAGAACACCCTGCCGGCGACTCTCCATCGGACGTCATAGGACGACTTCTTGGTGTTTCTCCTCCGAACGCTCCAGACCTTGACGTCGAGTGACTTCACGCCGCAGCCCTCTCTCGGCTGTTCAGCCACGCGGTGAAGTCGCTGCGCCACACGCGCAGTTCGCCGTTGGGCAGCTTGAAAGCTCGTGGAGCCTGCCCCAGTTCTCGCCAGCGATAGAAGGTCCGGCGCGATATCCCTTTGAGTTCGGCGAGGATTTCCGGAACGGTCATCAGCTCGTCTTTCACGCCAGTTCTCCTTCCAAGGCTTCGCGTGCGGCTTCGCGGTTGAGTTCGAGGTCCCGCCGGATGGTGGCGGCGAGGACGGATTCGCCGGGGGTGTGGCCGTGTCCGGCGTACTGCCAGTCGGCGAGGACGAGGACGGTGTCCGGCTCGTGTTCGTCCAGGCCGAGGGCGGCGCGTTCCTGTGCGGCGCGGAAGTCAGCGCGTGTCTGGCGGAGGGCGCCGAGGGTGGTTGAGTAGCGGCGGGACTTGGTCGAGAAGTGGCCGCGGAAGCCGAGCATGTGAGCCCAGGCCCACAGGCGCCGGTCCGGGTACAGCTCATCCAGGTCTCGGCACGCGGTGATCAGGCGCCGAGCGTGGTCGGGGACGCCGTGGCGGTCGAGTTCGGCGAGTTCGCCGATGCGTCGGTCGAGGGTGCCGGTGTTCTCCGCGGCCTTGGTGGCGTACTTGGCCACGTAGGAGGCGACGGCCTGTTCTGTGAGGTCGGAGCCGTCCCCGAAGGCTTTGATGGGCCGTACGTCGAGCTGTCGGCCCCACTGGAAGGTGCGGGCGGGTTGGTCGCCGGCGGCGGGGACACTGACGCGGCTGTACGGGTGTGCGGCAGCAGCGCGGATGGCATCGGTGAGCAGGTCAGTGGTGGCCCAGGACGGCGGGGCAGAGTCGGCTCCGTCGGGCCCATCGAGGCGGATCACGGCATGGAAGTGGACAGCGCCGCGCTTCTGGAACTCGGCGACCTTGCCGTAGGACAGCCGACAGGTCTCGGCGAGTTCGCGCTGTGTCAGCCCGGCCCGCTTGGCGATCTCACGGCGGAGCCGGTTGATGGTGCGCATCCACAGCTCACCCGCATGGTTGTTGAAGAGCACCGCGCCGGCGTAGTCGTACGTGACCGGATCGAGGGCCGTGCCCAGGGCTAGGTCGTCGGCGGGGTGGTGGGCACCGCAGCGGCAGGCGCCACGGTCGGGCCGGTTGTGGACCGGGCCGAACGAGGGCGCGGTGAAAGTGGCGAACACCCGCGGGTGATCCCGGACGGTGCCAGGGATGTCCTTGTCCGGGTCGCCGGCGAGCCCGGCGCGGATCAGGTGGTAGGTGTCCCCGGCGTAGGTCCAGGCGCAGGCGGGGCAGCGGGAGGCCCGGCGGTTGCCGCAGGCGACGCGGAGCCGTCCGCCGGGCTCGTTCTCGGTGCTGTAGCGGTGCAGGGTCTCGCCGGTGACCTTGTCCTTGTGGACGACCCAGCCGCGCAGGTGGATCGGGTCAGCGCAGCCGCCGGTGCGCTTGATCTGGTCCTGCCATCGGTCGAAGCCGGGGAGCCCGGCCACCCGGAGAAGGTCCCCCAGGGTGATCGGGTCCAGGCCCGCGAAGGTTGCGGTGTCGGTCACGCGGCCACCTCCAGCGCGGTCGGGACGAGGCGCCGCAGCAGTGCGGTGGCGAGCGGCGGGGGTACGGCGTTGCCGATCTGCTCGAACTGTTTGGTGCGCGAGCCGGCCCACGGGTAGGGAGCGGGGAAGCCCTGGAGGACCGCAGCCTCATGGACGGCAACGCGGCGGATGGGGGTGCCCTCGGAGTCGATCCAGGAGATGTCGTTGAGGACCTTGCCAAACAGCAGGGTCGGGGCGGGTTGGCCGAGGCGGCGGGTGACGACCGGGCGGTTGCCGACCTTGAGCAGCCAGGAGCGAGCGCGGCCGGTGACCGCCCAGGACGGGCCGGTCGTGGGGAAGGTGCTGCCGCCGGTGGTGTGGTTCCCGCGGGTGACGACGAGGGCGGGCGGGCCGCCCAGGACGTCGAGCATGGTCCGCCATGGCGGGAGACCTTCACCGAAGAGGTCGGCGGGTGCTCCGCCGTCGGCGTGGGTGGGCTCCGGGGGCGTGGCGGGGCGGGTGCGGGAGGCGATCAGGAAGGCGCGCCGGCGGGTCTGGGCCAGGCCGAAGTCGGCGGCGTTAAGGACGCCGGTCCACGTCGAGTAGCCGACGCCGGCCAGGAGACGGGCGGTGTGCTCGAACAGGGGCAGCACTGCGGGGACTTCCTCCAGGGTGATCCAGTCGGGACGCAGGTCGAGGGCGTAGCGCAGCGGCTCGACGACCAGCAGGGAGCGCGGGTCGACGCAGGCCGCTCGCAGCACGGCGCGGGTGTCGCTCCCGCGGGCGAGGTCGTCAAGGGCCTGATGGCACAGGGGCAGGTCGGTGTTCCCGGCACGCAGGCCAGCGGCGCTGAAGGTCTGGCAGGGCGGGGAGCCGATCAGCCCCGTGACCTTCCCGCGGAGAGGCTCGGTGGGGTAGTCGGCGACATCAGCGCGGATCGTGGTGTGTCCGGCGGCGGCGCGGGTGGCGCAGACGGCGGGGTCGATCTCGATACCGATGTCGGTCAAGCCGAGGGCGCGCAGTCCCTCGGACCAGCCGCCGGGGCCAGCGAAGAGGTCGAGGACGGTCATGCGGTCACCGCCGGTGCGTCGGTGGTGATGGCGTCCAGGGCACCGGCGGCCTCCTCAGCGGCGCGGGCCAGAGCGCGCAGGGCGTTGGCGGTTCCCGGTCGAGCGATCAGCGCCACGTCGATGAACTCGCCGCCGATGCGGAGGCTGACGAAGCCGTCATCGTCGGGCGTGGGAGCGAACACGTTCACGCGGGTGGCAGTGTCCGGCTCCAGGTGCGCCGAGGTCGTGAGGGTCCTCATGTCGTCACCTCCCGGCGCGGATGAGGGCGGCGGGGCGGATGTGGCCGGTGCCCTTGCAGGTCGGGCAGTCGACGCGGAGGGTGACGCGGGTGCCGTCGAGGTGGCGGGTGCCGGTGTCGATGGCGACGGTGGCGAAGCCGTCGCAGTCGCGGCAGATCGGCATGTTCGGGTTGCTCTGGGGCATGATGGGCCGTGCCTTTCTGGTCCGTGGATCGGGAAGGGGAGGCGCCCGGAGCGGCGGCAGTTTGGCGACCGAGGCCGCTCCGGGGGCCGGTCAGCGCCGCTTGGTCTCGGAGGCGAGCAGCGAGCGCAGGACGACGGCGACGACGGCGACCGAGGCGCCGGTGATGGCGACCGCCAGGAGCATGGAGACGAGGACGGCGCCGACGACCAGGACGACGGCGGTGCCGCCGCCGACGAGGGCGAGCACGGTGCCGGGGGTGAGCTGGACCACCGGGCGGGACGGCGCCGGAATCGTCGGTGCGGCCGGCGGGGTCTGGACGCCGGGGACGATGGCGGTCGGCTCGACGGCGGCGGGCGGGGTGACGTGCCCGGTCGGGGTGGGCATGGTCGGGATCTTCGGGCGGAGCATGGTGGGACTCCCTTCCGAGCGGGGTTACTTGATCAGGCCGTTGATGGCGGGGGCGAGGACGCTGTCGGCGAGGAGGAAGCCGCTGAGCAGGAGGACGGCGATGAGCCAGGCCGGCGGGCGAATGAGCTTGACGCCGAGGTAGCCGACGACGAGCAGGGCGAACCAGAGCGGGACCTGCATGGCGGTGGGTCTCCTAGCGGACGCGGCAGCGGTGGGTGCGGGCGGCGAGCTGGGCGGCGGACTGGCTGGAGTAGTCGGCGGACCAACCGCAGTCGTCGGAGGTGCACACGGCGGCGTGCTTGGTCTGGCCGTGGCGGTCGCGGTGGGTGCCGATCTGCACCGGGCCGATCTGCATCACGGAGTGGAAGAAGTCGCGCATGGGCATGGCTGAACTCCTTGTCTGTCAGGCGAGTTGGGCGGCGATGGCGTCGGCCATGGGCGCGGGGACGCCGAGGCGGGCGCGGAGGGTGTCGGTGTCGATCGGGGAGCCGGTACGGGCCTCGTGGTCGGCGGCGACCTTGCGCGCGTGAGCGACCAGCGGAGCCGGGACCGCCACCTCGGGAGCCGGAGCAGGGGCGGGGGCCGGGTCGGCGGCGGGTAGCGCCGGGGTGTCGTCGGCGGCGGCTACCGGCTCCGGAACGGACTCCGGTTCGGAGCCGGACTCAGGAGCCGGATCAGTGGCCGGGACAGGAGCCGCCGTCACCGGTGCCGGGTCGGTGGCCGAGTGGGCGAGCAGGGTGCCGCCGAGGAAGGCGAGCGCGGGCCATCCGGCGATGCCGAGGCGGAGCAGCGCGGGCGGGTCGGCCAGGTCGAGGAAGCCGGCGGTGGCGACGTTGGCCCCGAGCGAGGCGAACAGCGCGATCAGGAACCAGCACCAGGCCAGCCGGGACGGGCCACTGTTGCGCAGCCGACGCCAGGCGGCGACCAGGAGCAGGTCAACGCTGATCGGGTAGGCCCATGCCTTCCAGCCGGACTGTCCGGCAGCGGCGGCCAGGTCGTGAAGGTGGGCGAAGGACAGAGCGCCGGCGATCACGGCCTGTACGAGGACGGCGTCCGGGCGGATCGAGCGGGTCATGTCGTCACCTCCCTTTGCGGGTTGGGCCAGGGGCGGGGCGGGGATCGAGGTCCGGCCGCCCAGCCCCGGCAGGGGTTCAGTCGGTGGTTGCTTCGCCGGATCCCCAGCAGGTCAGGCACAGCCCGGTCTGCCGGTCGTCGGTGGCACGGCCCTTACGGGCGCCGACTCGGACGGTTTCGGTGATCTCGCCGGTGCCGTTGCAGTCGGGGCACTGCTTCGGCCGGGGCTTGCGGCGGGCGGCGGGCTTCTTCGCGGTCGGCACGGTCACCACCCCTCGCCGGGGTACTCTGGGCCGTCGTTCGGGTCGTAGCCGGGCGGGAAGGTGCCGGGCGGCGGCTCGGGCAGCGACGCCGCCAGGCACGGGCCGACGGTGTCGATGAAGTCCTGGTCAGCGCCGGTCCTGTCGGCGTACAGGGCCAGGTCGCCGAGCATCACCACGGTGCGGGTGAAGTCCTCGCAGTCGGGGCACATGGCGGGCGATCTCCCTTCTTCGGGCATGGCTCGGGTAGGGACCTGACGCGATGCGGTCGCGCCAACCGTGGAGCGGGAGGGATCAGGCAGTGGCCGGGATGGACTCGACGGCCGGGGCTTCACCCGGCGTCGGGATGACGAGCGCCGGCCGGAACGGTGCCAGGGCGGGCAGGTCCGGTGTGATGTCGGCGTACCGGTTGCAGATGTTGACGGCCTGCCGCAGCGAGGTGTGCGGGGCGCGGATGCGAGCCCAGCCGCCGGTCGAGTCGCCGGTGATGGCGACGCCGGGCATGTCGGTGGGGATCTGGATCGCGGCCAGGACGGCGTCCGGGGCGATGTCGCCGAAGGCCATGTTGGCACTGGACTGGTCGTTGACGCGGTGGGCAGTACGGCCGGTGAGCTGGGCACGGAGCATGGTGATGCCGTCGCCGAGTTCGGAGCCGAAGCGCTGCCCGCAGATCTCCAGGTAGACGCCGGCGGCCCGACCGAGCTGGGCCAGGCGGACCAGGGCCTTGATGATGCGATCGCGGCGCGGGTCGTTCTTCTTGGTGCTCAGTGCGAGTTCGGCGACCTCGTCGACCAGGACCACGATGGGCAGCGGGCGGAGGTCTTCCGGCAGGTCCCAGATGTCGGCGGCAATCTCCGCATCCGGCACGTCGGCGGCAACGCGCTGTTCGGCGCGGATGACCTGGTAGACGTCCTGCATGTGGGACACCAGGGCATCGAGCAGTTCGGCGGCGGTGTCGGGGTTGTCGGCGAGCGCGGAGAACCGGCGAGCCAGCGGGAACAGCTCCACACCCTGTTTGCAGTCAATCCCGACCAGGGCAACCCGCTGCGGGGCGAGCCCGACGACGACGTTGCGCTGGTAGACGGACTTGCCGGACTCCGTGGCACCGAGCGTCAGCCCATGCGGCACAGCCCGGTAATCGCGGTAGTGGACCGCACCGTCTTCCCGCAGCGCGACCGGGATCCGCATCGGACGGGTGTCGACCTTGGCCGGCATCTGCACCCGCTTGAGCACGTCATAGCCGGTCATCCGAACTTCCACGACACCGGAACGCACCTCCCGCGAGGTCACGCCGTACATGGCGAACGAATGCCGTAACCGGTCACACGAGGCGGCCACGTCGAACGCGTCCTGACCAGGACGGAGCCCCAGCCGCAGCACCAGCCCGGTCCGGGTGGGCCGCAGACGCAGGATGCGCGGGGCGCGGGGACCGGGAACCGGTCGATTCGCGGCCCGAGCCAGGACCAGGCGCCAGCGCGAGGGCGGAACCGTCAGCCCACAGGCGTCCATGACGGACGCGTAACGGACCAGGACCCGCAGACTCGCCAGGGTGACACCGAAGGTGAGCCAGTACCAGGCGGGGCGCCGCCACCGCAGGAGACCCGCAGCGGCGACGACCAGCACCAGAGCGACGGTCAGCCACGTCATGGCTCAGGCCGCCTTCACGGAGGTGTCGACCAACGAGGTGACGGCAACCGCACGGAATGAGATCCCGTGCCGCTTCTGACCGTTGAACTCGTTCTCCCACGGCACGGCCACCAGGCCCGTGATTGCAACCGGGGTGCCCATGGCCAGCTCACCGGAGATGTCTGGCTCCGCCACGGTCACCGTGACAACCTCCGCGTTGCCGTTCATCACGAACAGCACGTCCACGGTCACGAGCGTGTGACCGGTGTCCCGGTCGGTGGCAATCACGCCGTTGCGCTTGTCCTTCATCTTCGTCTGCGGAGGCTGAGCGACCATCAGGGTCGCGCCGTTCGTGTCGACGGGGATCTGTCGCATGATGGAGTTCCCTTCGAGGGACGGGAGCGGCGTACTTGCTTGGCGGTGGGTCGCCGCTCCTGTGCTTTGGTTGGACCCAACGGGCCTACGGCCCTGGGTAGTTGCGTTCCCATCTGGTGCGCACCAGTAGATTGCATCTGGTGCGCACCAGATGTCAAGCGGTGTCATCTTCTGGCTTCTTCAAATCGCCATCTGGTGACACTTCTAGGGAACTCCGCAGTTCAACTCGGCGGTAGTCAACAGAGGTTCACGGGAGCCTGGTTAAGGTTGGGGTTAACCCCTCCCGACCTGCGCCAACGTGAGGCATGCTGCTGTTGGGAAGCAGAAACCACATGCAGGGCGGTGTACGTGACTGGTGGGCTCCGAGCGATACGGACAGCACGCGAATGGTCGCAAGAGAGGCTGATTCGCGAGATCGAGAACTTCGCCCGCCACCACATGCTTACCGTCGCGTCGACGGCGAGCCTGCGCGTCTACGTCTCGGAGTGGGAGAACGGCAAACGGCCGATCAGCGAGCGGTACTCGAAGATCCTCCGGGCCCTGTTCGGCGTCACCGATGACGAGCTTCACGGAAGGCCCCCGGCGCCGCGGGAAGCTACCCAGACTGACGGCTATGACGATCTCGTTGCTCGGATAGATGCGTCGCGGAGCGTCAGCCTGACCATGGTCAAGACGTTCATGGATCAGACCGAGCTGTTGCGGACCGTCGACCGGCAGATGGGTGCGGCGAGCCTGATTGATCAGATGACCGGACACCTGGCGACACTGGAAGACGCACTGACCTTTGCTGTGCTTCCAGAGACGCGGCGCCCTGTTGCCCGTGCACTAGCCGGAGCGGCGACGCTAGCAGCGTGGCAAGCCCTTGATGCGGGTGCAGTCGAACGCGCCTGGAGGCACTACGAGTTAGGGAAACGCGCAGCTCAAGAAGCCGATGAGCCGATGTATCTCGCGCATGCCACGGCCGAGCAGGCGTACGTGCTGTGCGACGCCGGTCGGCCGGCAATGGCCGTCGAGCTTGTACGCGACGCGCAGCGTGTAGGCGGAGCGGTGATGTCGCCCCGGCTGCAAGCTTGGCTCTACGCGGCGGAAGCGGAGATCTGCGCCAAAGCCGGGATGCCCGACGACTGCCGCCGAGCGTTGGACAACGCCGCCCGCCTCTTGCCACCAGGGGAAGAAGCGCGGGACCCGGACATGCTGAGCATCTTTCTGAACGAAGGACACTTGGCTCGATGGCACGGGAACGTTTTAGCCCAGCTAGGAGACGACGATGCAGTGGACGGCCTCTATGTCGCCCTCGACTCCGTCGATCCGACGTTCGTGAGAGCGACAGCCGGCCTACGGTGCGATCTCGCCCAAGCACACCTCGCACGAGGCGAGTATGACCAGGCTCATGCGCACCTTCGGGAGGCTCGGTTGCTCGCCAGCCAGACCGGATCAGTCCGGCACCGGCGACGCATCGAACAGCTCACGCAGCGGTTGTAGGCGACGAGCCGGCGGCACGCGAAGCGAGGACATGAAGGAGCGCGACGAGCGTTCCTGATCCCATCAGTTCGCCACGTTCCATCAGCCCCGGAATATCCGCGAGCGGCACCCACGCCACGTGACCGGCTTCTTCAACGTCTGTCGGGTCGCCAACGTGCTTGGCACCACGCCCTACGAAGATCTCGTGAGGCGAGTCGACCATGCCCACCATGGGCTGATAGGTCACGACGTGTTCGAGCGAGTCAGGACGCCAGCCGGTTTCTTCTTCGACCTCACGAAGGGCGGTCTGGGCAGCGTCTTCGCCCTGGTCCACGATCCCGCCGGGCAGCTCCCAGCCGAACGACTCAGGCACGAAGCGGTAGCGCCAGAGCATGAGGACTCGGTCCTGATCATCGAGGACGGCAGCGATAGCCACGTGATGGAGGCGCACGACGTGATGTTCGAACCGCTCGACGCCCGGCGGCTCGACATCAACCAGGGACAGCTTCACCCACCGGTTGTCATACAGCGTCCGCTCACCGTGGATCTGCCAGGGTTCCAGGTGGCCGGGGGCTTCAACGGTGACCGAGCGATTTGGCACGCGGTAGGAGCTGCGGCCATGCACCTCGATGACGCGCTCAGCGACCAGCCGCGCGAGCACCTGCCGCAGTGCTGTACGACCGATATCGAGTTCCTCGGTCAGGTTGCGCTCGGAGGGGAGCTTGGTGCCGGGCAGGTACTTGCCTGTTGTGATCCACTCACGAATCGTGCGGTAGACCCGCTCCGACTTCGGTCCCATCCCTCTAAGCACGCTCCCGCCGTGTCAAGTATCAACTAACCCCCTCAGCGTAGCCGTGCAGGTACTCACGTGAGTAGGTGCCGCGGATCAGCGCGGGAGCGTCCGGACACGCCCACGCGTTGTCGGATCCCATCTGATGCTTGACACGCCCACGCGCCCACGCGTAGCGCGGTGGGAGTTTCCCTACATCATCAAGGGCTCGCTTCGCTCGCCGTTGCTCCCGGCCTCCTGAACTGCAAGCAGTCCGATCACAGATCGGAGGTGCCGCGCACAGCGCGGCGGCGCCGGACGGGCGACGGCGCGCCGCCCCTCCTTGCCTTCGTCACCGGGGCTGCGCGCCGTCGCCCGTCCGCGCCCACAAGGGGGCGAAGACCAGGCCGGGGTAAGCGTGAGACGGCCCGCCGAGGTCAGAACACCGTCGTGGCTGGGGCGGCCGGCTCCACGGCTTTAGGCCAAGGCCATGAAGTTACGGGTCGGGTCGTGGCCGCAAGTGAGGGCTGATCTGGAAAGACGCCGGACGCGAGAAGCGGAGCCCCGGTAGAACTGGC